>JAUMYR010000012.1:19452-33742 GCA_030528545.1 Propionibacteriaceae bacterium
CGGCGTCTTCCCAGGGATCGTAGGGGGCGTCCTCGTCGCCATCCTCGACGAACCCCTGGGAGGGGTCGTAGGGGTTGACCAGTTGGCGCTCGTCTGGGGGAGCGAAGGTGGAAGCAGCCTCGTCTGGAAGGTTAGCGAGCACGTCGCGGACATAACCGTGGGCGGCCTCGACGATCGGAACGTCGCGTTCCTCGCGTTGTGCCTGGTACCAGCGGTAGTCCAGCACCTCGTGGAAGAACTGGGCGGCTTCACGCTTGCCGCGCATCTCAGGCGGGATCACCCCGACCACCGGCTCGAACACATCGGTCAGCCACTTGTGAGCGACCACGGCCTCAGGGATGTCGCGCTGCCCGGTCGCCGCCCGGTAGGTGTCCAGGTCGTTGAGCAGCCGCCTGGCCTGGTTCTCTTCGGTGTCGAGGCCGGTGAGCCGCAGCAGGCGCCGGGAGTGATGCCCGGCGTCCACGACCTTTGGCTGGATGCGGATGGTGTCTCCCTCCCGGCTGGTCATGATGTCGAACTCGGCGACGTCGAATCCGAGCGCGTTGAGGCGCCGTACCCGGCCCTCCAGCCGGTGCAACTCGGAGTGCAGGAACTCCTCCGCAGAAGTCAGCTCGCGCCACAGCTCCTCGTAGCGCACCTCGATGGTCTCCACGAGGGCCAACGGGTCGAGGGACGGGTCGAGCATCCCGCCGGCCTCCAAGTCGCTGAACTCTCCGAACAGGTTGACCCGGGCGATCTGCATGTCGTGCGCCCGCTGGCCGTCGGTGAGGCGCTCGTGCATCTCACCGGTCTCAGCGTCGACGAGGTAGGCGGCGAAGGCGCCGGCGTCGCGCCGGAACAGCGTGTTCGACAGTGAGATATCGCCCCACAGGAAACCGATCAGGTGCAGCCGGGCGATGAGGACGACCATGGCGTCCAACAGCCTCGAGACCGTATCGCTGCGTACCCCGGAGTGGAACAGCGTGCGGTAGGGCAAGGAGAAGGGCAGATGGCGAGTGAGCAGGATCGGTTCGAGGGGCTCGCCCTGGGCGTCCCGACGCCCCAGGACGACGCCGACCGGTTCGACCGATGGGGTGCCGCGGCGCACCAGTTCGGTGAGCAGCCGGTACTCGCCGAGGGCGACGCTTTCGAGGATCTCCTTGGCGGCCATGATCTCGTCCCCGACCTGGATGAAACGCACCACGTGACGCGAGATACCACGGGGGAGGGCGACCAGATGGTCCGTCGGCCACTCCGCCAACGGGAGGTGCCAGGGCAGTGTGATGAGGGCAGCATCAGGTTTGGCTGATAGGAAACGCGGCACGCTTCGCAGTCTACTGCGCGGGTTCCGCCCGTGGCGGGCAGGTCAGGTGGCCGTGACGTTCACGGGGGTCGCACCGAGGATCCGGACGAGTTCGCCTGGGGCGATGCCCACGAGATATCCGCGCTGGCCACCGTTGAGATAGATCCGTTCTAGGCCGAGGATCGTGGCCTCGACCCACACCGGCATGGCCTTGCGGGCGCCGAAGGGTGAGGTGCCCCCGATCTGGTATCCCGACCACCGGGGAGCCTCCTCCTGCGGTGCGGGTACCACGTGCTTGACCCCAATCTGGCGGGCGAGTTCCTTGAGCGAGACGCGACGGTCGCCGTGCATCAGGACCACATGGCCGCGCCCCCGGTCGTCAACCATGATGAGGGTCTTGACCACCTCGTGCTCGTCAACATGGAGCTGGCGGGCCGCTTCGGCGGTCCCGCCATGGGGCACATAGTCGTAGGTGTGTTCGGTGAACTCCGCCCCCGCCCGGCGAAGGACGGTGGTCGCTCGGGTCGCGGAGGCGCGCCTGGCCACCATGGGTTCAGGAGGCCGCGCGTCCCAGGGCCTCCCGGAGCACACAGACCAGATCGCCGGAGTGCTCGACACCGACGCTGAGCCGTAGCAGCCCATCGCTGATACCTGCCGCCGCGCGAGCATCCGAGGCCATCGAGGCGTGTGTCATGGTGGCCGGGTGGGCGATGAGGGACTCCACGCCGCCAAGCGATTCGGCGAGGTCGAAGATCTGCAACCCATCAAGGAATCGGGCCACAGCATCCCTGCCGCCAGCCAGCTCGAAGCTCAGCAGCGAACCGAAACCGCTCTGCTGGCGGGCGGCGATCTCGTGACCAGGATGCGAAGCCAGGCCGGGATAGTGAACCGAGGAGACCGCCTCATGGCCGTTCAGCACCTCGATCACCGCGGCGGCGTTGGACTCGTGGACGCGCAGCCGGGCGTCCAGGCTGCGCAGGCCGCGCAGGGTCAGGAAGGAGTCGAAGGGGCTGCCGGTCAGCCCGAGCACGTTCGCCCAGGAACGCAGTTCCTCGTGGTGTTCGGGGGTGGCGGCGATCGCGGCGCCACCGACCACGTCGGAGTGGCCGTTGATGAACTTGGTGGTCGAGTGGATGACGATATCGGCCCCGAGAGCGAGCGGGTTTTGCCGCAGCGGGGAACAGAAGGTGTTGTCGGCGGCGCTGATCGCCCCGGCCTCCCGGGCCATCCGGGTGACCGCCGCGATGTCGGTGATCCGCAGCAGGGGATTGGAGGGAGTCTCAATCCAGACCAGGCTGGCGCCCGCCACGGCCGCGGACAGGGAGGCGGGATCGTTGAAATCGGTGAAACAGACCTCCAGCCGGCCCTTCCCGGCGAGGCGGTGGAACAGCCGCCAGGTTCCGCCATAGCAGTCATGGGGTGCGACGACCCGCCCACCGACCGGGACGAAGGCCGCGACGCACAGGGTGATCGCGCCCAGACCCGTGGCGACCACGGTGGCCCCGGCTCCTCCCTCGAGAGCGGCCAGTGCTTCGGCGAGCTGGTCGCGGGTGGGGTTGCCGGAGCGGGTGTAGTCATAGGGTCGGGGCTCGCCCAGCCCCGCAAAGGTGAAATTGCTGGACAGATAGACCGGCGGCACCACGGCGCCGTGGGTGGCGTCGGTGTCGAAGCCGGATCGGATAGCGCGCGTCAGCGCAGTGAGGTCGGTCACACCGAGCAGCATAGGCGATAGAGCCCTGGCCGTGCCGAGACGAAGCGGCGCCGGTGGTCAGCGTCTCCGGCCAGCCCGAACCCGGCGGGCCGCATTGCGTAGGGATGCCTAGAACACACGACGAGGGGCCCGCCGAAGCGGACCCCTCGCTCAAGATGAGTGTGCCGAGATCAGCTGATGCGCTCGGTGGTCTCGTTGCTGAAGACGTGCACGTTAGCGGCGTCGGCGACCAGGCGAACAGCGGTACCGCGATGCGGGGACACCCGCGCGGGGACCCGGGCGACGATCTGCTGGGCGGTCAGCTTCTGCTCATCCGTCAGACCGGCGAGGGTGCCATAGAGGTAGGAGTCGGCGCCGAGTTCCTCGACGACGGCGACCTCGACGGGGATGCCCTGCTCGTTCTGCGACAGCGAGAAGGCCTCGGGGCGGATACCCAGGGTGAGGGTCTTCTCGTTCGGGGCCTTGGCGAGGATCTCCCTCGACACCGGAACCACGTAGTCACCGATCTGGACGCCACCGTCGACGACCTTGCCCTCCATGAGGTTCATGGCTGGGGAGCCGATGAAGCCCGCGACGAAGAGGTTCTTCGGGCGGTCGTACAACTCCAGCGGGGAAGCGACCTGCTGCAACAGGCCCACGCTCATGACGGCGACCCGGTCGCCCATCGTCATGGCCTCGACCTGGTCGTGGGTCACGTAGACGGTGGTGACGCCGAGGCTGGTCTGCAGCGCGGCGATCTGGGTGCGGGTCTGAACGCGCAGCTTGGCGTCGAGGTTCGACAGCGGCTCGTCCATGAGGAAGACCTGCGGCGAACGCACGATGGCGCGGCCCATGGCGACGCGCTGGCGCTGGCCACCGGAGAGAGCCTTCGGCTTGCGGTTCAGGAAATCCTCCAGGCCGAGCAGCTTGGCGGCCTTGAGCACGCGCTCCTGGCGTTCGGCCTTCGGCACACCCTGCATCTTGAGCGCGAAGCCCATGTTGTCGGCGACGGTCATGTGCGGGTAAAGGGCGTAGTTCTGGAACACCATCGCGATGTCGCGGTCCTTCGGCGGCAGGTCGGTGACGTCGCGGTCGCCGATGTGGATGCTGCCGGAGTTGACCTCTTCAAGCCCGGCGAGCATGCGCAAGGTGGTGGACTTGCCGCAGCCGGACGGGCCGACCAGCACGACGAATTCACCATCGCCGATCTCAAGATTGAACTTGTCGACCGCGGGGCGGTCGGCACCCGGATAGATACGGGTGGTGTCGTTAAAAGTTACAGTGGCCATGCCACGCTTTCCTTTCCACGGGCAGGTACGTGCCCGACGATCCGTAGTGGTTGGAAGAAGGCGAACCTTCCGTTGGCTACTCTCTCACACCGTACGTGCCCGCGTCGATCTGGGTAGTGTTAGCGACGCTGCGGTGAGGCTTCGGCGGAGCCTCATGGGCACGCAGATGTAGTAGAGGAGGCGTGATGTCCGGCAACGAGATGGGCATGCGGATCGGCGCGCAGGCCCGGGCGGCCTCCACCGTTTCCGCGCGGACTCCCGAGGTGGAGGCCGCGCTGCGGGGTCTAGCTTCGCAGTTCTCGGCGGAACTGCCCAGGCTGCGCGGCCAGGGCCCATCGGCGATCGCCGAGGCGGTCGAGGGCTGGTTCGCGGCGGCGGCGACGCTGCCGGTGGACCTGGACGCCTACGCGCGTTCCCTCGTCCAGGTGGATGTGGCGACGGCCCGCGTCGAACGCGAGGTCGGGGCGAAGTTCAACAAGTTCGCCGCCAGTTTGGGCGGTGGCCAGTGAGCGGGAACACCCTGATTTTCGTTTCGGACGCCCTGCTGAATCTGGAGGCGGCGATCCGCACCGCGCGGACTTCGCTCGACGACACGGTGCCCGGGACGCTGGAGTCGGTCGCGAGAATCACCGCCGATTGGCTCGAGGGCTCGGGTTCCCGCCAGGCGGAGCGGCAGTTCGTCGCGTCCTTTGACGACCGCCTCACCCAGCTCACCGGGGCGCTGTCCGGGCTGGAATCGGCGATCGCCCGGGTGAGGGAGAAGGGCCGCGAGGCCGAGATCCGCAACGTCGCGATCATGGACTAGGAGGGACCCGGTGGCTGATTACGACTTCGAGGTAGACCTGGAGGCCTTGGTGAAGGCCGCCCAGACCACGGCCGAGGTGGTGCAACTCAAGAAGGACAACGACGTCTCCGATTACGTCCCCACCCAGGACGCGCTCGCCAACGACACGGTATGGCAGGCCGTTGACGAGTTCCAGGACCGCTGGGAACGCGGCATCAACGACATGACCGAGGACATCTCCGAGGTCGCGGGAAGGCTCGGCAAGGTCGCGATGACCTATCTCGACTATGACGAACAGGCCGCCCAGGCGCTGGCGGCGGTGAAAGCCACGATCGCGGGGCTGAGCCGCGAACCGTTGCTCGGGGGGCAGCCGTGAGCGTGCAGCAGGTGGGGGCCCCGGAGTTCACCATCAAGGGAGACCCGGGTGCGGTCGAGGGCAGGATCGCGACGATGCGGCAGCGGGCCACGCAGTACGACACCATCGCCGACTCGGTCTCGCGGATCACCGCCGAGGGCTGGAAGGGCAAGGCCTCCGACCGCTTCCGGGAGCGTTTCGAACTGGAACCCGAGCGCTGGCGGGTCGCGGGCTGCGGGTTCCGCCGCGCCGCCGACGGGCTGGCCGATTACGCCTCGGCCCTCGCGCAGGCCCAACGGATCGCCGACTGGTGCCGTTCGGAATATGCCAGGGGCGAGAAGGTCACGACCGAGGCCAGGGCGGCCTACGACGAGGACGTGCGAGCCGGGCAGCGGCAAAAGGCGGAGTGGGAGGCGGTCAACGGTCCGGGTACCTTCACCCTGACGATCGTTCCCTTCGTTGACCCGGGGGAACCGATCCGGGCGGGCGCGGTGACCCGGTTTCAGGAGGAATGCCAGGCGCTGCAGCGTTCGGCGGAGGACGCGGCGGCCGCGGTGCGGCTGGGTTGCGAGGGGGCCCCGGCGTCCCGCAACTGGTTCGAGACCGGGCTGGCCTACATTGGGGGATTCTTTTTGGGCGCCGGGGAGGCCCTGTACGACCTGGCCAAGCTGGGGCTCTCGCTCACCTGGGGGCCGATGATCGAGATCGGCAGGGTACTGACTGGGGACCTGACCATTGAGGAACTCGCGGCCAAACAGCAGCTGAAGTTAGAGACCGCCCAGGCGATGTGGAACGCGCTGGTCACCGACCCGGTGGCGTTCGGGAAAGAGATGGGTAAGGCCCTCCTCGACTGGGAGACCTGGGCCGACGACCCGGCGCGGGCGCTCGGAAGGCTAGCGCCCGACATCATCATCGGCCTCGCGACGGCCGGCACCGGGACCGCGGCGAGCCGCGGCGGTTCGATGCTGGCCAGGCTCGGGGGAAGCGCCGACGAGATGGCTGCCGGGCTGGCCCGCGCCGACGATGTGGCCGACTCCCTCACCGCGGCCAACCGCCTGAACGATGCCAACCGGCTGGCCGGGCTGTCGGACGAGGTGCGCAGGCTCGACAGGTTCCTGGCCGACGGGCCGTCGACGGGCCCCAAGTCGCCGGTGGACTGGGACGCGGTCCCGCGTCCGCCGCAGGACCTGGGGATGGACGCGCTCACCGACCCGCGCGTGCTGCGATGGGTCGAGGAAACCCACGACGCCGCGCCCACGCTCAGCCGCCGGGGTGCGTTCGGGGGGGTCGACTATTCGACCAACGCCGGTTATGACGTCATCAATGGTGCGCTGCGCGGCACCGACGCACCGACACCCGAGGCGGCGTGGCGGATCTCGAACGTCAACCAGGTCTTCTCCGACCTACCCAGCACGCCGGGCACGACCATGCGGGGCACCAATGTCCCCGATGATGTGTTCAAGGCTCTGGAAAAAGGGGAGCGGTTCTCCGACCCGGCGTTTATGAGCACCTCGACGCAGCGGCACGTCGCCGAGGGGTTCATCAGCCCCTACAAACCCAATCCCGTGTTCCTGGAGGTGCAGGGTACTTCGGGGGTCGATATCGCGAGGCTCTCGGCGAAGGCCAGCGAATCGGAGGTGCTGTTCAAGGGTTCCACGTTGTTCGACGTGATCGGGGATCCGCGGTTCATCAAGCTGCCGGGCATCCCGGATGAGGTCCTGCACGTGGTGCTCAGGGAGGTTGATTGATGAACGGACGCGATGGGCGCCGGGACCTGGGGCGGGAGCGGTGCCTGAGCCCCGAGGAGGAGCGGGAGCTCGACCGGCAGGACGCACAGGCCCTGGAGCGGTGGGAGCGGGACGCCCGGGCGGGACGCATCCAGTTCGCCGATGGTTTCACCTATGCCGAACTCACCGACCCGGACTGGTGGAGAAAGCGCTACCCGCAAGGGATCGAAGCGTTGTCGGAGGAGGAAAGGGCCGAGTTCTTCGCCGAGAGCGCGCGGCGCCACGAGATCTTGTCCGCGGCCAAACCCCGCATCCACCGGTCGCGGCGGCGCGCCGAGCTGAAGGGCGCCGCCTCATGGCCGCTCGACCTGAGTCTCGGCGCCCCCGTTGTGGTGGACTGGGGCGAGGGTCCCCGCCGCGGGGCGGTGTTGGGGCTGCGCCGCCTGGCCCGGGGCGGGCTCGGACTGCTGCTCGACGTTGGCGGCCGCCGGTGGGCGGTGCGGCGCGAGGACGGGAGCGAGTGGGCGAGCCGCCTGGACGCCCAGACGGGGCTCGCCACGACCGAGACCTGGCTGGCGGTATCGTCGTGGCCGCTCGCGGGTGAGACCCCCGGTCCGGGAACCGTGCTGCCTGAACCGGAGCGCGGAACCTGCTGCGGTGCCCGGTTCAAGGGACTGTTGTCAGCCAAGTCGAGGGAGGGATTGCGCGATGAGTGAGGGCTTTGGCGCCGGTGGCGGGCATGACGCCCAGTGGCGCCTGCAGAACTTCTTGCATGCCCTGGACGAGTTGCCCCCGGTGCAGGCGCTCAGCTTCCGGGGCTCCGTTCCGGCGGGACGCAACGAGGGCGATTACCTCCAGACTAGGGGCATCACCGCGACCAGCACCGAGATCGAGGTCGCCACCGCTGGTTTCGCGGCGGCGGAGCTCGCGGTCATCGCCGGCTTCTCGGCGCGAGACGTCAGCCCCCTCTCGGCGGTCCCGCAGGCCATGGAGCTGACCTTCCCACCGGGGGTGCTGTTCCTGGTGGGCCCGGAGTTCGAGCTTGAGGGCCTGACGGTCCGGGTGCTGGAGGAGCGCGGCCTCGACGCCGAACAGAAGCTGGCCGGGCCGAGCATCAGCCTCACCTCGCTGAAGCGCGAACTGACTGACTGGATCGCGACCGCGCGCCGCAAGATCCTCACCATCGACCCCGAGTACTCCCGCCGCTTCACCGACCCGATGTTCTAGGCCACCGGACAGGTCACCCCGGGCGAGGGGCTGTTTCAGGCCGCCGCGACTCGGCCGTTAGGCGACCCCCGGCAGGCGGGGCTAGCACTCCACGATGTTGACGGCCAGCCCGCCGCGGGCGGTCTCTTTGTATTTGACCTTCATGTCGTGGCCGGTCTGCATCATGGTCTTGACGACCTGGTCGAGGCTGACGATCTGGTGGCCGTCGCCCGCCCGTGCCAGCCGGGCCGCGGTGACCGCCTTGACTGAGGCGACCGCGTTGCGTTCGATGCAGGGGATCTGGACGAGCCCGCCGACCGGGTCGCAGGTGAGGCCGAGGTTGTGCTCCAACCCGATCTCGGCGGCGTTGATGACCTGTGCCACGCTGCCGCCGAATACCTGGCAGACCGCGGCCGAGGCCATGGCGCAGGCGGTCCCCACCTCTCCCTGACAGCCCACTTCGGCGCCCGAGATGGAGGCGGTCTGCTGGAAGATCCCCCCGATCGCGGCCGCGGTGAGTAAGAAGTCGATGACGGTCTGTTCGTCGCACCCCTCGACGAACTTCATCACATAGTGCAGCGTCGCGGGGATGATGCCTGCGGCCCCGTTGGTGGGCGCCGTCACCACCCGTCCCCCCGCGGCGTTCTCCTCATTGACCGCGAGAGCCCACAGCGTGAGCCAGTCCACCGCGGTCAGGGGGTCGGTGTGGGTGCTGCGGCTCAGGTCCTTGTATAGCCGGGCCGCGCGGCGCCGGACCCGCAACCCGCCGGGAAGCACCCCGGTGGTGTGGCACCCGGCGCGCACGCATTGCTGCATCACCCGCCAGATCTCGGCCAGGCCTTCCCTCACCTCCGCCTCGGGACGCCGGGCGCACTCGTTGGCATACATCAGCTCGGGGATGGTCAGCCGGTGCTCGGAGGCCACGCGGGCCAGGTCGGCCCCGGTACGGAAGGGGTAGGGCACGGGGGTCGGGTCTGGTTTGAGTTCCAGCTGGCCAGAACCGTCGTCCTCCAGGACGAACCCCCCGCCGATCGAATAGAAGGTGTGCTCGGCCACCACGTCCCGGCCAGCGAAAGCGGTGAACAGCATCCCGTTGGGGTGTCCGGGCAGGCTGCGGTGCCGGTGCAGGACGAGGTCGTCGTCGGCGTCGAAACAGATCTCGTGGGTCCCCGCCAGTCGCAGGCGTCCGGTGGCACGGATCTCTTCGGCCCGCACCGGGGCAGCGACGACATCGACCGTGCGCGGGTCCGCTCCCTCCAGCCCCAGCAGCACGGCCTGCTCCGAGCCATGGCCGTGCCCGGTAGCGCCGAGGGAACCGAACAGCTCGGCCCTCACGCCGGTGACCTGGGGATGGGCGCCGACGATGGCGGAGGCGAAGGTGGCGGCGGCCTTCATCGGCCCCACCGTATGCGAACTGGAAGGTCCGATGCCGATCTTGAACAACTCGAACACGCTGACGCTCACGTCCAATAGTGTGCCCGATGCGCACCGGTTCCCGGTGGCGAACCGGCCTCGCGGCTACGCTGTGAACCGTGAAAGCGCTCGTCAAAACAGCCCCTGCCGCCGGGCTCGACCTGATCGATGTGCCGGTCCCCACAATCGGCCCCAACGACGTGCTGATCCGGGTACGCAAGAGCGGTATCTGTGGCACCGATCTGCACATCGACTCCTGGGACGCCTGGGCTCAGGCCAATATCCAGTCCCCGCTCATCGTCGGCCACGAGTTCTGCGGCGACATCGTCGAGATCGGCTCGGCCGTTGTCGACCTAGAGGAGGGCATGTTCGTTTCGGCGGAGGGTCACTTCACCTGTGGGCGGTGCCGCTCCTGCCTCGCCGGGCACCGCCACCTGTGCATCTCGACGCATGGCATCGGCGTCCAGGTCGATGGAGCCTTCGCCGAGTACATCGCGATGCCCGCTGCGAACGTGTGGGTACACCGCACACCGGTCGACCCCGACGTCGCGGCCATCTTCGATCCCTTCGGTAACGCGGTGCACACCGCGCTGCAATTCGACTGCCTCGGGGAGGATGTCCTGGTCTCGGGGGCCGGACCGATCGGGATCATGGCGGCGCTGGTCGCCAAACACGCGGGGGCCCGGCACGTCGTCATCACCGACCTGTCGGACGAAAGGCTGGCCCTGGCCAAACAGCTCGGTGTGGATACCGCGATCAATGTCGCCGAGCGCCGGATCGCCGATGCCATGCCAGGGCTCGGAATCCGGGAGGGGTTCGATGTCGGGCTGGAGATGTCGGGGGCCCAGCCAGCGCTGTCGGAAATGATCGACACCATGCGCCACGGCGGCAATATCGCGATGCTCGGTATTCCTTCGGCCCCGCTCACGCTGGATTTCACGAAGGTGGTCTTCCGGATGCTGACGATTCAGGGCGTCTACGGCCGGGAGATCTTCGAGACCTGGTACGCGATGAGCGTCCTGCTGGAGTCGGGTCTCGACATCTCCGGGGTGATTACCGACCGCTTCCACTACAGCGACTATAAACAGGCCTTCGCCACAGCCCGCGCGGGTAAAGGCGGCAAGGTCATCATGGATTGGAGCAAGTGATGTACACCAACCGCGAGCTACTCGCCGCCGAACTCTCCGCTATCCGCGAAGCGGGTCTCTACAAGGCCGAGGCAGCTATCGCCAGCCCCCAATCGGCACATATCACGGTGGCGGGTGAGGACTTGGTCAACCTATGTGCCAACAACTACCTCGGCCTGGCCGATCACCCCGCGCTGATCGAGGCCGCCAAGAAGTCCCTTGACAGGTGTGGTTTCGGCATGGCCTCGGTGCGATTCATCTGCGGCACCCAGACCCAGCACAAGGAACTTGAATCCGCGATCTCGGCCTTCTTGAACACCGATGACACGATCTTGTACTCGTCGTGTTTTGATGCCAATGGGGGTCTTTTCGAGGTGTTGTGCGGGGAACAGGACGCCATCATCTCCGATGAACTCAATCACGCCTCGATCATCGACGGGGTGCGTTTGTCGAAAGCGTCCCGCTATCGCTATCGCAACCGGGACATGGCCGACCTGGAGGCCCAGCTCATCGCGGCCAAAGATGCCAGGGTGCGGCTGATCGCCACCGATGGGGTGTTCTCCATGGACGGTTACGTCGCCCCTCTGGACGAGATCTGCGATCTCGCCGAGAAATATGACGCGCTGGTCATGGTGGATGACTCCCACGCGGTCGGTTTCGTCGGCCCGACCGGGGCCGGTACCCCGGAACGATTCGGGGTTCAGGACCGGGTGGACATCGTCACCGGCACTCTCGGCAAGGCGCTGGGCGGGGCATCGGGTGGCTACACCTCCGGCCGTGTCGAGATCATCGAGTTGCTGCGGCAGCGTTCCCGGCCCTACCTGTTCAGCAATTCGCTGGCACCAGCGATCACGGCTGCCTCCATCGCGGTGCTGGACTTGTTGACCAGCTCCGGTGAGTTGCTGTCCAGGCTGAACGAGAACACCGCCTGGTTCCGCTCAGAGATGACCGCCCGCGGTTTCGACATCCCGGTCTCGGATCATCCGATCGTCCCGGTGATGATCGGGGACGCGGTGCGCGCGGCCCGAATGGCCGACCTCATCGCCTCCCGCGGCGTCTACGTGCGGGCGTTCAGCTACCCTGTGGTGCCGCGGGGCAAGGCCAGGATCCGCACCCAGATGTCCGCCGGGCACTCCCGGGCCGACCTGGAGAGGGCCGTGGCCGCCTTCGAGTACGCCCGGGACCATGCCGGAGACTGACCGGCCCGAGTCCAGGACCGGGGCCGGGTTCCGGCGGGTGAGGCTGTCCCAGGTGGCGGGTGGCTGGCGGGCCGAGATGCAAGGTCTGGAGCCTATGATCGCGGCCTCGGTCGCCGAACTGGGTCACCTGGTCCGGGCGAGGATCGGTGACCAGCCCTGGAGCTGGCGCTGTGACCTTGGCCAAGACACCGACTGGTATGTCGACCTGGTGCGCCACTCCCACGCAGAGTTGGGCAATGCGGTGCTGAGCAACGCCGAGGCCAGCGGCCATGTGGAGCAGGCGGTCTGGGCGCTGCGCCTGGGCGTCGCTTCGGTGGAGGACTGTGCCGAGGTACTCGGGATACCCGTGGACTGGGTGCGCCGGGTCTGGCATCGGGTTGAGGACTGAAGTTGTCTCGATCCCGTAGAGTCTGCTCGTGACCGACGATCAGACCAAGACCGCTTCGGACGAGACTCCCGCGGAGTGGTGGGACGACCCCGCCATGCCGTGGCGGCACAAGCCCTCACGCTCCGACGTGGCGTGTATGGCCTGGTTCGGTGTGGTGGGAGTGGTGTCTTTGATCCTGCTACCGATGCGGGCCTGGCTGATCGGAGACCACCCTGACATCCTCGCCATGATTACCGGGGGGCGGGCCTCCGTGGCCGCGACGGCCGCCCGGGCGAGCATCGGAGAGATCCCCTGGTGGCCCTGGGTGCTGCTGGTCGCGTCCATCCTCAGCCTCAAGTTCGACTGGGTGTACTGGTGGGCAGGAAAACTGTGGGGGCGCGGCATGATCGAGGTCTGGGCTGGCCGTTCGGAGCGGGCCCGGCGTAACTACGAAAGGGCCGAACGCTGGGCCGGGAAGATGGGCTGGCTAGGGATCTTCCTGGCCTATGTGCCGCTACCGCTGCCTCTGATGCCGGTGGTATTCGTCCTGGCCGGAGCATCGGGCATGTCGTTGCGCAGGTTCTTGATCCTGGACTATCTGGCTAGCCTGGTATGGATGCTCGGCTTTTTCTGGCTCGGGTGGTCCCTGGGCGAGCCCGCGGTCGCGGTGCTCAACGAGTACGCCCGGATCGCCGGATGGGTGGTCATCGCGATCCTCGTGGTGATGGTTTTCTCGCTGGTGCGTGGCAACCGCAGGAAGCCCACGGTCAGGTCGCAGCCGCACTCGTAGACGCTCGAGAGGAGTAATGATGCGTCGATTGATCCTGTCTCCCCACATGGACGATGAGTCGATGGGGTGTGGGGGCCTGCTGGCTCGTTATCCGGGCGAATGCCGCGTGGTGACCTTCGCCGATTCCGGTCCCGTGCGGGCCTCGGAGCAGGTCAGGGCACTCGCGGTGCTGGGCGTGCGGGACTACCGCAACCTCGGTTTACCCGACGGAGCTTTAGGAGAGCGCATGGCCGAACTCGTGGGTGCCATCGACACCGAGGTGCGCAATTATCGCCCGCACGAGATGTATCTGCCCTTCCCCTCGCTGCACCAGGACCACATCGCTCTCTACGAGGCCGGGATGAGAGCGTCGCGGATCTCGATGAGCGAGAGTCACTGGTTCACCCGGAACGTCTTGGTATACGACGTCGCGGTCTACGACCTGACCCTGTACCCGACTGACCTACGATGGAATGTCTTCCAGGAACTGACCGAACGGGAGGTCGAACTGAAGGCAAAGGCCTGCCTGCAATACGCCTCGGAAACCCCCGAGGGGGATCACCCGATGACCGCGATCAAGGAACTCGCGGCCGCGGTCGGCAAGACCCGGAAGCTGCCCTACGCTGAGCAGTATGCACTGGTGAGGCAGGTCCGCCGATGAGGGTCGCGATCCATCAGCCGGACCTATTGCCCTATTCGGGTTACTGGTACAAGATGGCGACCTCTGACGCCTTCATCGTCAGCAGACACGATCAGTTCCAGAAACACGGTTACCAGCGCAGGGTGAAGATGAGGCAGGCCTGGTGCTCGCACGTGCTGGTCGGCAAACCCTCCCTGGTCCCCATCACCCAGGTCGAGGTCGCCCCCGGGTGGCAACAGCACCTAGTCAACAACATCCGGGGACGCTACTCGAGGGCCGCCTATTACTCCACCCGGGGCACCGAACTGTGCGAGCGGATCCTTTCTTCTTCCGGGACCATGCTGGACGAAGTGAACCTGGCCCTCATCGAACATATCCGGGAGATGATCGGCATCACCACGCCGCTGCTGTTCACCGATCCCCCGACCGGAACCAAGGGGGC
>JAUMYR010000012.1:33842-36194 GCA_030528545.1 Propionibacteriaceae bacterium
TCGGCATCACCACGCCGCTGCTGTTCACCGATCCCCCGACCGGAACCAAGGGGGCGCGCCTCATCGAACAGGTGAAGGCCGTTGGCGGGGACGTTTACCTCTCCGGCAGCGGTGGGATGGCTTACCTCGGCGAGGACGCCGAACAGCAGTTCGCGGACGCCGGGATCAGGCTCGAATGGTCGGCACACCGGGCACTGACCGGAGACTCCATCGTCACCGTCCTGATGGACCACGACGACCCGATGTCGGTGGTGCTGAACCGGGTTTGAGCCCATGGCTGGGGGCTGGCGGGTCCCGGAGGCCGGGCTTTGGAAGGCTCCACCCCATCCCTGAGAACCGCTCCAAGCGCCGGTGCCCGCGGACCGAGTGGACGATACGCTGTCGCTAGCCGGGCCTTGAGAGCCCAGCCCCATGACAGCGAAGGAGAAACCGACGATGAAGATCCTGGCAATCCGATATGCCAACGACTTAGACCGGGTGCGACCGTTCTATGCCGCCCTGGGCCTGGCCTTCAACGAGACGGTCAGTGGCGAGGGGTGGCAGGAATTGGACGCCGCCGGGGGCATTCTGGCCATCCATTCGGCTCACAGCGCCAACCACATCGGGGCCCCGATCGAGATCTGCCTGGCCGCGACCGAACCGCTCGAAGAGATCCAGGCCCGCCTGAGCGCCGCCGGATTCGACTCGGGTGAGATCCGGGAGGAGGACTTCGGCCGCTCCCTGCGGGTCCTGGACCCCGAGGGGCTTGGGCTCCAGATCAACGGCTGACCGGCCCCCACGCCGTGGTCTCGGATTCCGGGGAGACCACGGCGGTCGGCTCGCTCACACGTCGAGCGCATTGAGCCACGCCGGAACCGAGCGCGGCGGGAGCCCCAGCAAAGCTTGGGCGCTATTGGCCTCAGCGATGGTGTTGCTGGCTTGTTCGTTCAGGGCTTGATACAAGCCGGTCACCGAGCTGGCCGCATCCACCCCGAATAGGGGAGCGATCAATTCGCCGAAGTGGACTGGGGTGATCGCCTCAAAGCGCACATCGCGTCCTAGATGTTCCGAGAACCCGTCGGCTAGGGCGGTGCCGGTCAGCCCAGGGAGGTGCCCGACCGCGACGGTCCCGGTGACGGCTGAGTCCGTGAGGAGGCGCACCACGGCATCGGCGACATCGAGGTGCGAACTCCACGACACGGGGAAGGACTCCGGCAGGGGATAGCGCAGTACCCCTTGGTCCCGGGCCGGGCCCACGACGACGGGAAGCAGCAGATTCTCCAGGTATAGCCGGGGCGCGACCACGGCCGTGGAGACCCCGGTGGCGGTGACGTCGCGGATCAGGGTCGCGATCGGGCTTTCGTCGGGTGCCTGGAGCGGAGTCCCCGGCTGGTCCACGATCTGACCGCTGGTGGAGATGACCACGCGTCCCGGGCGGGCGGTGGCGACCGCCTTCGAGATCGCTTTGGCGTAGGCCAGCATACGGCCGGGGCTGCCCATCGGCAGGTGGACGAACACGCCCTCGGCACCGGCATAGGCGGCGCTCAGGGCGTCCGCATCAGCGAGATCGACGGCCACGCCGGTGGCCTCAGACGGGGTACGGACAGCAGCGACGGCCTGTCTGCCAGCCGCTTTGAGAGCGGAGAGAACGGGGGCTCCCTGGGCACCGGTGGCGCCATGCACGATGTAGGTCATGTATCCCATTGATTCATGCGATGCATCAGTTACGTCAACTGCACTAATAGCGTCTATGGTGGGTGCCGTGAGTGAGACGGATCTTCCCGAGTGCGGTGTGGCCCGGTTCCTGCTGCTCTTCGATGGGCCGTGGGCGACTCTGATCGTGCGCGAACTCATGCACGGCCCGAAGCGTTTCGGGCAGCTGAGGGAGGCGCTCAAGGGCATCAGCGCGCACACGCTGACGAACCGGTTGCGGCTGTTCGAGGCGCGCGGCATCGTGACCCGCACCGCTTACGCGGAGATCCCGCCGAGGGTGGTCTACGAGCTCACCGAGCTGGGGTGGCAGCTGCGGCCGGTGCTCGACGCGATGTACCAGTGGGGCATGGCGGCCCCCGCGTCTGCCTTCACCGGCCAGGGCACGCCCCCGCCCGACGCCGGGACTCCCGAGTAACTGGAGTCATCCAGAATGTCTGCCCTCTGAAAACAGCGAGTCCTCAAGCCGTCATCCGTTCAGCGCACTCGTACGGCCCCACCTGCCCGCGAAGCCTTGAGCCTTGTGGGGGAATCCGTGGCGTCTAGAGACCCCAGAGCGGCCATGGCTTTGGCCAGGTTCTTTTGCCTGCTGGAGCCATCCTCATTGGCGAGGCCGGGTGCACCCTGTCCAGGCGATAGTGGCCCGAATCTGGGCGGTGGCAG
>JAUMYR010000186.1 GCA_030528545.1 Propionibacteriaceae bacterium
CGAGCTACGAACCGAGCCATGCTAGGCGCAGCCCTAAAACACATCCAGGGGAAGGCCCCGAGATCCGGCGGATAACAACAGCGGCGCGGTCCCAACAGGAACCGCGCCGCCTCATCTGCTCCCTCGCGGCGATGGTCCGACCGGCGGTCGGCTGCTGCGGGGAGCGGGATTCGCCTATTCCTTGGGCAGCACCACGACCCGGCGCTGCGGTTCCTCGCCCTCCGATTCCGACACCAGTCCGGCGGCGGCGACCACATCGTGGACGATCTTGCGTTCGAAGGCGTTCATCGGGCTCAGCCGGGCGGCCTCGTTGCTGGATAGCACCTCGGCGATCGCGTCCTTGGCCAGGGCGGTCAGTTCCATCTTGCGCTTGTCGCGATGTCCGCCGATGTCCAGCATCAGCCGGGAGCGGTGACCGGTTTCGGTCATCACCGCCAACCTGGCGAGGGTCTGCAAGGCGTCCAGAACCTCGCCGTTCTTCCCGATCAGCAACTCGCCCTCGGTGTCGAGTGCGACATAGGCCCGGCCCGATTCCACATAATTCTCGATGTCGCCGTCCAGGTCAGCGATGTCGAGCAATTCCTCCAGATAGTCAGCGGCAATGTCTCCCTCGGTCAGGAGCGGATCGTCCTTCTTGTCCAGATCATCAGCCATGATGCCTCACTTTTTCTTCTTACGGGCGGCGCGGGTATTGCGGGCTGGCTGAGAGCGCTGCACAACCTGGCGGCCACCATCTGTGGTCTTGCGGGTTTGACGGTTCATCTGCTGCCGTTTGACCTGCGGAGGTGCGGCTTCGGCGTCATTCTCGGTCGCGGTATCCTGGTCCACCGCTTCGGTCGCGGTGGCCACGGTACGCGACGGGGAGACCGATTTGCGACGCTTCTCGGCCCGCTGCCTCTCGATCTCGCGGGGATCCTTGCCCTTGCGGCGCATCCGCTCCTCCCAGTCGATATAGGCCGGGGTATTGGGAGCCGGGTTGTTGTGGATCAGGATGTACTGCTGGCACATGGTCCAGATATTCGAGGTGAGCCAGTACACCAGGACGCCGACGGGGAACATCATGCCGGAGAACGCGAAGATCAGCGGGAATAGCCACAGCATCACCTTCTGCTGCTGAGCCATCGGGCCCGTTAGGGACTCCGGCGGCATATTCTTGCGCATCAGCTGCAACTGGGTGATGAACAGCACCGCCACCATCGCGATCACCAGCACACCGGTGAACACCTGGGTCGCTCCGAAGGTGAATGGGGCACCGTTTTGCGGCATGAAGGTGTCGGCCATCGACACACCGAAGATCGTCGATTTGTTGAGCGAGGCCACCAGGTCGGGGTTGACCTGGAACCAGTAGCCGCGCACCTGTCCGCGGGCGGCACCGTCCAAGACTCGGAACAGCGCCAGGAAGATCGGCATCTGCAGCAGGATCGGCATGCAGGACGCCATCGGGTTGACGCCCTCTTCCCGATACATCTTCATGATCTCTTGGCCGTAGCGTTCGCGGTCGTGGCCGTACTTCTTCTGTAGCTCGCGCTGTTTGGGGCCCAGCAGCTGCATGTTTCTCGCCGACTGGATCTGTTTCACGAACAGCGGGATCAGCAGCGTCCGGATGAACATCGTCAAGAAGACGATGGCTAGCACCCAGGACCAGCCCGATTCTGCGCTAAACAGTGGACTCCACATCGCGTGGAACAGCACCACCAAGCCAGACACAGCCCAGTACAGCGGCTGCATCATGGCGCTCAGCACCCCGTAGAACGAGTCCCAGATGCTGAGGGGGATGAGTAGATCAATCACGCCACACCTCGTTGGTTAGTTTCGGCATATTCCGAAGAAGACAAATAGGACGCATGCTCCGGGGTGCCCGGGACATAGTCGAAGCCCCCGGCGGCCCAGGGGTGGCAGCGCGCCAGCCTGCGCAGCGTCAACGCGACCCCCTTGATCGCGCCGTGGGTTTCCAGTGCTTTGAGGCCATAGGACGAGCAACTGGGGTAATAGCGGCACACATCGCCGTAAAGCGGGGAAATCACCGCACGCCATGCTCGAACGAACCAGATCAGCGGGTATTTCAGCATCACAGCCTCGCCAGTGCCGCGGCGCACGCGGCGCGGAGGTCGGTCTCGACACGCCACGGCTCTGCGGCCGCCATCGGTAACGCTCTCACCACGATGCCCGCTGCGGGACACTCCGTCAGTTCGGTCAGCATCGGTCTTATCATGTGCCGGAGCCGACGCTTGACCCGGTTACGGGTGACCGCGTTGCCCACCTGTTTGGATACCACAAAACCGACCCTGGTCGGACCCTGATCCTCGGGTCCGACGGGTCGGATGTGGACAACGACGCTCCGCCGACCGGCACGTAATCCCGCACCGATGGTCTGTCGAAACTCAGCCGAGTTTCGCATCCGATGCTCGGCGGGCAACATCGTGGTCAGGCCGACAGGACGCGGCGGCCGCGGCTCCGGCGTGCGGAGATGATGGCGCGTCCGGCGCGGGTGCGCATGCGGGCGCGGAAACCATGGGTGCGGCTGCGGCGCCGGTTGCTCGGCTGAAAAGTACGCTTGCTCACGGCGGTGTACTCCGTCTCGGTATCGTGGACAACTGCCCTTGACGGGCAAGGGGAAGTGGCCGCTGCAAGACAGCGACTGGTCAACGATACTTGTCCGATCCCCTGGCTGCCAAACCGAGCCGATTCTGGGCCTGCCACAGAACCACAACAGGCACCGCGACGTCCATGCGACACGCCGGAGATGAACCAAGCCGGTGCGCGCGAGGTTGCGCACCCGGGTACGCAACCATTAGTTTCTAGACTCTAGCTACCACAGCGAACCCCGCCCATAGGCTGTGGATAACGCTGTGGATGACTGTGGACAAGGGGGAGCATTTGCCCGACGACGGAGTCTTCGATGCACCGTTCGCAGCAGACAGCGACCTGGAAACGGCCTGGCGCTATGTGCTCGACGCGGCAGACGATGCGCCCACACGTTCCCTCTTGCGCAGGACCAAACCCCTGACCAAGCACTCCTCGACCATGGTTGTCGCGGTCGAGAACGATTTCACCCGGCAGCGCCTGGAATCGAAACTGCGTTCCTTCGTCGAAGAGCGGCTGACCAGCCACTACGGCACTGAAACCCGACTGGCGATCACGGTCGACTCGACCGTGGAGTTCGTCGCTCCGGTGGTCTCGGCCCCACCCTTGTTCGACGCCGACGAGGAGCCCACCAGTCCCAGCCCGGCACCCAGCGACGGGGATCGGCTCAATCCCAAGTACACCTTCGAGACCTTCGTGTGCGGTTCGTCCAACCGTTTCGCCCATGCCGCGGCCAACGCCGTCGCCGAGGCACCGGGCAAATCCTTCAACCCGCTCATGATCTATGGGCCCTCCGGGCTCGGCAAGACTCATCTTCTGCACGCCATCGGACACTATGTCCGCGCCTACTATGACCGTTTGCGCGTCCGCTATGTCTCCACCGAGGAACTCACCAACGACTTCATCAACGCCATCTACGAGAATCGCACCGCCGCTTTCCGGCGCACCTACCGCGATGTCGACGTGCTGCTGATCGACGACATCCAGTTCCTCGAATCGAAGATCCAGACCCAGGAAGAGTTCTTCCACACCTTCAACACGCTACACAACGCCCAGAAGCAGATCGTCATGACCAGCGACCGGCCGCCCAAACTACTGGAGGCGCTGGAGCCGCGGCTGCGGAGCCGGTTCGAGTGGGGTCTCATGACCGACATTCAGCCTCCCGACCTGGAGACCCGCATCGCGATCCTCAGGAAGAAGGCCGGCGCCGAACGCCTCACCGCCGGTTCCGAGGTGCTGGAGTTCATCGCGAGCCGCATCCAGTCGAATATCCGTGAGCTGGAGGGAGCGCTGATCCGGGTCACGGCCTTTGCTTCCCTCAATCAGCAGGAAGTCGACCTGTCGCTGGCCGAAACCGTGCTCAAAGACCTCATCCCCGCTGAAACCATTCAGGTATCACCGCAGGCGATCCTCAACCACACCTCGGCTTATTTCGATGTCAGCATGGACGATCTGCTCGGGCCCAATCGCTCTCAGACCCTCGTCCAGGCCCGCCAGATCTCGATGTATCTGTGCCGCGAGATGACCGATCTGTCATTGCCCAAGATCGGCCAGATATTCGGGGGTCGCGATCACACCACGGTCATGCACGCCTACCGCAAGATCAAGGACCAGCTCGGCTCCAACCGCGGTATCTACGACAAGGTGACCGAACTCAGCAACCGGATCAAATCGAATCCCAGCTGAATCCCCATCGCGCACGCC
>JAUMYR010000013.1:0-2064 GCA_030528545.1 Propionibacteriaceae bacterium
CCGAGCAACAGACCGGCCAGCAGCATCACGGCAAGCGCACTATTGGGGATGAATAGCATCATCATGACGCCGACCAGCAGGCCGGTCCCGATACCGGAGATCGCCCCCTGGCCGAGCACCGTTCCCCAGGTCCGCCGCCCGGTCACCCGCTCGATCAGCCTGAGATCGCTACCGACGATGCACAGATGCTGCACCGCGAACTGACGATCGGCGAGGAAATCGACGGCCTGTTGAGCGGCCTCGTAGGTGGCGTAATCCGCCACGTGCTGCGGATACTTCAGCGTCAGAGGAGAGTTCATCGCCAGGTTGTCAGCCATCCTTTAAGTCTACGCCGGGATCCGCTCCCATACCCCAAAGGCTAAGCTCGAAGGCCGTGAGGGCAGACGAGCGCAGCGGGCTGATACATGGCATCGCGGCCTATTCGCTGTGGGGGCTTTTCCCCTTGTACTTCATGCTCTTCACCGCTTCTGGAGCATTAGAGATCGTCGCCCACCGCGCTTTCTGGTCGCTGGTGTTCTGTCTGGTGACGCTCGCGGCTATGGGCAGGCTCGCAGAGCTGCGGCCGGTGCTCGCCAACCGGCGGCAACTGCTCTGGCTCAGCGCTGCCGGCCTGCTGATCGCGGTGAACTGGACCACCTATGTGTTCGGCGTTCTGAGTGGGCGAACCCTCGATGCCGCGCTCGGCTACTTCATCAACCCGCTCGCGGTCACCGCGCTGGGCGTCCTCGTGCTGGGTGAGCGTCTCCGGCCGGGCCAGTGGCTAGCCGTCGGTTTCGGAATCGCCGCAGTCATCGTCCTCCTCATCGGCTATGGAGAGTTCCCCTGGGTCGCGCTCACACTCGCCTTCACCTTCGGCACCTATGGCCTGGTCAAGAAGCTAGCCGGACGCTCCACCGGACCGCTGCCGGGCCTAGCGATCGAGACTCTGGCGATCCTGCCGCTATCGGCTGGGTACATCGCCTACCTGACCTGGACTTCCACCAGCACCGTCAGCGTCGGCTGGTACGGCGCACTGGTCGCGACGACCGGGATAGTCACCGCGGTGCCGCTGCTGCTGTTCGCCTCGGCCGCACGCAGCATTCCCCTGGTAACCGTCGGAATGTTGCAATACCTAGCGCCCATCGGCCAGTTCTTCGTCGGCTGGCTGCTCTTCGGGGAGCCCATGCCGCTGTCGCGCTGGGCTGGGTTCGTGCTGGTCTGGATCGCGATCCTGATCTTCCTGGTGGACGCGCTGCGTCAGCACCACCGAAAGACCAAGCCCGCTGGTCCCGGCCCCTAACCGCTCTTGGCCAGGATCGTCCGGGCGAGCCTCACCCCCGCCTCGTCCACCATCTCGTTGTCGACCACGATCGCGCCCACCGCGCCTCCCGCCTCCGCCGTGGCCTGGGCGTAGGCCTCGACGATGCGCCGGGCCCTTTGGATGTCGGCGGCAGGCGGGGTGAAGATCTCGTTGCCAGCCGCCACTTGGTCGGGGTGCAGCACCCACTTCCCGTCGTATCCCAGCGCGGCCGCCTTCGCGGCTGAGGCCCGGAACCCGTCGAGGTCGCGGATCGCGACATAGGGCCCATCGATGGCCTGAAGCCCATGTGCCCGCGCCGCGACCAGGATCCCCATCAGCACATAGTGGAAGTGGTCGCCGTCGTAGCCCGGGATCGCCGACCCGACGTTGAGGGAACCCATGCCCATGGACGCCATGAAATCACCCGGCCCGAAGACCAGCGATTGCAGCCGCTGGGAGGCTGCGGCGATCTCGTTCACCCGAGCCAGTCCGGGGGCATCTTCGATCTGGACTTCCAGCCCGATCCGCCCGGCCGGCAGCCCCGCTCCTTTCTCGACCTGGGTCAACAGCAGGTCCAGCGCCTTGACGTGGTCCCCGGATTGAGCCTTCGGCAGCACCAGCGCATCGATGTGCGCACCGGCGTTTCCGACCACCTCGGCGACATCGGTATAGGTCCACGGGGTGGTCCAGTCATTGACCCGCACCGTCACCAGCCCGGCCAGCCAGCCGCCGCTCTTCAGCGCGGCCACGATCCGGGAGCGGGACTCGACCTTTGCCGCCGGGGC
>JAUMYR010000013.1:2164-6613 GCA_030528545.1 Propionibacteriaceae bacterium
CGCTCTTCAGCGCGGCCACGATCCGGGAGCGGGACTCGACCTTTGCCGCCGGGGCTACCGCGTCCTCCAGGTCCAGGAAGACCGCGTCGACCGGCTGAGTGCGGGACTTCTCGATGAAGCGGTCTGAGGAACCGGGAACCGCGAGGATCGTGCGGCGGGGACGGACGATGGATGCTGTGGTCACGCCCCCAGCCTAGCCCCAACCCCGCCTCCGGGCAGGCCACCCGGGGAGCGCCCCGGTTCCGCTCGCCCCTCATCATCGGGCAGACTGAGCATGTGAGCGGGAACACTTCGATCTATATCTCGCGGGTGCAGGGGCTGCCCGTGGTCGATGCCGCGGGCGACCAGGTTGGCAAGGTCCGCGATGTCGTGGCTCAGTTGCGCACCACCAAACGGGCGCCCCGGATCAAAGGCCTGGTTGTCGAACTCTTCGCTCGCCGTCAGATCTTCATGCCGATGGCTCGGGTGCACTACCTCTCGGCTGGACAAGTCAGCATCATCGGAATGGTCGATACCCGCAAGTTCCAGCGCCGCGAATCCGAGACCCTGGTCATCGCCGATCTCTTCGACCGGGCGGTTCCCGGAGAAAAACAAAGCCACATCTTCGATGTCGCGATGCGTGAGGTCCGCTCCCGGGAATGGGAGATCGCCGAGGTGGCGGTCAAGGAACACAGCACCACGGGCTGGCTGACCGGCCGGGGGAACATCAAGGTGGTGCCGTGGTCACAGATACCGGCGCTGGTCATCAAGGCAGACCAGTCGACCGAACATCTCATCGCCCAATTCTCCGACATGGCCCCGGCCGATGTCGCCCGGGAACTGCACGACATGCCCGAGGAGCGCCGCAATGAGGTCGTGCAGGCCCTCGACGATGAGGCCTTGGCCGACGCCCTGGAGGAACTGCCCGAAGAAGAGCAGGTCTCCCTCATCTCGGCCCTGGACGCCGAACGCGCGGCCGACATCCTGGAAGAGATGGACCCCGACGATGCCGCGGATCTGATCCGTGACCTCCCAGAGGACATCGCCGAACAGCTACTGGACCGGATGGAACCAGACGAGGCATCGGATGTGCGGATGCTGCTCACCTATGGTGAGTTCACCGCTGGGGGCATGATGACCCCCGAGCCGATCATCCTCGCCGCCGACGCCACCGTGGCCGACGCACTGGCCCTCGCCCGCAACGAGGAGGTCACCCCCGCGCTGGCATCCATGGTGTTCGTGTGCCGCCCGCCCCTCGACACCCCCTCGGGGCGTTACATTGGCGCGGTGCACCTGCAGCGCCTGCTACGGGAGCCCCCCTCGCTCATGGTGTCCACCATGCTGGACCCGACCCTGGAACCGCTGCGTCCGGCCTCCCCGCTGGCCGAGGTCAGCCGCTATTTCGCCACCTATAACCTCGTCGTGGCTCCGGTCGTAGACGACGAACAGCGACTCGTCGGGGCGGTCACGGTCGACGACCTCGTCGACCACATGCTGCCAGACGACTGGCGCGGCGACCAGATGGATGAACTCGCCCCCGAGCTGGTGAGCGATGGCTGAGCCGCGGCGCAGAGACCCGCTCAGCATCCCCGGGCGCCGGTCACGGATGCGCCGGGTGGAACTGGACTCGGAGGCGTTCGGCCGGTTCGCCGAGCTCTTCGCCCGGTTCATGGGAACCGCGAAGTTCCTCGGGTATATGACCGTATTCGTCGTCGTCTGGATCGCTTTGAATATCGTGGGCATGAACGTCTTCGCCTGGGACCCATACCCGTTCATCCTGCTCAACCTGTTCTTCTCGACCCAGGCCTCCTACGCGGCCCCGCTCATCCTGCTGGCGCAGAACCGCCAGGAGGCCCGGGACAAGATGCACCTGGCCGAGGACCGCCGGGTCGCCGCACAGGCTCGCGCTGAGATGGACTTCCTGGCCCGCGAGATCGCTTCGATCCGGATGCGGATCGGAGAGCTCGCCACCCGCGAGTTCATCCGCAGCGAGATCCGGAGCGAGTTGAAGACGCTGCTTGCCGAGCTAGAGGCCGAGGAGCCCCAGGAAACGTCCTGACCGCGCCCTCGCCTCGATACGGACTTGCATAATGCACCGAGGAGACGTAGAAACTCAGTGTGACTGAATCCCCTCTCCTTCCGAAGCTGCGCGCCGCTCTGCACCAGGTCAATGACCCTGAGATCGGACGCCCGATCACCGACCTCGGAATGGTCGATGAACTCGCCGCCGACGGTGAGGGCCGCGTATTCGCCCGCATTCTGCTGACCGTCTCCGGCTGTCCGATGCGGGCGGAGATCATCCACCTCGTGACCGAGGCCATTGAGGCGGTCGAGGGTGTCACCGGCGTGAACGTCGAGCTCGGGGTCATGGACGACGAACAGCGCGCCGCCATGCGCCAGGTGCTGCGAGGGGGCCAGCCGGAGCGCGAGATCCCCTTCGCCCAGCCAGGCAACCTGACCAAGGTCATCGCTATCGCCTCGGGCAAAGGCGGGGTCGGCAAGTCCTCGGTGACGGTCAACCTGGCCGTCTCCCTGGCCCGGCTGGGAAAGAGCGTCGGCATCCTGGACGCCGACATCTACGGCCATTCGGTGCCCGATCTGCTGGGCATCGGCGATACCAAGCCCACCGTGGTTGACGACATGATCATGCCGGTCCCGGCCCACGGGGTGCGGGTCATCTCGGTAGGCATGCTCAAGCCGAGCCGGGACCAGGTCGTCGCCTGGCGCGGCCCGATCCTGGACCGGGCTCTCACCCAGTTGCTGACCGGTGTGTTCTGGGGAGACCTCGATTTCTTGTTGCTGGATCTTCCCCCCGGCACCGGCGATGTGGCGATGTCACTCGGCCAGAAGATCCCCAACTCGGAGGTCATCGTGGTCACCACCCCCCAAATCGCCGCGACCGAGGTCGCCGAGCGTGCTGGGACCATGGCTCACATCATGCAGCAACGGGTGCTGGGAGTGGTCGAGAACATGTCCTGGCTCGACGTAGAATGCCCCAACGGCGGCCCTGCGCACCGTGTGGACCTGTTCGGTAGCGGTGGCGGGATCACGGTATCGGACGCCCTCACCGCCCGTCTGGGCTATGAGGTTCCCTTGATCGCCCAGGTGCCGATGGACCCGGACCTGCGCGTCGGCGGCGACGCTGGCACCCCCATCGTCATCGCCCACCCCGAGCACCCGGCCGCCGCGGCCCTGAGCGGCCTGGCTGAGCGCCTCGCCGCCCGCCCCCGAGGCCTGGTGGGACAGCCCCTCCGGTTGCACACCTGACCTGCCTCCAGATCAAGGGCGGGGTGGCCCGGATCATCCCTGGGCTAGTCCCGCTATGTCTCAGGCCACCTGTTGAGGGCCCCGGCCACGGGAATCTGCCGCGGTGCCCCGGACCGCCACGGCGCACCGGTTAGGAAGCCGACGCCGGTCGGACCCGTTCCGGCATGCTCACGCCCCGGCGATGCCAGGACCGGTCGCCGATCCTGGCTAGGTCGCTTCGCTGTCAAATGGGGCCCCGCTGGGCTGGTCCGGAGTCGCGGAGCCGATCTCGGCCCTGGCACTCGATACCTCGGACTTGACCTGGGCTGAGGCCGATTTGAGTTCGTCCGCGGTGCGGCTCAGCTCAGCCTTGGCCTCGTCGATAGCAGCGATCTCGCTGCTCAGGTGCTTGCGCACAAGGGTCTTAGGGTTGAGGTCAGCCAGGTTCAGGTCGGCATATTCGGGGCCGAGTTCGGTGCGCAGCTGGCTCTGGGCATTGTTGGCGACGTCACGCAGATAGACGAAGATCCGAGCGGCCTTCCGGGAGAACTGGGGGATCCGCTCGGGGCCGAACATCACGACCGCGAGCACGATCAAGATGACGAACTCCGTGGCATCAATCCCAAACACACCGCAAGGTTACCCGACGGCCCTGCCCGGGTGCGCCCGGAACCAGTCACGGCGTACTTGTTGCCGACATTCCCGGGAGGTCCTGCCCGGGAGGTGCCCCGGGCTAGTCCCCGCCCACCCCGGCCAGCCGCCGCAGGCCCGCACCGATCCGCCACCCCAGGTCTGGGCGCGCCGCGGCCTGTCTGGGCAGCTCGTCGTGGGCGCGCTGGGCAATGTCCTCGGGCCCATTCGTCGTGATCGTGACTACCTCGGTGCCCGATTGCCAGGACCGCACCAGGGGCGAACCGCGCCGCAGGTAGTCCTCCATCGGCACCCCGTCCGGGGCAAGCCAGCCCCTCTGCCTCGTCACGCACAGCATGGTGATGCCGTCGCTGTAGACGAACTCCCGATGGGGAGCGTCCGCGGTGCCGGAGGCCGAATAGCGGACCAAAGGCAAACCGGCCAGCTGCCGCGGACACTCCTCGGCCAGGCCGCACTCCGGGCTCACAGCGGTTCTCGCGTTCCGTTGCGGGGCCGCTGAGATGACAGTGGACACCGCGTGAACGGCCGGGCCGGGTTCGGTGACCTGGGTATAGCCAGCCGATAGGGTCACCG
>JAUMYR010000013.1:6713-10683 GCA_030528545.1 Propionibacteriaceae bacterium
TGAACGGCCGGGCCGGGTTCGGTGACCTGGGTATAGCCAGCCGATAGGGTCACCGAACCGTCTGCCCCATAGCGCTCCGAGCGCAGCAGATGGTCATCCCCGGTGAACCACCACCTGGCTAGCACCATGCCGCCTATCCTCGCTTCAAGCATCGCCACCTCACGGCCCGCGATCCGGGTCCCGTCTGGCGGATAACCATAGACCCGGGTGTTGGCCAGGAACTCCCCGTCGATCCCGCGCGTCACCTGGCCAAAGGCACCCGTCGTCACGCGATTCCCGGAGGCATCCAGCACGCTCACCGAGAGCACCCCTTCAGGCCTTTCCTCCATCCTCACCTCGGCGATGCGATAGACCCCACCGTCACGCAAGCTCACCTGCTGGGTACCGGCCAGCCACCCCTCGGGACGCCGCAGCCGGGTGAGGATGTCAGCGGCCTGCGTGGCGGGCAGCGGCTGGGCGGGACCGAGCAGCGGCGCGCTCGCCTCGAAGGTGGGCTCGGTGCGCAGGCTCGCTCCGGCATCGCTGGCCGCTAGCACCGCCACCACAAGCTCGTCCATGCCCAAGGCCGTCATGGACCGGGAGAAAGTGCGGTGAGCCTGCTCCCCCGGATCGGTGACCTTCGGCAGGCTCGGGGCCATCAGCA
Organism: Propionibacteriaceae bacterium; assembly: GCA_030528545.1. The sequence continues at coordinate 7,357 of JAUMYR010000013.1, forward strand.
GCGCCAGTGACAAGACGGCCAGCACCGCGACCGTGCCGGAGGCGGCGAACCGTCGCACGGCCCGCGCCCGGCGCGCCCGCCTGCTCGGCAGGGAGCCATTCCCGGCCCCGCCACGAAGCCACAGCGGCTGGGCGGCGTCCTCACCGGCGATCTGGATCAGCCGCCCCGTCAGATCGGATGGCGCGTGGTCGACACCCCGGGAGCCGAGCAGCCTGCGGACTTCGCCCAGTTTGTCCACCTCGGCACGGCAATGCTCGCAGGTCTCCACGTGAGCCGACACCGCGCAGTGCCGTCCCGGCGGCAAGCTGCGGTCGAGGAGGCCGGGCAGCCATGGCGCCATCCGGGAGCATTCGTCGCCACGGCCCACTGGCAGGATCATCCGCTCACCCCGAGATAGCGTTCGCGTCCAGAGGTGGGACGCCGGTGTTCCAGGGCGGCCCGCAGCTGGGTGCGTCCCCGGTGGATCCGGCTCCGCACGGCGGAAAGCTTGATGTCGAGCACCTGGGCGATCTCGTCGTAGCTGAGCCCCTCGATGTCACACAAAACCACCGCGACCCGGCATTCGGGGGTCAGAGCGGCCAGCGCGGCCTCCACATCGTGATCCAGTTCGGCGTCGTCTCGCAGCCTTCCCGGATCCCCTGCCTCCCCCCAGACGAAATCGGGCACGTGGCTGTGCGCGGACTCCTTGAACCGGGAGCGGCGCCGAGTCGAGTCGATGAACAGGTTGGTGGTGATGCGATGCAGCCAGCCCTCTAAGGTGCCGGGCTCAAACTTGTGGATCGAGCGGAACACCTTGATGAAGACTTCCTGGGTGAGGTCTTCGGCGTCGTGACGGTTACCGGTCAGGCGCAGGGCAAGGCGGAACACCCGCTCGGAATGGTCCCGCACCAGTTCCTCCCACGTGGGGGCGACCCACGCGGCCGAGGCCTTCCTGATCCGGAACACCGGGAGTTTATCCCTCTCCATGGGCTCTACTCTGACAGACCAAGCTGTGCATCAGCTGTGCACCACGGTCGTGTCTTGGTCAGATCAGGGTCCACGATAGGAGACTTTCTCAATCCTCGAACTGCTCCAGCAGCCTCAGGAACTTCCCGGTCTGCTCGGGTGTGGCGTCAAGCAGCGGAGCCCGCACCGGACCCACCGGCATTCCCCGGGCGTTCAGCCCCGCCTTGACCATCATGACCCCCTGGGTAGCGAAGACCCCGGTGTAGACCGGGAGCAGCCTCTGGTGCAGGGCCAGGGCCGCTTCGGTGCGTCCAGCTACGAAGTCCTCGATCATCTGCTTGGTCGCCCTGCCCGTGAAATGGGTCGAGGTGCCGACCACCCCGGAGCCGCCGACGGCCATCAGGGGCAGGGTCATCGCGTCATCCCCGGCGTAATAGGTGAGGTTGGACTCCGCCATCACCTGGGAACTGGCGACCGGCTGCCCCTTGGCGTCCTTGACCGCGACGATGCGCGGATGTTCGGCGACCTCGATCAGGGTCGCCGTGTCGATGGGGACCCCGGCCCGGTGCGGGATGTCGTACAACATGACCGGCAGGTCGGTGGCATCGGCGACCGAGCGGAAATGCGCGGCCAGTGCGTCCTGGGGAGGGCGGGAATAGTAGGGCGTCACCACCAGCAGCCCGTCAGCACCCGCCTCAGCCGCGTCCTTGGCCAGCGCGATGGTGTGTGCGGTCGAGAAGGTGCCGACCCCACCGATGATCTGGGCGCGGTCACCGACCTCGGCCACGACCGTCTCCAGCAGCGCCTTCTTCTCCGCATCGGTGGTGGTGGGTGACTCGCCAGTCGTGCCATTGATGACGAGGGAATCGTTGAGCTGGTCGTCTACCAGGTGCCGGGCCAGCCTCCTGGCGGCCTCTAAGTCGAGGGCTCCCGTTTCGTCGAACGGGGTGACCATGGCCGTAATCAGGCGGCCAAAGACAGGGGAAGATTCGTTGGTCATCTGTTCTCAATCCTCAATGATCATCAGTGGGTCACCGTCATGCACGACGTCTCCGGGGGAGACGAAAATCTCGCCGACCACTCCCGGTTTCTCGCTGAGCACCGGTATCTCCATCTTCATCGATTCAAGGATGACCAGCGCGTCCTCCGAAGTGACTCGATCGCCAACACCCACCTGGATGCTCAAGACGTTGGCGACGATCTCGGCACTAACGACATGACTCATGGGCTTCATCGTAGATCACTCGCTAGGCTGAGTGCTGTGAATGAGACACCGACCGCCCAGAGTTGGGGCTTCGCGGAGGACTTCGTCACCAGCTCGGATGCGCTGCGCGACGCCCGCTACGACGCCATCACCACCGGTGAGCGTCCCATCAGCAACGGAGTGGCCAGCCTGCTCACCGTGCTCGCCCGGGCCATCAACGCCAAGACCGTGGCCGAGATCGGTACCGGCACGGGGGCCTCGGGGTTGGCTCTGTTCGCCGGGATGGTGCCCGACGGCGTGCTCACCAGCATCGACCCGGACGCCGACGTCCAGCTCAGGGCGCGGCAGGCATTCACCCGGGCCGGACTGCCCTCGCCGCGGTTCCGGCTCATCGCGGGGATGCCCCTTGAGGTCTTGAATAAGCTCCGCGACGGAGCCTACGACCTGATGTTCATCAACGGAGACAAGCTGGAATACGTCGAATATGTCTCGGCCGCGTTGCGCCTGCTTCGCCCGGGTGGGCTGCTCGTGTTACACGATGCCCTGTGGCACAACCTCGTCGCCGATGTGAACAACGAAGACGACGAGACGGTCATCATCCGTGAGGCCCTTGAGGCGGTCATCTCCTCCGAGGCCTATATCCCTGCCCTGCTCCCAGTAGGCAACGGCCTGCTGGTCGCCGCACGACGCTGAACAGCGCCTCAGGCGTGCGGCGGGATCACGATGTCTTTGCCGACGACGGTTACCCCGCCCTCAGAGACGGTGAATCCACGGGCCCGGTCGTGATCGTGGTTGACCCCGATCTCGACCCCGTCGGGCACGATGACGTGCTTGTCCAGAATCGCCCGGTGCACCACCGCACCGCGCCCGACCTGCACCGAGTCCATGAGGATGGACTCATCGACCTTCGCCCACTTCTCGATCCGGACATTCGGGCTCAAGACCGTGCGGTCCACGTCTCCCCCGGAGATGATGCACCCATTGGTCACGATCGAGTCCTCGGCCGTACCTCTCATCACGAACTTCGCGCCGGGGGCCTGGACCTGGTTCGTCCAGATCGGCCACTGCCTGTTGTACAGGTTGAACTCCGGCTCCACGCTCACGAGGTCCATGTGTGCCTCGTGATAGGCATCGATGGTCCCGACATCGCGCCAGTAGTTCGCGTCCTTCTCGCTGCA
>JAUMYR010000013.1:10783-16976 GCA_030528545.1 Propionibacteriaceae bacterium
GATAGGCATCGATGGTCCCGACATCGCGCCAGTAGTTCGCGTCCTTCTCGCTGCACCCGGGGACCACATTGTCGCGGAAGTCATAGACCTGGGCCTCGCCCTGTTCGGTGAACCACGGAATGATGTCTCCGCCCATGTCGTGGCGGGCATCGGGATTCTCGGCGTCAGCGCGCAACGCTTCGACGAGTGCTTTGCGGCTGAACACATAGTTGCCCATGGACGCGAAAGACTCCTCCGGAGAGTCCACCAGCCCAGGCGGATCGGCTGGCTTCTCTAGGAAGGTCTTGATCCGGCCGTCGGCGGCAGCATCGATGATGCCGAACCCAGAAGCGATCGAACGCGGAACCCGGATGCCCGCGACGCTGGCCCCGAGCCCCGAATCGATATGTGCCTGCACCATCTGGGACACATCCATGCGATAGATATTGTCCGCCCCGAACACCACGACATAGTCGGGATCGGCGTCGCGGATCAGGTTGAGGGACTGGAAGATCGCATCGGCGCTTCCCTGGTACCACTTCGGGCCGGTGCGCTGCTGGGCCGGAACCGGTGTGACGAAGTTGCCAAGCATCGTCGAGAAGCGCCAGGTGACCGAGATGTGGCGGTCCAGCGAGTGCGATTTGTACTGAGTCAGCACCGCGATCTGGCGTAACTCCGAGTTCGCCAGGTTGGACAGCACGAAGTCGATCAGCCGGTAGGTGCCTCCGAAGGGGACCGCAGGCTTGGCGCGATCAGCGGTGAGCGGCATCAACCTCTTGCCTTCGCCGCCAGCGAGGACGATGGAGAGAACGTTAGGACGACTGGCCATACCTGAAACCTATGACCGTTGGCTCGCTTCGGCAAGGAGTTTGAGCATTTTCGCTCGAAACATTTACTAGAAAGTGCTCCCACCCGTCACGCGCGCGGCGGGACTGTGCGACGATCAGGACATGAGTCTGAGCGTTTCCTTGCTGACGCGCGAGTTCCCGCCGCACATCTACGGTGGCGCCGGCGTCCACGTCGCGCAGCTGGTACCCCAGTTGCGCAAGTTCATTGAAGTCGATGTGCAGTGCATGGGCGAGCCGCGTCCGGGAGCCACCGCACACGCAGAGGACTTCCCTCCCGGGGCCAACGCGGCGCTGCGCGTCTTCGGCGCCGACCTGTCGATGGCCGCCGCTTTGCCCAAGGTCGATCTGGTGCACAGCCACACCTGGTATGCCAATCTCGCCGGGCATCTGGCCGGCCTGCTTTACGACATCCCGCATGTCATCAGCGCCCACTCCCTGGAACCGCACCGGCCGTGGAAGGCCGAACAGCTCGGCGGCGGCTACGCGCTATCAAGCTGGGCCGAGAAGACCGCCTACGAGGCAGCCGATGCCATCGTCGCGGTCAGCAACGGGATGCGGGCCGACGTTCTGGACGCCTACCCCAGCCTCGATCCTGACAAGGTGCACGTCGTCCTCAACGGCATCGACACCGAAGAGTTTCTCCCCGACCGCGGCACCGATGTGCTGGACCGCATCGGGGTGGATCCCGATGCCCCCTCAGTGGTCTTCGTGGGCCGCATCACCCGGCAGAAGGGGCTGGTGCATCTCGTCCGCGCCGCCGCCCAGTTCGATGCCGAGACCCAGCTGGTCCTGCTCGCCGGAGCCCCGGATACCCCGGAGATCGCAGCTGAGTTCGAGGGGGCCTTCGCCGAACTCCAGGCTCGCCGCCACGCCCCGGTGATCTGGGTCCAAGAGATGCTCCCCAGGGCCGAGGTCCGTCAGGTCATGAGCAACGCGACAGTATTCGCCTGCCCATCGGTCTACGAACCGCTCGGCATCGTCAACCTCGAAGCCATGGCCACCGAGACCGCGGTCGTGGCGAGCGCCGTCGGAGGCATTCCCGAGGTGGTCATGGACGGCCAGACCGGCCTGCTGGTGCCCTATGACGCCGCACAGGCAGGCGACCCGGCCTACATCGCGGCATTCGAGGAGTCCTTCGCCGCCAAGGTCAACCGGCTCACCCGGGACCCTGAGCTAGCGCTCCGATACGGCAAGGCCGGACGCCAGCGCTGCATCGATCATTTCTCCTGGGAGAAGATCGCCCGCGACACCGTCGCGGTATACCAGGACGCCATCGCCCGGCACGGGGCTCACTGAACCATCACGCCACGGTGCCCCGGTTCCCTTAGGGGGACCGGGGCACCGGCGGCTCTCGTGCGATCCGGGCGGGTCAGCCGACCACACCCTTGAGTTCCTCGAGCAACGCAGTCGCTTCGGCGGCGTTCATCTCAACGACCAGCCGGCCCCCACCGTCGACTGGGACGCGCATCACGATACCTCGGCCTTCCTTGGTGACCTCCATAGGCCCGTCACCGGTACGTGGCTTCATCGCTGCCATTGCTATCCCTCATTTCATCGTGGACGAGTTCAGCACCATTATTCCGCATTTGTTCAACTCGGTCGAAGACCGCATCGACTTGGGAGGTCTGATATCCCCGCCGGACGATGTGGAAACTGGGCCGTTCCGTGGCTGAGAAGGCCTGTTGCAGCGCGGCGTCCACCTCGGTACGGGCGTAACCGGTGGCCGCAACCCCGAACCTGATCTGGCCGAGGGTGTCGGGGTTCAGCTCGTCTGGTATCCGCCCCGGGAAAGAGTCGTCGACCGGGGCGGGCATCTCCCCCAATCGCCCAGACCCAGCGACCGCGGCGAAACCGAACACCGCCAGTGCTGCCCCGATCAGCAGCCAGGTCATCACGACGGGGCACCCATCGCGGCGACCGCCTCCTCCACCGAGTCAGTGACCAGAACGAGGTCTAGGTCGTGTGGGCTGATACATCCGTTACCTACGGCCTGCTCCCGCAGCCACTCCACTAGGCCTTTCCAGTAGCTGGAGCCGAATAGCACCACGGGGAAATGGGTCACCTTCCCGGTCTGGATCAGCGTCAGGGATTCGAACAGTTCGTCGAAGGTGCCAAATCCTCCGGGTAAGACGATGAAGCCCTGGGAGTACTTCAGGAACATGGTCTTGCGGACGAAGAAGTAGCGGTGGTTGATCCCCAGCGACACATAGTCGTTCATGCCCTGCTCAAAGGGCAGTTCGATGCCCAGGCCGACGGAGGTGCCGCCCGCCTCGACCGCGCCCCGGTTGCCCGCTTCCATGATGCCGGGTCCGCCGCCGGTGATGACGGTGTAGCCGGAGTCCACGAGGCCCTTGGCTATTTCTATCGCCGCGGCGTACATCGGGTGGTTCGGCTTGGTGCGGGCCGAACCGAAGATGCTGATGGCCGGACCCAGGCTGGCCAGGGTGTCGAAACCCTCGGTGAACTCAGCCTGGATCCGCAGCACACGCCAAGGGTCGAGCTTCTGCCAGCCGTTGGTGCCTTCCAGCAGTTCCTGATCCTTGGTCTTGATCGGCAGCTGGTCTCGTCTACGGATGACCGCTCCCTGGATGATCTGTTTCGTTTTCTCGCTCATGCGTTGTCCTCTCCGCCCAGCCAGCGCTGGAGCACCTGGTAGCAGCGATGCAGGTCGGCCACCGGGCAGAACTCATCGTCGGTATGCGCCTTGCCCGGATCCGCCGGGCCGAAGTTCACCGCGGGGATCCCCAGTTCGGCGAAACGGGCGACATCGGTCCAACCGTACTTGGCCCGCGCCTGCCCACCCGCCGCCGCCACGAACTCGGCGGCGGCCGGATGGTCCAGCCCTGGACGCGCCCCGGCCGCGGCATCGATCAAGTCGAACTCAAACCCGGCGAATAGTTCCCGCATCAGGCCGATGGCCTCCTCCAGGCTCTTGTCGGGAGCGAACCGGTAGTTGACGTGGACGCGGCACAGGTCTGGGATGACGTTGCCCGCCACGCCGCCGGTGATCTCGACGGCGTTGAGTCCCTCCCGATAGGTGAGGCCGTCCACATCGATCTCCCGGGCCTCGAAACCGCCGATCCGGCCCAGCACCTCGGCTGCCCGGTGGATGGCGTTATCGCCCAGCCAGGAACGTGCGCTATGGGCGGCCCGGCCCCGGGCCGTGACATAGAAGCGCAGCGTTCCCTGGCAGCCGCCCTCGATTACCGCACCAGTCGGTTCGCACAGCACCGCGAAATCCCCAGCCAGCAAACCGGGAACCTCACGGGACAGCCGACCGAGACCGTTACGAGTGCTCTCAACCTCTTCGTTGTCGTAGAACACCCAGGTCAGGTCGCGGGCTGGCGCGGTGAGAGCCGCCGCCGCTCGCAGCTGCACGGCCACCCCACCCTTCATGTCGCAGGTACCCCGGCCGTAGACCCGCTCCTGCCCGTCTACCACCCGCAGGCTGCTAGGCAGGTTGGAGGCTACCGGCACCGTGTCCAGGTGCCCGGCGATAACCACCCTGGTATCGCGGCCCAGGCGGGTCCTGGCCACGACCGCGTCCTGATGCCGGGTGACCTCCAGGTGCGGGTAGGCCCTCAGCGCGGCCTCGACCTCGTCAGCGAGCCGCGCCTCATTTCCGCTGACGGACTCGATATCGGTGATTGAGCGCAGCAGGGCGACCAAGTCACCTTCCAAATCAAGCCCCATGCCGACACAGACTACTCCGGCGCCCGCCGCTGGGATAGTCGAACAGCGTTCCCGGCCGGGTGCCCGCAGAGTGGGATCCTCCGGCTCCGATGCGACCAAACCCCTCCCGGGCGCTACTGTCTTCCTCAGCGGCCATAGGCACATCAAGGAAAGGAACCTGCGATGGGTAAAAGAAGAACCAGGCTTGGCCTGCTCAGCTGGATCGCGATCGCGATCGTGCTTGGCATCGGCCTCGGATTCGTGTTCCCCAGCTGGCTGACCCAGGTCTTCGTGACGTTCAACTACGTCTTCGCGCAGTTCCTAGGGTTCATGATTCCGCTCATCATCGTGGGGCTCATCACCCCGGCAATCGCCCAGCTGGGACGGGGCGCGGGCAAGTGGCTGGCCATCACCGCCGGTATTGCCTACGTGTCCACGCTGTTCGCTGGTGTGCTGGCGCTGGTTACCGGCGTGCTGGCCTTCCCCAGGCTCCTCGGCTCCCAGACCGCGGGCGAGGCTAGCAACCCTGACGATGCGCTGCTGGCGCCCTTCTTCAAGGTGGATATGCCCCCGGTGCTGGGCGTCATGTCGGCACTGATCCTGGCCTTCGTGCTGGGGGTTGGCCTGACCATCACGAACGGCACGACCCTGTATCAGGGATTCGTCGAGTTCCGTGAGATCGTCAACCGGGTCATCGCCACGGTCTTGATCCCGCTGCTGCCGATCTACATCTTCGGCATCGTGCTGAACATGACCGTAGCCGGGCAGGTGTTCCAGGTCATCGGTACTTTCTTGTCCATCGTCTTGATCGTGTTCGCGCTGACGGTGCTGCTGCTGCTGATCCAGTACGCCATCGCCGGTGCGCTGACCCGGCGCAATCCGTTCCAGATGCTGCGCCTGATGCTGCCCGCCTATGCGACCGCTCTGGGCACCTCCTCCTCAGCCGCGACGATCCCCGTCACCTTGCGCCAAACCATCAAGATGGGGGTGAGCGAACCGGTCGCCTCCTTCGTAATCCCGCTGTGCGCCACCGTGCACCTGGCGGGTTCGACTCTGAAAATCACCTCCTTCGCCATCGCGATTATGGTGATTTCCGGCATCCAGATCGACCTGGGTCTCATGATCGGCTTCATCCTGATGCTCGGCATCACCATGGTCGCCGCTCCTGGGGTGCCGGGTGGTGCGATCATGGCCGCAGCAGGGCTGCTGTCGTCCATGCTCGGTTTCACCGAACCACAGGTCGGCCTCATGATCGCCACCTATATCGCGATCGATAGCTTTGGCACCGCCACCAACGTGACCGGAGACGGTGCCATCGCGGCGATCATCGACAAGCTCAGTTCGGGGCGGGTCGGCGACAACCCACCACCGCTGCCAAGTGAGTCCGCCGCCCAGGTGGCCTGATCCGCCGAGCGGGCCCAGGGCCGTCCGGGGCGCGGTGGCCTGTCCAGATCCACCGCGCCCCGGTCTCCCGTCGATAGCCGGATGCCTGCTCCGTGGGGGCTCCCCCGCACCGAGGAAAGGCGACGGTGCCGGGCTCGGGCCCACCGCTCGTGTGGGATCGCTCGTCCCGGTGTCTATCCCGCGACCAACCGGGGCCGATGAGTTGCATGTCTTTGTAGAGTGTGAGCCATGATTAAAGCTTCTCGCATGGCCTGGGGCTGGGGCCTGGCCACCACGCACCCAAGCGCAGG
>JAUMYR010000013.1:17076-22431 GCA_030528545.1 Propionibacteriaceae bacterium
AAGCTTCTCGCATGGCCTGGGGCTGGGGCCTGGCCACCACGCACCCAAGCGCAGGCGTCCTCGACACCTGGTTCCCCGCACCCGCCCTCGGAACCAGTGACGGCACCCCCGCCCCGGCCCGGCTGATCTCGGCCCAGACCGAGGACCGGGATCGCGGCGTGCGGATCGAGCTGATCCAGGCCGAGATCGACCTGGACGCCGCCCCGGCCTCCGTGCCAGACGCCTATCTGCGCCTCCACCTGATCAGCCATCGGCTCGTGGAGCCGCGGACCATCAATCTCGACGGGATCTTCGCCGTGCTGCCCAATGTCGTGTGGACCAGCGTCGGTCCGTGCGCGGTCGAGGGCTTCGAGGACGTGCGGATCACCCTGCGCGGCACCCGCGGCGCGATCACGGTGTACGGCATCGACAAGTTCCCCCGCATGGTCGACTATGTCCTGCCCCCGGGGGTCCGCATCGCCGACGCCGATCGGGTACGGCTAGGTGCGCACCTGGCCGTTGGCACGACCGTGATGCATGAGGGTTTCGTGAACTTCAACGCCGGGACCCTCGGCGCCTCCATGGTCGAGGGCCGGATCTCAGCTGGTGTGGTTGTCGGCGACGGCTCCGATATCGGAGGCGGTGCCTCCATCATGGGGACGCTGTCTGGGGGCGGCACCGAGGTGGTCTCGATCGGGAGGGGATGCCTGCTCGGTGCACAGGCCGGGATCGGTATCTCCCTGGGGGATAACTGTGTCGTCGAGGCGGGTCTGTACGTCACCGCGGGCACCAAGGTCAGCCTGCACGACGGCTCGGTTGTGAAGGCACGAGAACTGTCGGGGCGTCCGGACCTGCTGTTCATCAGGGATTCCCAGAGCGGAGCGGTCAAGGCGATCCCCCGGGAGCACCGCTCCTTCGAGTTGAATGCGGCACTCCACGCGAACTAGGCCTGCCCGGCGCGGCCGGCGCAGACGCGGCCGCGCCCGAGGCATCCTCGTCACCTTGCTCGGCACGGTGCTGCTCCTGGCTGGCGCGGTGGTCGGGGCGCGCTGGCTGTCGGACCGCTACCAGGTGGTGCTGCCGCTGACCGATCAGTGTGCCGCACTGGTCACCGGCGGCCGGGTCACCCTGACTACGGAGCAGGCTCGTTACGCCGCGATCATCGTGGCCGAGGCTCAGCGTCGGGAACTGGCGCCGCGGGCCTCCTCGATCGCGCTCGCGACCGCCTATCAGGAGTCTGGCATCCGCAACCTCGACCACGGCGACCTGGACTCCGTCGGGCTGTTCCAGCAGCGGCCCAGCCAGGATTGGGGCAGCGTCGACCAGATCATGGATCCCTGGTATGCCTCCGGAAAGTTCTACGAGGCCCTGGTGCGCATCCCCGGCTGGCGCGATGCCGACCTCAATGACATCGCTCAGAAGATTCAGATCTCGGCCCATCCGGAGGCCTACCGCAAACACGTGCCGAATGCCCGCAGGCTCGCGAGTGCCCTGACCGGGGAAACCCCGGCCAGTTTCGGGTGTTCGCTCACTGGCTCGGACCAGGCCGACCCTAGCCTGGTCTCAGATCTGCTGACTAGGGCATTCGGCGAAAGGGTCACCCTGAGCTGGGAGGGCCCCCTCCTGCAGGTCGAGTCTTCGGCCCCCGAGGTGGTCTGGTCCGCCACCCATCTCGCGATCGCCAGCGGGGCTGGGGTCTCGGCCGCTCAGATCGGGGACGCCAGGTGGACGCGCAACGCCGTCACCTGGAGTGGCTCAGCGGGAGAGGCGAGGCTCTCAGTCCTCACCTTCGGCTGAGCGCCGTGCCCAGCCTGTCGGCGGCGGCCGCGACCCGCTCATCGGTCGCGGTAAGCGCGATGCGCACGTGCCTGGCCCCCCGCTCGCCGTAGAAGTCCCCCGGCGCCACCAGGATGCCCCGGTCGGCTAAGAAATCGACGGTGTCGCGGCACGGCTCGTCCCGGGTGGCCCACAGGTACAGCGAACCCTCCGAATGGTCGATCCTGAATCCGGCGGCCTCCAGCGCCGGGATGAGCAACTCGCGCCTGGCGGCATAGCGTTCCCGCTGCCCGGTGACGTGGTTCTGATCGCCGAGGGCGACCACCATCGCCTCCTGCACCGGTGCCGGAAGCATCATCCCCGCGTGTTTGCGCACCGCCACCAGGTCTTGGACCACTCCCGCGTCCCCGGCGACGAAACCCGCCCGGTAGCCAGCCAGATTCGAGCGTTTGGACAAAGAATGCACCGCCAGCAGGCCGTCGGGGCTTCCGCCGCAGAGCCGCTCGTCCAGAATCGACACCGGCTCCCGGCTCCAGCCGAACTCGCCATAACACTCATCGGAGGCCAGCAGGGCCCCGGATTCCCGCGCATAGGCGATCCATCGCGAGGTCTGTTCGGCGGACCAGATCTGGCCGTGCGGATTTCCTGGGGAGTTGATCCAGATGAGGCGGGGTCGCCCGGTGATGGCATCGGGATCGTCGCAGGCGATCGTCCGCGCTCCCGCCAGCCGGGCGCCCACATCGTAGGTGGGGTAGGCCACCTCGGGGACAACCACCAGGTCGTCTGGGCCCAGGCCGAGCAACGTCGGCAGCCACGCCACCAGTTCCTTGGTCCCGATCACCGGCATGACACAGTGTTCGCTCAGCAGCGGCGCTCCCCAGCGGAAGGTGAGATAGCTCAGCACCGCGCCCCGCAGCCGCGGCGTCCCCCACACGCCCGGGTAGCCGGGGGCATCGGCATGCGCGGCGAGCGCACGCTGGATCGCTTCTGGGGTCGGGTCGACCGGCGTCCCCACCGACAGGTCAACCAGCCCCCCGGGATGCCGGGACGCCTTGGCCTTCGCGGACGCCAGCGAGTCCCATGGGAAATCGGGCAGCGCGGCGGAGATGCTCATCAGCCGGCATCTTCCTGCGGCGGTAAGGCCTCAACCACCGGGTGGTCGGAGTCGATCACGCCGAGTTTCGCCGCTCCTCCGGGGGATCCGAGGTCCTTGAAGAAGTCAGCGTTGACGTCGTAATACTCCGAGAACTCGGCGGGCAGGTCGTCTTCGTAGTAGATCGCCTCCACCGGACACACCGGCTCGCATGCGCCACAGTCGACGCACTCCACCGGGTTGATATACAGCATCCGGTTGCCCTCATAGATGCAATCGACCGGACACTCCTCGACACAGGCGCGGTCTTTGATATCAACACACGGCAGTGCGATCACATAAGTCACGGTTAGCTCCTCGTCGCGATGTTACGGGCCAACTCTAGTGCCCCGGGCAACACCATGCGCGCCCCGCGGACGCGTACGGCCCAGGCCACGGCTACTGGCAAACGATCTGATCGGCACTACCGTAGCGCCAGAAATAGGGTTCCTCTTTGACTAGCTTGCCGCCCTTGTACCACAGCCGCTTGTAGTTGACGTCAAAGCCGCCCTGGCCAGACTGTGGCTTGCAGTCGGCCGCCGTCGAGACCACCGTGCGGTAGCCGGTGTAGTTGGACCGCACCAGATCGCTCGACTTGACGTCATACTCCTTGGTGGACCAGATCCGGATCGTCACCGAACCCCTGTTGCCTCCCGAGCCGGGAACCCCGATGCCCTGGATGTAGACGCCGTAGGGGCTGTCATTGTGGAAGGACACGTCGATGCGGCCCCAGTCGATGGTCGCCTCCCGGCCTGCCGGATAGCGATCGAAATAGAGGGTGTGCGGCTGGTGGGTGATGTGTTTGAGCCCCGAGAAGAAGAATGCGTTATAGGTCGTGGTGGCCACCTGGGAGACTCCGCCACCAAGCTGCTGGCAGATCTTATTTCCCCCGCAGATCGCCCCTCCGGCCATATAGCCACGCTCGGCTGTGCGCTGTCCCACCACCTTGTTGAAGCTGAAGGTCTCACCGGGCTTGACGAGCGTGCCATTCAGCGCCGCGGCTGCTTTCGGCAGGTTGTTGTTACGGTAGGCGGTGTCTGGGAAATAGGTCGTGAACTCCCCGGTGACCTCCTTGATGCCGAGCTTCTCGGCATCCTCGGTGGTGAAGGCGGGAGCCGCCTTCGACAACTCGACCTGGACCTTGCGCTCGGCCGTGCTGGTGATGACCGGGACGATCTTCGAGGCGATGGTCTCGGTGCTGAGACTCAGGCCATCGGAGGAAGGCACGATCGTCGGACGCCCGTCGGCGAAACGGAAGGAAGCGTCCTTAGCTTCGGGCAGCTTCAGCTCGGCGATCGCGGGACCCATGAGTTCGAGCAGTTTCTCCGCAGAGACCTTAGGCACGATCTTGCCTCCCTCTTCCGGGAAGGTGGTCGCCCCGGCGATCATCTCCGGGGTGATCGTCACGGTCCCGTGTTCGGTGAGAGCTTCCACCGGACCGGAAACCGCGGGTTTGGCGTGTTCCTCCATGATGGCGTCCGCATGGGCGGTGGTGACCGGCGGTTCGGTCTTTTCCAGAGCCGGTGCCACGCTGGCGGCGAGATTCTGCCAGCCCTGCCTGACCGCCGCGATGGTCTCGTCTACCTTCAACGCGGCTTGCGGCGTTGATTCGGTTCGCACTGGGTTGATGCCGTCATAACTGACCGTTGCGGACTTAGCCTCCGAGGCGAAGACCGGAACCGCGGCCTCGATCGCCTTCCGTAGCTTGGCCTCGTCGATGGTGATCGCCAAAGCGACCTCACCCCCGCCGAAGAAGACCCGCCAGATATCGACCGGATTGAAGCTACGGGCACCGACCCGGCGCATGGTCGCCTCATAGTCGACCCCGAGGCCTGCGTCCTGGGGTTCCAGATGGACGCTGCGGCCTTCACCGGCCAGGGTGATCCCCGCCGCGGCCCGCGTCGAGAACTCGGCCTCCAGACGATCCCGGGCCTCCTGCGGGCTGAGCCCGGTCAATTCGACACCCAACACCGTGGTGCCCTGGGGGACCTTGTCACCCGCGAGCGCCCAGGCTGCCCCATAGGCAACGATGAGCACCGCGACGAGCGCTCCCAGCGAAAGGCCTATCACCCGCGAGGTGCGGCGTTTGCCCTTCTTCTTGGCTACGGCAGCGGTGACAGCCGGAAGCTTCGCGGTCTCCGCCGCCTCCTCCGCTCCCTTATCTTGTTGGTCGGTCAACGCGCCCCCCGAGGAATAACAACCCATAGAATCGAGCCAAGTATAAGGCGAACCTGCGCTATCGGCCGGTTTCGCCTTACAACCGGTGAGGCTCACTTCCGGCACCATGGTCACAAACCGGACCCTGATTTGGGGCGACTACGGTCAGTAGTGGATCATGGCCACTAGTGGCCCCTCGAGGAAGAAGACATGACCGATAACGCACCTCAACTGCTCATGGTGCCGCGAGAGCCGATTCCTGGCGAACGCCGGGTGGCTGCGACGCCAGACACCGTCAAAGATCTCGTGGC
>JAUMYR010000013.1:22531-33618 GCA_030528545.1 Propionibacteriaceae bacterium
TTCCTGGCGAACGCCGGGTGGCTGCGACGCCAGACACCGTCAAAGATCTCGTGGCGCGAGGATTCCGGGTGAAGGTTGAACCGGACGCCGGCGCCCACGCTCTCCTGACCGACGATGATTACCGGGAGGCGGGCGCCGATGTCGGCCCCCTCGACCTCACCGCCGCCGACATCGTGGTCCACGTCCGCCCGCTGAGTCCACAGCTCATCGCCGCGCTCAAGCCCGGTGCCGTCACGGTCGGATTCGCCACCGGGGATGCCGCCGCGGCCCGGGCGCTGCGTGATGGGAAAGTCACGGCTTTGGCGATGGAGCTGGTTCCCCGGATCTCGCGCGCCCAGTCCATGGACGCTTTGACCTCCCAGGCTCTGGTCTCCGGCTACCGCTGCGTCCTCGAGGCCGCCATGAGGTTGCCCCGGTTCTTCCCGCTGTTCATGACCGCGGCGGGAACCGTGCCCCCGGCGAAGGTCCTCGTGCTGGGCGCCGGTGTCGCCGGGCTCCAGGCGATCGCGACCGCCAAACGTCTCGGCGCCCAGGTGAGCGCGAACGATATCCGTTCGGCCTCCGCCGACGAGGTGCGTTCGATGGGCGGCACGTTCATCGACCTCAGCCTCGAATCCGCAGATGCCTCTGGCGGCTACGCCAAGGAACTCGGCGCCGATTCGGCGGCCAGGCAGCAGGAACTCCTGACTCCCCACCTCGCCAAGTCCGACATCGTCATCACGACCGCTGGCGTCCCCGGACGCCCGGCTCCGCGGCTGGTGACCGCGGCGATGCTGGACGCGATGAGGCCCGGCAGCGTCGTGGTGGACCTGCTGGCCGAGAACGGCGGCAACGTCGAGGGGTCGGTCCCGGGCGAGGACGTGCTCACCGCGGGAGGCGTCACGGTCGTGGGGATGAAGGACGCCGCGTCGACCATGCCGGTCGATGCCTCCAAGCTGTATGCCAAGAACATCTTCAACCTGCTGGCGCTGGGAGCCAAGGATGGGGTGTTCACCCTTGATCTGGAGGACGAGGTGCTCGCGGGCGCCTGCCTCACCCATGATGGAACGGTCCGGCATGCCCCGACGGCTGCCCTCCTGGAAGGTGATGCCAAGTGAGCTCCATGGCACTGCTCACCATTTTCGTGCTGGCGGTCTTCGTCGGCTTCGAGGTGGTCTCAAAGGTTTCCAGTACCCTGCACACTCCGCTGATGAGCGGCGCCAATGCCATCCACGGCATCATCCTGGTGGGTGCGATCATCGTGACGGCCAAGGCCGAATCGACGGGAATCCTGGTCATTGGGCTCGTCGCGACGGTGCTGGCCACCATCAACCTCGTCGGCGGATTCGTGGTCACTGACCGGATGCTGGAGATGTTCAAGGGACGCAAGGCCGCCAAGGAAGGAGAGGCGAAGTGAATCTCCTCCCAGAGTGGGCGACCTATCTCGGCTATCTCGTCGCGGCGGTCTGTTTCATCCTCGCGCTGAAGGGCATGTCGGCCCCGGGCACCGCCCGCCGGGGCAATCTCATCGGTGTGGCCGGTGCGGTGATCGCGGTCGTGGTGGGTGTGTTGTCCCCGCTGCCGCACGGCGGTACCTGGAACAACCAGCTCTGGATCGCCATCGCGGTCGCCCTCGGCACCGCGATCGGTGTCCCCGCCGCCCGCAAGGTGCACATGACCCAGATGCCGCAGTTGGTGGCGCTGTTCAACGGCGTCGGCGGCGGCGCGGCGATGCTGGTGGCCTTCCTTGAGGTGCATGGCGCCCAGGTGAGCGTGGACGCCGCGATCGCCTCGGCCTTCACCATGCTGATCGGCGGGGTGTCGTTCGCGGGTTCGATCGTCACCTTCTGCAAGCTTCAGGAGCTGATGACCACCCGCCCGGTGGTGTTCCCCGGCGGACAGTATCTCTTCGGTGCCGCGCTCGTGGCGGGGTTCGGCCTGGCCGTCGGCGTCGTCGTCACGGCTGTCGGCGGCATTCCTCCGCTGTGGCTGCTGATCGCGCTGATGGCTGTCGCGCTGCTCGTCGGCGTCCTGTTCGTGCTGCCGGTGGGTGGCGCGGATGTTCCGATCGTCATCTCGCTGCTGAACGCTTTCACGGGCCTGACGGTCGCCGCCTCGGGCTATGTGCTCGACAACGTGTTGCTGCTGGTCGCGGGCACGCTCGTCGGCGCTTCGGGCACCATCTTGACCCGGCTCATGGCCGAGGCGATGGGGCGCTCCCTCACCTCGACGCTGTTCGGCGCGTTCAAGGCGAAGGCCGCCGCTGGTGGCGGGTCCGGGGAGCAGCGTCCGGTGCGTTCGGGCGGACCCGACGATGTGGCGATCATGCTGAACTACGCCAACAAGGTGGTCTTCGTCCCCGGCTATGGTCTCGCGGTGGCCCAGGCCCAGCACACGATCCGCGAGCTGGCCGAGCTGTTGGAGAGCCGCGGCGTCGAGGTGCTCTATGGCATTCACCCGGTCGCCGGTCGCATGCCAGGGCACATGAACGTGTTGCTGGCCGAGGCCGACGTGCCTTATGAGGTGCTGAAGGAAATGGACGACGTGAATCCGGAGTTCTCCTCGACCGATGTCGTGCTGGTGGTCGGCGCGAACGACGTGGTGAACCCGGCGGCCAAGACCGACAAGTCGGCTCCGATCTACGGCATGCCGATCCTGGAGGTGCAGCAGGCCCAGCAGGTCGTCTTCCTCAAGCGTTCCATGCGCCCCGGTTTCGCGGGCATCGAGAACGAGTTGCTCTACGACCCGAAGACCATGCTGCTGTTCGGTGACGCCAAGGACTCGCTGACGAAGGTGGTCAACGCGGTCAAGGCGCTCTGAGGACGCACACTGGTGGGGCGGGGCTGGTGACGGCCTCGCCCCACCAGCGTTCCGGCATAGGGTGACCGGGCCGCTGTGGTGGGGGACCCGGCCGGGTGACCCTAGTCCGCTAACCGCCTGGTCTGGGCGCGCCGGGCCCGGTGAGCACACCTGTTGGCGAGGCCGTCGACCAGGCCGCCCACCCGCTCCGGGGTGACCGGCCCGACCCACTCCATGTCCGGCTGCAGCGCGACCACCGGTGCCTGGTTGCACGGGTAGAGGCAGCCAGTCTGGGTGACGAGCATCCCGTCGTCGAGCAGCCCGCGCCGGTGCAACTCGGCGCCAAGCAGTTCCGCCACATTCTCGGCGCCCTTCGCCGTGCAGCGCGGCCCCCGGCAGACCAGCAGGTGGCAGGCGACCGGCGGAGCCTCCTCCCAGGATTCGTTGGTGAGCACCGACTCGTCAGAGCGCAGCGGGCGCCCGGCCTGTGCCGGCAGCTCCTCCGGCAGCGATCGCAGGGCACGCGGCAGCGTCCGCACGACCACGTCGAGACCCCTCGTAGCGCGCCACCACCGGCCGACGTGCCCCACCCAGGAGGCAGGGATACCCGTCTCGCCCAGGGTGACTCCGACTAGGAGGATGTCGCGGTGGCCGAGCCCGGCCAGCGCGTCCAGCTGGTCGACCAGCCCCGGGCCCTCCCCCTGCAACACCGCGGCATAGGCTCCCAGTTCGCGCGCTCGCTGGTTGAGCTGCGGCCAGCATTCGGCGTCGGCCAGGGTGATCGTGACGAACAGCGTCGTCATGGGCATCCTCCAGATTCTGGCGTCCAGGTGGCGGCCTCGCTGCGACGCGGACGGGCGGCGCCGCGCCCGCGACGCGTCCTGCCCTGGCTCGGGCCGGGGAAGCGGCCTAATAGGGTGGCCAGGGCGAGAGCGAGCAACACCGCCCCGGCCACCCGCCGAGCAGCCACCTAGAGCGTGGCTGTCTGCTCGGCCACCGTGGTGGCTCCATGGGCCAGGCGGATGCCCGCCGCAGTTTGGGCGGGCAGCGAAACCTTCGCGAGAGTCCTAGCCGTCGCCCCGGTTCGGGTCCCGCCCGTGCCGATGCGCGCTGGGGCGCGGACGGGGGCGGGCGGCGTGGCGGAATGAACAGGTATACGACGCATCGGACTCTTTCCATTCGGGCCCGGTCGCGGGGCTATGGACGAACGCCGGCAGGTTTTCGGACTCGAGTTCATCCCTCCCCGGCGCCTTCCCAGGATTCCCAGTGGCCGTGTGCCGAGTCGGTCCCTCTCACCGCTGCGCGTCAGTTCCGGATTCTCACCGGATTCCCTTGCACCCCTGTGGTGCCACCGACCCATGCAGATTATCAGAGGGTCCCGTCTCAGCCCCGACGGGCCGGGCGATAGGTTCTTCCTGGAAGCCAGACACCCCGCTTCGGGCGGGCCACCTCTGCTCACCGCAACGACGTGATGGGCAGGACGAGGTTGAGGAGTGACGACATGACAAGACACGGCATCAGCGACCTGCTGGGTCGCGTCCCGACCGGCTGCTACATCGGCGGGCAGTGGCGAGAGGGCGGTTCCGGCGAGCGGTTCGAGGTCGTCAACCCGGCCACCGGCCAGCCCCTTACCACCGTGGCCTCCGCGACCGCCGAGGACGGCATGGCGGCCCTGGCTGCCGCCGCCGCGGCCCAGGACGCCTGGACGGGCACCGCCCCCCGGGAGCGCGCGGAGCTGCTGCGGGCCGGTTTCGAGGCGATCATGGCCCGCGCCGACGACTTCGCCCTGCTGATGTGCCTGGAGATGGGCAAGGCGCTGCCCGAGGCGCGCGGCGAGGTCGCCTACGGCGCCGAGTTCCTGCGCTGGTTCTCCGAACAGGCCTGCCAGATCCGGGGCGGTTACGCACCGGCCCCCGACGGCAAGCAGCGCATCCTGGTGACGACCCGCCCGGTCGGGCCCTGCCTGCTCATCACGCCGTGGAACTTCCCGCTGGCGATGGCCACCCGCAAGGCCGGTCCCGCACTGGCCGCCGGGTGCAGCGTCGTCATCAAACCGGCGACGGCGACCCCGCTGACGACGCTGCTGTTCGCCCAGGTCATGGCGGAGGTGGGGCTGCCGCCGGGCGTGCTGAACGTGATCCCGACGACGTCGGCGGGAGCCGTGACCGGTCCCCTGCTCGCCGATCCCCGGCTGCGCAAGCTGTCCTTCACCGGCTCGACCGAGGTCGGACGGACGCTGCTGGCGGCCGCGGCGCCCCGGGTGCTGCGGACCTCCATGGAACTCGGCGGCAACGCACCCTTCGTGGTGTTCCCCGACGCCGACCTGGACGCGGCGGTCGCCGGGGCCATGGCCGCGAAGTTCCGCAACATCGGGCAGGCCTGCACCGCGGCGAACCGGTTCATCGTGCACGCCGACATCGCCGGGGAGTTCGCTTCCCGGCTGGCCCATGACGCTTCCCAGCTGGTCGTGGGGCCCGGCTACGAGGACGGCAACGTGCTCGGCCCGGTGATCGACGAGGCGGCCCGGGAGCGGATGCACGGCCTCGTCCTCGCCGCCCAGGCTGAGGGGGCCCGCGTCCTAACCGGAGGGGTGCTGCCAGATGGGGCGGGATTCTTCTATCCGCCGACCGTGTTGAGCGATGTCAGCCCGGACTCGGCGATCATGCGCGAGGAGATCTTCGGCCCGGTGGCTCCGATCACGGCCTTCGAGACCGAGGAGGAGGCGCTCCGGCTGGCCAACGATTCAGACTTCGGGCTGATGTCCTACTGCTTCACCTCCGACTTCGCACGCATGATGAGGGTCGTCGAGAGGCTGGATTCGGGCATGGTCGCCGCTAACTCGGGCGTGATCTCGAACCCCGCGGCACCGTTCGGCGGGCTCAAGCAGTCCGGGCTGGGACGCGAGGGCGGCGCGGAGGGCATCGAGGAGTACCTGGAGACCGTCTACATCGGCATCGGCGGGCTCTGAGCGGCCCCGGCCTCAGCCGCCCACCCGGAGGATGAGGTCGCGGGGCGGGCGGCTGGCCATCCAGGAGACCAGCAGGGCCGCCGCCACCAGGGAGGCCAGCACCGCCGCCTGGCCGCCCCAGGCAAAGTGGGTGTGGCGCCAGCCGCCCCCAACGTGCCGGGCCCAGGCCACCAGGTAGGAGGCGAGCGCGCAGCCACCGGCTAAGCCACACAGCCCGCCGCTGCCAACGATCAGCATCGACTGGGCCATCAGGTAGCGGCGCAGGAAGGCCGGGCTCGCACCGATCGCATGCATGGTGGCGAGGTCGGCGTGGGCCTGGGTGCGGCACAGCGCCGTCGCCACCGCCGTGGCGCATACCGCCAGCAGCGCGGCACCGGCCAGCGCGACCCACATCGCCGGTTTGTTCAGAACGCCATCGAAGCCCGACCCGGCGAACACCAGCGGGGCCCGTTCGGCCAGCAGGCTCATCGCCGCTTCCGACTCGGCGCGGCTCAGCGGCCGGGAGAGCTCGATCACCTCACCGACGTAGCGCTGCGGCTGCGAACCCAGCGCCTGCGCCGCGTCCGGCGACAGCGTCAGCGGGGCGTCGATATCGGACGAGAAGGCGCCGGGCAGGCTCACCCGGCGCGCCACCCGGGAGGATCCCGGCTGCTTCGTCGGTTCGTCCACGCTCACATCGATGCTCACCAGGCCGCCGGTCACCGCGGTCGCGTCCCGCACCAGGACGCCACCACTGTCGAGGACCGCCGCCTCGGCGACCGCTTCCGGACGCCCAGCCAGCAGGGCCGCACCGGTCATGATGTAAATGTCCCCACCGACCATCCAGGGGCTCGACAGGCTGGGGACGAACCCTCGCTCGTAGGGCACACATCGCAGCGGGTGCCCTGGTTCCAGCGCCGAGGGATAGTCCGGTGCCTCGGCGGGACCGCACCGGGGTGTCGTCTGGTACCACTCGGCCTGACCGGAGGCGAAGGCGTAGACCGGCTGCGACCCGGTCACCGGGAACCGCTGCTTCAGCTCCTCCACGGCGTCCAGGGCGATGGCCCGGTCCAGCCCATCCGCGGTGGCGACCCGCAGCCCGAGCACCAGGTGCCCAGGGTCCACGAGCCGACCTACCCGGTCACGCTCGGCGGCGTCCATGGAGGCATCCATGGCTTGGATCAGCGCAGCTCCGAGGACGCTGACCAGCACCGCCGCCATCGCCGGGACCACCCGGGACCGGTGTCGTGCCGCGTCCGAGATGGCGGCCCGCCACACCAGCGGGAGCCGACGGGCGCACCGGTCGAGCAGGCCCAGCACCGGAGCCAGTCCAAGCAGCAACCCGCCCACGATCCCCAGTGCCGCGAGAAACGCCAGGGCGCCGTGCAGTTCCGCAGATCCCCCAGCTCCCTGCGCCTCAGACGGAACCGGCATCCACAGCGACGCGACGGCCGAGGCGGCACCGGCCAGGCAGCAGGCGAGCGCGGCGACGGCACGCCCCCGGATGGGCGGATGGGACCCCTCACCACGGTGTGGGCGTAGCGCGCCGATAGGGTCCTGGCGGGCTGCCCAGGCGGCCGGGAACAGCGTCATAACCCAGCCCAGCAGAGTCGTCACGAGCACCGTCACCGGGAGGATCCCCCACGGGAAGTGGCGCATCGGGTCCACGTCCGGGTCGATCATCCCGAACACCGCGATCCCCACGCCCAGCCCCGCGAGGGCACCGAGAAGCCCGCCCGCGAAGCCAATCGTCACGCCCTGGATCGCGATGGTGCGACGAAGGTCGCGGGGAGCCGCCCCGATCGCGGACTCCAAGGCCAGCAGGCGGCGCTGCTGTTCGACTGACACTGCGAAGGCCGGTGTCACCAGGAACACCACGAGCAGTGTGCCCACGACGGCCGCCATAGCCACCAACACGGCCCAGCCCGCCAGGAGTTGGGGGTCGACGGAAACCGGGTGTAACTCGCTGGCCGCCGGATAGTGGACCAGCACGTGCCGCGAGACCACGTGCACCATGGCCCGGTTGAGTTCCTTCACCCGGTCCCAGGTGACCGGCTCCGGACCAACGACGAGGTAATGCCCGTCGACGCCCGCGGTATCCGCGGCGACCATGTCCGAAACCCAGCCCTCCAGCGCCCAGACCAGCTCGGCGTCCATGGCCGCCACCCCGCTCACCCGGTAGGTCTTCTGCTGATTGGCGATGACAGCGCCGATGCGGCCCTGCGTGGACACCCACCCGTTCCAGGGAGCGGCGATGAGCGTGAGCGTGTCCCCCCCCCGAGCGAGAGCCTCTGGGCCAGCGTCCTGGAGATCACGGCCTCGGCACCGTCACCGGGCGGACGCCCCGCCGCCAGTCCAGGCAAGAGCAGGCCCAGCGCCTCGGGCCCGGCCTCGCGCATCGCTGCGGGGACGATTCCCCGCCGCCGCTCCCGTAGGAAGGACTCGGTTGCCGCTCCCGCCTCCTGGACGCTTCCTGGTTCGAGGCCCAGGCCCGCTACCGCCAGCAGGTCTGGCGTCTTCCAGTAGGGCAGCAACCGGTTCGCCGCGGGCAGCTCCGCCGCGATGTCCGCGGCCGGGACCGGTTCACGTTCCAGGTCGTCTATCCAGGACGTCAGCCCCTCGGGCGGCTGGGCCAAGGGTCCGGCGTGGGGTGAGACGGCGGTCGCGGTCACCACGGCCTGGGCTCCCTGCGGGATCCTGCGGAGCGCCGCCTCCGCAGAAGGCGTGCCAGATTGCGTGGCTACCACGGCGGCCACCAGAGCGCAGGCGGGCACCGAGACCAGCAGCACCGCGCACAGGGTACGCACCCAGTGCCGCCGCGCGTCGCGCAACCCGAGCCGCGCGACGGGACGCCAGCCGCTCACCTCGCGCTCCCGGCCGCGCGGAGGAAGGCGTCGGGATCGGAGGGTCCGGTCACGCCCGTGATCCGGCCATCGCGCAGGAAGACCGTCTGATCGGCCCAGGCCGCGAAGCGGGGCTCGTGGGTGACCAGGAGGACCGCGGCTCCCGCATCGGCCCGTTCCCTGAGGACGCGCAACACGTCGGCTCCCGTGGCCGAGTCGAGAGCCCCCGTGGGTTCGTCGGCGAGCAGCAGACGCCGCGGGCCAACCAGTGCCCTGGCGATGGCCACCCGCTGGGACTGGCCGCCGGACATCTCATCGGGTCGCCGCCCGAACAGCTCGCCCACTCCGATGCTGGCCAGCGCCTCCCGCGCCGCCCCGGCGGCCTTCCTGACGGGCCAGCCGTCGAGTTCCAGGGGGAAGGAGACGTTCTCGCCCGCGGTCAGGGAGGGCAAGAGGTTGAAGTCCTGGAACACGTAACCGACCCAGCGCCGCCGCAGCAGCGCGCGGGCAGCCACGCTCATACCGGCGAGGTCGCGCCCCTCGACCAGCACCGAACCGCTCGTCGGGGAGACGAGCCCGCCGGCGAGGTGCAGCAGCGTGGATTTGCCGGAACCGGACGGGCCCATGATCGCGATGAACTCCCCCGCCCTCAGGACGAGGTCGACCCCGTCCAGGGCGCACACCTGGCGCGCCCCGGCACCGTGGACCCGGGATGCGGCGCGCAGTTCCAGCACGGTGTTACTCATGGCCGCACCCGGTCTGTCTGGGGGACGCTGCCGCGGTGCGGCTGACCCGCGGCGGGACGGCTTTGCCCGCCGGTACCACCGGCCAGCAAGGGCTGGTCCCGGCTGCTGGCGGCCCGATGCAGTATTGCCTCGATGTCGTCGAGCCACCGCAGGTCCGCCTCTGTGGCGAACAGATGGTGGTGCAGCACGAGCCGCGCGGCGAGGTCATCGGTCTCCAGCCCGCGCTGGGCCCGGGTGATGTCGTGCAGCACCCGCTGCGTCGCGGCGCGCTGGCGCAGCAGGACATCGCTCACGTTCACCCCCGGGGTGGACACCGCGAGAGCCAGTTTGATGACCAGTTCGTCGCGCTCCGGGATATGACGCGGGACCGGATTCTGCCACCACCGCGCCAACTCGTCGCGCCCGAGCTCGCTCAGGTGCCATGGGGCGCGGGAAGTAGAGCCGGGGTCGGCGGGTCCCTCTCCTCGCCACACCAGACCGTCGCGGGCGAGCCGTTCCAGTGTGCTGGAGACCTGGCCGATGTTGAGGGGCCAGGTCTGGCCGGTCGAGGCTTCGAAATCCTTCCGAAGCTGGTAGGTCGTCGCCGGGCCAGCCACCAGCAGCGCGAGCAGAGCGTGTTTGATCGTCATCGAACCCCCATCCATGGTTACCCAGTAATGATTACACGGTAACCATTGGCTGGCGATCAGACCGTGGTCTCGACCTGCGGGGACCAGGATCCGCCCCCACCGCGCACCGGGGCGGCTAAGCCCAGCGGGACGCGGCTACCACCGGCCGCCGCCTCCTCCTCCCACGCCACCGCCGGAGAAGCCGCCGCCAGAGGAACCGCTGGAGGAACCCGAGCCACCGGACCAGCCGCGCCCGCTTGAGCGGGTGCTCGTCCCGCCTCCGGAGGAACTGCCGCTGGCGAAGGACCGGAGGCTCTCGGCGATAGAGCCCTGCCCGAAGTTGTTCCGGGTCTCCCAGAAGGATTCCGGCTCGGCCCTGTAACGCCGGTCCGGCGTCGTGGCCTCGTCGAGCACGAAACCGTCAGCGACCGCCGCGGCCATCAGCGCCGGGACCGCGCCTCGCTGGTCCCCGAAGGCGTCGTGGGAATGCCCGATCAGCCGCCGCCAGGAGTCCTCGGCGCCGAAGATGATCGCGTAGGGAAGCAGCGGCTCGTATAGCTTGACGAAGTCGCCCTGCCCCGGGGCGTCCAGGGCATTCTGCAGCCAGGCGATCCGGTTGGCCTCAGCCATGGTGACGAACTGCCGCAGGCCCATCAGGTGGTAGCGCAGTTGCTTACCTTCGGGGGTCAGCCCGCCATAGGTAGGCAGGTAGTGCACCGCCGCGATCAGCAACAGCACGCCCAGCACGCCCGCGGCCAGGAAGTACCCGCCGAGTCCCGCGAGGCCGAGCACCGCCTGCACCACGCCGAGGCCGGTCAGCAGCACCATGCCGATGATCAGCATGGGCCCTCCGATGGTCAGCTTGTGCCTCAGCCTGAGGACGTCGAGGTAGTCGCGCCGCAGGATGGAGGCCTGCGCCGGGTCGTATCCGCCGTGCAGCCGCTCCAGCGCGCGTTCGATGTTCGGGCCGCCGAACAGCGCCGTCGTGATGTTCTTCAGCCGGGGCGACTCGAACTCGGGTACTGTCTTCCAGCTCAGCGCCAGCGCCTTACCCAGCCGCCGCTGCTCCGCCGCGGAGATGCGATCCCTGTCCTGCCCCGGGGCCTGGCTCTCCTGCCTCCGGTCGTGGATCGTGGCGTTGCCGCGCAGCACCAGCCAGGTCAGG
>JAUMYR010000013.1:33718-35649 GCA_030528545.1 Propionibacteriaceae bacterium
CTCCTGCCTCCGGTCGTGGATCGTGGCGTTGCCGCGCAGCACCAGCCAGGTCAGGTGGGCGGCCGGGCCCCGCTCGGGACGCCCGAGGAAGTCCGCGGCCGCGATCGGGGTAACCCCCTTCGGAGGACGGTATTCGGTGACCACCGCCACATCGCTGCTTGTCACATCCCGTACCAGCGCCCGGATCAGGAGGGACACCGCCAGGGACAGCGCCCCGACCCCCACCAGGCTGGCGATCCCCCACCAGCCCCAGGAGGCCGCCCTTAGCTGGGGCAGCGGGTCACTCACGGTGCCCGGCTGGAAACCGACCGCCAGCGTCACGTTCTCCCGGGGCCCAAGACGCTCCCGAGCGACGACGAAGGCGTTGCCTTCCCGGGTCAGATCACATCGCAGGGTGGAGCCCGCCGGGCCGTAGTAGCAGGCGGATGTGCCGTCCAGCCTGGCGGCCAGTTCATCGCCGATCTCCAGCCGGGCGCTGAACCTGCGAAACCCGTTGGGCCACTCAAGCCCGTTGGTGTTGAGGTAGAGCTCCTGTTTCTCCCCGGCAGCCACCATCGCGTTCGCCATCCGATAGCGCAGGACGAAGACGTGGCGTCCCGATAGTCGCTTCTTCGGGTTTCCGATGCGGTACTCCACGACACCGTTGTCGCGCTTGCGCACCGCGACTGGGTAAGGCGACCCGTCCCCGGACTCCGCTGTGAGTTCGCTGAGGCCGAGGCTGACGCCCTCGTAGTTCTGGACCAGCGAGCGGATGATTCCCCGTTCCTGGCGCAGGTTCACGACGATGGTCTCAGTCACCTCCAAACCAACCTGGTTCGCCGAGGCGAAAGTGGTATAGGTCGCATCGAAGGATTCCATATCCTCGCTGGTCTTCCCGGGCCGCGCGGCGACGGCGATCAGGACGAGGGTCAGCCCGATCGCCGCCAGCCAGCAGACCGGATAGATGATCCAACGCCGCCAGAACCTGAACACCTAGCCACCCACCCGGGGCACGAGCGGCAGGCTGAGCACACCGGCGGTGTGCACCCCGAGGGCCTCGGCGGCGAGCGCGACCCAGTCCTCTCCGGTAGCCGGGATGCCGATGGCCACAGCGGAGAGGGTTTCGCTGTTGCGGGAGGGACGCAGCCGCTCCAGGACGCCCAGGGCGCCGATGTGGCGCAGCCTGATCTCGTCCCGGTCGAGCTGGGCCAGCTCACAAGCACGCTGGATGGCCAGATCCATGCCGCCGAGCCCGTCGATGAGCCCGCGTTTGGCCGCGTCCGCCCCGGTCCAGACCCGGCCCCGGGCCAGCGGTTCCAGCTTTTCCAGACTCATCCCCCGGTCGGCGGCGGCCTTGGCCGTGAAGTCGGCGTAGATCCGGTCGAGCTCGGCGTTGAGCACGTCCCATTCCTCCTGGGTGAACTCCCGGCCCGGATCGGACATCCCGGCGCGGGCACCGATATCGACCGCCTCCCGCTTCAGCCCGATCTTGTCGTACAGCCCCCGCAGCACCATCTTGCCCGACAGCACACCGATCGAGCCGGTGAGGGTGGTCGGCTGGGCGAGGATCTCGTTGGCGGCCATCGACACGAAATAGCCGCCCGAGGCCGCCAGGTTGCCCATCGCCGCGACCACGGGGCGTCCGCTCTCGCGGAACTTCACCACCGCCCGGCGGATCGCGTCGGAGGCGATGTAGGAGCCACCGGGGGAATCCACGCACAGGACGAGGGCCTTGACCTGTTCGTCCCGTTCGGCGGCCCGGATGTGCTCGCACACATCGTCGGAGCCAGCCGACTGCGACAGCGGCGTCGCCCGGCCCCTCCCATAGACGATCGCTCCGCGCACGTCGACGACGGCGACCGCGGGGCGGCGTGACTCCAGCACCGATTCCGGGAGCCGCCACAGGTCGAGGTAGCGGTGCACGAAGACCTGCTGCGACGGCTCGGTGCCCC
>JAUMYR010000187.1 GCA_030528545.1 Propionibacteriaceae bacterium
GCGAGGGCGGCGACTACCGGATCGTGCCGGACCTGTACCTGAACGCCTTCGCCCGGGCCAGGATCGGTGCCTCGGTCGCCGAACTAGAGGCCGAGGCCAGGGCCGCGGGGCTCTAGATCCCTTGTTGCCTTCCTGCTGTGTCGACGCGACCACCGCTGAACAGACGTGAGCTGATCGGTGGCGGGCTAGAGGGCGAAGCCGCGGGGTTACCCGGGTGGCCAGGCTCGCGCGGGCGTCACCTGCCTGCTGACCGCCCCGGGGGCTGGCTCTACCTTTTGCTTGGGTGGCCCGGGATGGCTGCCCCAGGAGGGCGAGCCTGCCAGCGCCTCGGCATCGACCAGTCCATGGGGCGTGCCGGGGTGTGTGTCGATAACGATGATGGCCGAGTCGTTCTGGTCAGCGCTAGAGCACGAGTTCTACCACCGGGGTTCCTGGCCACCGTCGGAGGGTTTGGTGCGGCCTTCGTGGGTGGGTGAGGCGTCCGTCTCTGGTTTGGTCGTTCCGGTCACTGCCGGACGGCTTGGTGCGGCCGCTCGGCCTTCGCGGACTTATCCGGTTGGGGGTGTCGCGGAGTTGTTCTGGGGGCCCGTTGAGCGGTCTGTCTATAGTTGGGGCAGCCGTTCAGGAGTAAGCAGGCGTGATTGTTACCCATGACCCTGAGGCTTTCCTTTCGAAGGCTTTGGGTCCGCTCAGAGTTGAGGCACGGAGCCTCGGCTATGTTCTTTCGAACCAGCGTGACCTCAAGCCAGGTTCCATGATGGGGGTTGTCGGGGTGCGGGTGGCCGAGATAGTGAGTCTCCCGGAAGGGCGCCCGGGCGTGCTTGAGAAGGTATGCCGAGTCGGAGTCCCGTCGTTTGCTCGCGAGGGGCTCGGCCAGAGCTGGCGGTTCGAGGGAGCGCTCGCGTGATGGGTGTGGGGTTACGGCGGGGGGTGACTGGGAAGAGGTCAGCGTCGGCCTGGCTGACGCTTCATGTTTATCTGTTTGTGGTGGTTTTTCCGGTTGTGGTGGCTTTGTCGCTGGCATGGTTTCTTGAGCTTGAGGGTCCGGCGGCGAGAAATCCTGTTGTGGTGTCGGTGAAGGGTGATCCTGGGACTTCTGCACAGGAGTTGTATGCGGGGGTGAGGGCGTTTGCTGAGGATGAGGCGGTCGCGGTGGCGTTGTTGGGTCGTGAGGTGCAGGACCCGTCGCGGCGGACGCTTCGGTTGTATGCCCCGGTGGGGTCGGGGTTGGAGGATTGGGTGACGCGGGGGTATCCGCGGGTTCTGTTTGCTTCTGAGACTCAGGTTGTGCCGTTTGCTGGGGATGCGGTTCAGAGTGCTGCTGGGTGGTATTTGGTTTATGGTCCGGTGAGTAAGGCCGAGGGTCTGGCTGATGTGGTCCGTGGTCATGGGTACGCGGCCGAGGTTTATGATTCCTCGCTGTGGTCGGCGCTGCTGTTCAAGCGGTCGTTGCTGTACAGCATCGTTAGTTGTTGGGTGTTGGGGGCGACGGTGTTGGTGGCGTCGACTTTTGCGAAGAGCCGCGGGTACGCGATCATGCGGTTTTGGGGGAATCGGGCTGGTTCGGTGTTGCTGCGGGAGTTACTGCGGGTGTGGCGGTATTGCTGGCCGAGGCTGTTGGTGTTGGTGCTGGTGGGGTTGGGTGTGTTGGGGTTCTGGGACCGCTGGCCGGGGCTGGCGCAGGTGGGTGCTATCGCGCTGCCGATGCTGGGGTTGATGCTGGCTGGGATTCTGGTTGTGCATGTGGTGGCGTTAGGGCTGGCGTATTTTCTGCCGGATACGTTGGCGGCGATCCGGGGCAGGATTCAGCATTTGCCGTTGATGTCGTTGTCGTTTGCGATCAGGTTGCCGGTCGTGTTGTTGTTGGTGATGACGTCGGTGGCGGTGGTTGAGAATGTGTCGTCGGTGCGGGATATCCAGCATGTGTTGGGTGGTTTGGGTCCGGCGGGGCAGGCCCAGCGGCTGGCGATTAGCGAGCGTGCTGCGGGTGAGCCTGATGAGCAGACCGCGATTTTCCTGGGGATTGGCCGGTGGCTGGGCGAGGTTGATTCGCGCGCGGAGGCGGTGGTTTCCCAGCCGATGCTGCTCGAGTTTGATGAAGGGGTGCAGCCAGACAAGATGGTGCTGGTTAATCCTGCTTATGTGTCCCGGCACCCGGTTCTTCTGGGTGATGGGTCGGTGATGCGGGCACCCCAGGGTGATCTCACCGAGGTGGTGATCGGGGTCCCGGAGGCACGCATGGGAAACAGCCAGGCCCTCGTGGACGAGATCGTGAATCAGCTGGACTTGAACCTGGATGAGCGTGTTGTGGGAAGGATCTCGGCGCGGGTGGTTCCCCTGGCCGATGGGCAGGAGGTGTTCACCTATGGCGCCGAGGATTTCGGGGAGGTCACCGGGAATGTTACGGTGCGGGAGCCGGTGGTCGTGGCGTTGTCTGGTGCGGTGTTGTCCCCGGAGTTTTATGCCAGTGTCGCGGGGCAGGGTGGTTATCTGTTCACTGATCCGCAGCAGGCGATCGCTGAGGCGACGACGAATCCTGCGATTACGAAGTATGTCCGTTGGATTCAGCCTCCGGCGCGTCCTTACCTGGATAGCTACCGGGAGCGTGTGGGGGATCTTCTGGCGAGTCTGGCGGGGGTGGTGTTCTTGACCGCGGCGCTGGTGGGGACCTCCTTTGGGGTGTCGGTGGGGTATCGCACCGAGCGGGCCCAGCAGACGATGGCGCGGAGGCTGTTCGGGTGGTCGTTGTGGCGCACATGCCGGCGGGCGTTCGGTTGGGAACTGGCCCTGTACGCGGTGGTGGTGGGGTATTTCCTGATCCAGACCAGCAACAGGATCAGCGGTATCGACGATCCGGTGCATATGCAGGAGCAGGGCCTGGCCGCTCTGACCCAGGGGTTGAGCATGCTGGCGGTGATCGCTGTCGCGGCGGTCTCGCTGGTGATCTTTTTGAGGCGGGCGTGTACCGCGGCCGAAACAGCACGACACTCTTAGGACAATGTGATGGGCGATAACACCATGAACAACCACACTCTCGATGTCTGTGATCTCGCCAAGAGCTATGGTGAGCGTTCCTTGTGGTCAGGGGTGTCGTTCACGCTGCGTCCTGGCCAGATCATGGCTTTGCGGGGCAACAGCGGTAGCGGGAAATCGACGCTGCTGAACGCGGTCGGGATGCTCACCGGGGTGGACGCGGGCACGATCACCTATGCCGGGAAAGAGCTACGCCGGAGCGGCTGGGGCGCCCGGAAGACCAGGGTCGAGACAGTCAGTTTCCTGTTCCAGGACTACGCCCTGGTCGAGGACGCCACAGTCGCCGAGAACCTCGATATCGCCGGACGGCCCCGAGCATTCAGCAAGGCCCGGGACTACTCAGACATCCTGGCCCGGTTCGGCCTCCAAGGACGAGAAAACAGCATGGTCTACGTACTGAGCGGCGGCGAACAACAACGCCTCTCCCTGGCCCGCCTCTGCGTCCGGCCTACCCCCATCATCCTGGCCGACGAACCCACCGCCGCCCTCGACGACACCAACACCAACATCGTCCTCGACGCCCTCACAACACTCGCCCACGAAGGCCGCATAATCCTCATCGCCACCCACAGCGACCACGTCGCCGCCATCGCAGACACCACCCTATGGCTCCACCACAACGGACACACCATCACCAGCACAGGAGAGCAGAACGCGGCCGCACTCGACACAGCAGCCCCATAGCCTAAAGAACGGCCTCGCCAGCGTCGATGCAGAGACTTTGGCAAGCCCGCGTCTTCATGGTCTGGGTTTGCCGTTGGTTCATCGTCAACTCCCTGGTCGATCATGCCGAGTCGGAGGCCAGGTGAGGACACGAACCTGCTCGGACCGAGGTGCTAGGTGAGTCAGCTAAGCCCCTTGTCCTCCCGCCGGTGGCGAGGCAGACTGGAGGCGGTAGGCGCCTGTATTCAAGGCTTATGGACCGTGGCCGGGCAGCGTGGCTGGGTCCGTTCGGTGCTGGATGGCCCCGACCGGAGGAGGAGCAGATGTCTAAGGGACAGGTCATCGGCTGGTGTGCGGTGGCGGCGTGCTGGGCGTTGTCGTCCTGTGCCGCGGTGGGCGGTGGCGCGGCAAGCGGAGGTGCGGCTGGGGCTGGTCCGGTGGCGGCGGCGGTTCCCGCCGTCGCGGGGTCTGGCGTGACCGTGGCGCCGCGGTCCGATCCGGCGGGGATAGTGCCCACGGAGGGCATGTGCATGATTAGTCCGGTCCGCACGGTGGCGGAGCTGGCGGATCGGGAGG
>JAUMYR010000014.1:0-10739 GCA_030528545.1 Propionibacteriaceae bacterium
AGGGCCAGCCATCCCGCACGGTGGCCCATGATCTCGGCCAGGATGATCCGGTGATGGCTGTGCGCGGTGCTGTGCAGCCGGTCGATTGCCTCGGTGGCGATCTCCAGCCCCGTGGCGAAACCGAAGGTGGAATCGGTCAGCGCGATGTCGTTGTCGATCGTCTTGGGCAGATGGACGATATTGAGCCCGGCCTGGGCCAGGCGCAGCGCATTCTTCGCCGTGCCGCCTCCCCCGAGCATCACCAGGGCATCCAGGCGGTTCTCTTCGTAATTCGACACGATGGTCGGCACCATGTCGACGACCTCTCCGTCCACCACCATGCGGTGGGGCTTGTCCCGGCTGGTGCCCAGCACAGTGCCGCCGACGGTCAGGATTCCCGACAGGGCATGGCCGTCCAGTGGGACGAACCGGTTCTCGGCGAGGCCTCGGATGCCGTCGCGGAAACCGATCAGTTCCATGCCATAGTGCCCAATGGCGGCCTTACCGAAACCGCGGATCGCTGCGTTGAGACCCGGGGCATCGCCTCCAGCGGTGAGGATGCCGACTCGTAGTGGGGCCATCTTTGCTCCTTCGATGCGTACAGGCTCTCAGCCTAGCCGGGCGAGCTGGTCGTCAAGGTTGAAAACCTCATCGATCAGTTTCAACCCCGTATCCGGGCGACCCTCCAAGCCGATGAAGAAGCCGCTCATCTCGGCCTGCCAGCGCCGGTTGACCTCATGATGCTGCATGGCCTGCTGCGCGGCGGCGAGGTCGTCAGCTTCGACATAGCCGATCAGCAGTCCGTCCTCCCGGAGGAACAGCGAGTAGTTTCGCCAACCGCTGTCGCGCAGCGCCCGCAGCATGTCGGGCCAGACTTCGGCGTGGCGGGCCCGGTACTCCTCCAGGCGAGCAGGATCGACCTGGAGTTCGAAACAGTATCGGGCCACGTCACACCCCTGTTCTAGAAGTTGTACTTATCGATGTTGTCGGCATTGAACCTGGTCGGCGGGCCGACGATCACGATGCCGTTGTCTTGCACCGTGCGCTCCCCCAGCTCGCCCGCGGTGAACTTGTCACCCGCCTTGCCGGTGATGGTGCCATCGGCCAGGGCCTTGCCCGCATAGGCGGCGACATAACCCAACTGGGCGGGATCCCACAGCGCGAACTCCTTCACGGTGCCGTCTTTGACGAAGGAGCGCATCTCGTTCGGCAGGCCGAGCCCGGTCAAAGCGACCTTACCCTTGTGCTGTGAGGTGGACAGATAACGCGCCGTGGCGGCGATGCCAAGGTGGTCGGAGACACGATGCCTTTGAGGTCTGGATGTGCCTGCAACAGGCCCTGGGCCTCCTGGAAGGACTTGGTGTCATTGTCGTCGCCGTAAACCTTGGAGACGAGCTGGATCTTCGAGTACTTCGGGTTAGAGGACAATTCCTCCTCCATGAACTTGATCCACTCGTTCTGGTTGGTGGCATTCGCGGTGGCCGAAAGGATCGCGATCTTGCCCTCGTTGCCGATCTGCTCGGCGATCATCTCGACCTGGACGATTGCGACATCCTTGCTGACGACCTGGTTGATGAACACGTCGCGGCACTCGGGATTGGCGTCCGAATCAAAACCGACGATCTTCGCCCCGGCGCTACGGGCCTCCTTCAGCGCCGGGCATAGGGCGTCCGGGTCGTTAGCGGCGATCGCGATGACGCTGGTTTGGGCCTGAGTCTCGGCGTTGATGAACGACACCTGGCTGGACGCCGAAGCCTCAAGCGGACCGGCCACGTTGTGCCTGGCGAAGCCAGCGGTCTGGGAACCCTTCTTGCCGCCGCTAAGGACGACGTCGGTATAGGGATTATTGAGCTGCTTCGGGATGAAGGTGATGCTCAGATCGCTTTTGGCGCCTCCCGGCGAGGTGCTCCCGGACCCTGCTCCCGAGGAATCCCCGCAGGAAGTGAGCAGCAGAGCGGCGGCGGCGATGACGACACCCAGTTTTCTGATCATGTCTCTTCCTTTCCTAGTGGTGGGTTGTGAATAGTGACTGTGGATGCCACCTGCGCGGTGCGGCCGGGGCGTCTTCGCTGTCTCAGCTCCCGGATCGCCGCGTTGAGCGATGGTGCGAGCACCGAGGCGATGAGCAGCGCTCCGGTGATGGTCACCAGCACGACGTCGGAGACCCGGTTGAGGCGCAGCGCATAGTTGATGACTCCGATGGTGCCGACGGCGCACAGCACACCGAGCAGCGTCCCGCTTCCGCCGAAGATCGAGACTCCGCCGAGCAGCACAGCGGCGACCACGGTCAGTTCGAGGCCTATCGCGTTATCGCTGCGGGCCGAGGAGTAGCGCAGGGTCCAGAAGATCCCGGCGAGTGCCGAGACCACCCCGCTGGTCAGATAAAGGTAGAACTTGCTGCGGGCCACGTTGATGCCGGTGAACCGGGCCGCCTCGGCGCTGTTACCCATGGCATAGAGAGCGCGACCGGCCGGGGTGAGATGCAGCACAGCGATGAACCCCAGCACCAGGACCAGCACCGGGATCATCACGTGCGGGATGCCGGAGGCGAACCTCGCCGTGGCGAAGGAGGCGTAGGCGGGTGGGAAGTTCGCCACCGCATTGTCGCCGAGGACGACCAGGGCTAGACCGCGATACAGCGCGAGTGTGCCGATGGTGACGGCCAGCGAAGGCAGGCCGATCATCGTGATCAGCCCGCCGTTGATCGCGCCGCAGACTGCCCCGGCCGCGATGGCTAGGAGCAGGGCGGTGGGCATGCTGAGTCCGGCCTGCCAGCCCGCGCCGAGGCAGGCGCTGGCCAGACCCGCGATGCTGGCTACCGACAGGTCAATCTCGCCGGTGATGATGATGAGGGTCATCGGCATAGCGATCAGCAGCGTGGCGACCAGATCGAGTAGCAGGAAACCTACGGTGGTCGAGGACGCGAAGCGGGGCGTGGTCAGCCAGGCTATGGCACACACCGAGGCCAGCAGCACCACCATTACCGTGTCGCGGCTCCTCGCCACGCGCCATAAGGCCGTCATGATCTCCTCCTGGCTAGCCGGTCGATGAGGATCGCGGAAAGGATCAGCAGGCCAACCACCGCCTGCTGCCAGAACTTGTCCACCCCGACGCTGGTGAGTGCGCTGGTGATGGTGGTGAGCAGCAGGGCACCGATCGCCGCACCGACGGCGCTCCCAGAGCCACCGAAGATCGCCACTCCCCCGACGACGGCCGCCGCCACCACCTGCAACTCCATGCCGGTTCCGGTCAGGGCACCGACCGAGTTGAATCTGCTGGCATAGAGCACCCCGGCGAGTCCGGCGAGTGCCCCATTGCATGCGAAGGCCATGATGACCCGCCGGCGCACCGGTATGCCGAAGAAAACCGCTGCGTCGGGATCGGAACCGATGGCGTATAAATCGCGTCCGCTGCGCAGCCCGCGCATCGCCACCGCGACGATCGCGACGACGATGATCGCCATCAAGGTGATGATCGGCAGGCCCGCCAGAGTGTCGACGCTCAGCTGCCCGAAAGAGTGGGGCCGATCGCCAGCAAAGTACTGGCGTGGACCTGCCCACATGTTGTTGATCCCGCGATAGACATACATCGTGCCGAGGGTGATCACCAGGGCGGGCACATTGGCCAGGGCAACCAGCACACCGTTGAAAGAACCGAGCAGAGTACCGAAGCAGACACCGAGCAGGAAGACCAGCGGGATGGGGGCCTGCGGCCACGCGGCGAAGATGGAACCGACGAAGAAGGCGACCAGTCCAAGGATCGAACCGACCGACAAGTCGATATTCCGGCTGACGATAACCATGGTCTGGCCAGCGGCCAGGATCACCAGGATCGTGGCATTCAGCAGGAGATCTTTCACACCCTGGGCGGACAGAAACAGCGGATTCATCGCCCAGGTCACCGCGACGAGTAAGACCAAAGCAGCCGCGACCGGCAGCTCTCGGGCGCGCAGCACGCTTGTGACTACGTTCATCAGGGCGTCCTCACTCGTGTAGTAGCCGCTTGCATGACCGCCTCGGGGCTGGCCTGCGCGCGGGTGAACCCGGCGGTCAGGCGGCCTTCGCACATGACCAGGATCCGGTCGGCCATACCGAGCACCTCGGGCAGTTCCGAGGAGATCATGAGGATCGCCATGCCCTCGCCCGCGAGCTGGCTGAGCAGCCGATGGACCTCAGACTTGGTCCCCACATCGATCCCTCTGGTCGGTTCGTCGATGATGAGCAGCCTGGGTGAAGTCGCGAGCCATTTGCCCAGGACCACCTTCTGCTGGTTGCCGCCAGACAGTGTCGATACCGCCTGGCCGAGGCTGGCCGTTTTCACCTGAAGCCGGGCGACCCAGTCGGTGGACAGCGCACGCTCCCGCTTAGGATCCATGAGCCCCAGCCGGGTGACCTTGCGCCGGGACGGTAGCACCAGGTTGTCCTGGACCCCGAGTGGCATCACGAGGCCTTGTTTGCGCCTGTCCTCTGGAACGAAGGCGATCCCGGCGCGGATCGCGTCCGCGGGATCGCCGTTGCGCAGCTCTCTGCCGGCCAGGCTCACGGTGCCGCTGCTGGCCCTATCGATCCCGAAGATGCAGCGCGCCACCTCGGAGCGTCCGGCCCCGACCAGACCGGCGATCCCGACGATCTCTCCGGAGCGGACGGTGAACGACACGTCGCGGAAGGCCGGTTCTCGGGTGAGCCCGGTCACGGTGAGTATGGTCTGGCCAAGTTCGGCCGCGGTCTTGGGGAACAGCTCCTCGATGCTGCGCCCCACCATCTCGGAAACCAGCTGAGCCTCATCCACCTCGGCCAGCAGGTGTGTGGCGACGTGGGCCCCGTCGCGCATGACCGTCACACGATCGCACAACTCGAAGACCTCGTCCATCCGGTGCGAGATGAACAACAGCGCGGCTCCCTGGTCACGGAGCCGCCGTGCCACGGTGAACAGCTGGTGCACCTCGTTCCCGCTGAGAGCCGCGGTGGGCTCGTCCATGATGAGCACCCGGGCCTTCAAGGCGATGGCCTTGGCGATCTCGATCAGCTGCTGGTCGGCGATGGATAGCCCCTCGGCCTGCCGGGCCGGGTCGATGCTGACCCCGAGCTGGGCGAACAGCTCGGCGGCTTCGCTCGCCATCCGGCGGTGGTCGATCAGCCCCAGCCGGTTGCGGGGCTGGCGTCCGATGAACAGGTTCTCGGCGACGCTGAGGTCGCTGAACAGGGTCGGTTCCTGGTAGATCACCGAGATGCCCGCGGCCTTGGACTCGGCGACCGAGGCGAAGTTCACCGGCGATCCGTCCAGTTCCAGGACGCCTCCGCTGGGCCGGTACAGCCCGGCCATGATCTTCACCAGTGTCGACTTGCCCGCCCCATTCTCACCTACCAGCGCGTGGATCTCCCCGGATCGCAGTTCGATGTGGCCATTGCTTAGGGCGATGACTGGGCCGAAAGTCTGGATGGCGCCGCGCACTGCCAGCACCGGATGGGCGGTGTTCACGGTGTCCTCCTTGACATCTGAAACGTTTCATTAGCATTCTAGTTCGGTTGATGCCAGGAGGTCAATGGTCGAGGTGATATGGGCCGGGGTGGGCTCACGGGGAGAGGAGAGGCGCCGGTTTATCGGCTCTCAGAACGATCCGGGACAGCAACGTGGCGGCCCGCCGCTCAGGGTGAGCGAAAGGGCCGCCACGCGAAACTTGACAGTGACCTAGGTGAGCTGGATCAGAAGTTGATCATGTGCCCAGCGATACCCTCCACCGCTTCCTTCAACGCCTCGGACAGGGTCGGGTGGGCGTGGATATTGCGTCCGACCTCGTCCGCGGTCAAGTCGTAGGCCTGGGCGAGGGTCAGCTCGGGCAGCAGTTCGGTCACGTCGGGGCCGATCATGTGGGCGCCAAGGATTTCGTTGTACCTGGCGTCGGCGACGATCTTGACGAAACCGGTCCCCTCGCCGAGGCCCCAGGCCTTGCCATTGGCTGCGAAGGGGAACTTCGCGACCTTGACCTCGTAGCCCTTCTCTCGAGCCTGGGCCTCGGTATAGCCGAAGGAAGCGATCTGCGGCTGGCAATAGGTTGCCCGCGGGATCATGTCGTAATTGATCGGATAGGTTTCGGCCCCGGCGATGGTCTCGGCGGCGACGACACCCTGGGCCTCGGCGGTATGAGCCAGCATCATCTTGGCGGTGCAGTCCCCGATGGCATAGATGCCGGGAACATTGGTGCGCAGGTACTCGTCCACCGCGATGGCGCCGCGCTCGGTGAGGGCGACCCCGGTCTTGTCTAAGCCATAGCCCTCGGTGCGTGGCGCGAAACCGATCGCCGATAGGAAACGGTCGGCCTCCAGCACCTGCTGCTCCCCGCCCTTGGCCGGGCTGACGGTGACCCGCACTCCGGTGCCGGTGTCCTGGATGGACTCCACCTTGGTGCCGGTCATCACCTTGATGCCCAGCTTCTTGTAGGCCTTGGCGAGTTCGCTGGACACCTCGGCGTCCTCGGTCGGGACCATGCGGTCAAGGAACTCGACGATCGTGACGTCAACGCCATAGTTCTTGAGGACGTACGCGAACTCGGTGCCGATGGCGCCCGAACCTCCGATGATGATCGAACCGGGCAGGGCCTCGGCGAGGATCTGTTCCTCGTAGGTGACCACGTTCGCGGACCGCTGGGTACCCGGAAGCATCCTGGTGGTGGCGCCCACGGCAATGATGCAGTTGTCGAAGGTGATCCGGGTGGAGTTTCCCTGATCGTCGGCCACGTCGAGGGTCTTGGCGTCGGCGAAGGTCCCCCAGCCGTGAATCTCGGTGATCTTGTTCTTCTTCATCAGGAAATGGATGCCCTTGACCATGCGCTCCGAGACCGCACGGCTGCGGCTGAATGCCTTGCCGTAGTTGAAGGTGACCTGGCCCTCAATGCCGAAGGTGTCGGCCTCGTGGGTGAAGATGTGGGCGAGTTCGGCGTTGCGAAGCAGGGACTTGGTGGGAATGCAGCCGACGTTGAGGCAGACCCCACCCCACCATTTCTTCTCGACGATGGCGGTTTTCAGACCAAGTTGAGCGGCGCGAATCGCGGCGACGTAGCCGCCGGGTCCCGCGCCGAGGACGACGACGTCAAAGTGTTGGCTCATGGGTGACACTCTAACGCGTCGGGTCTATCTCTTTTATGAGATAAGCTGACGCAATGATTGCGACACCGCAGAGCATCGGACACATGGTCAAGGAAGCCCGCACGAGGCGAGGCTGGACGCAGCAGCAACTTGCCGAAGCCCTTGGCACCTCCCAGAGCTCGGTGCATCGCATAGAAGATGGCGCTCAGAACCTCTCGATCGGCATGATCAACCGGCTGGCGACCGCCTTAGACGCGCCGCTGATCCAGGCGGCGGGATCGGGGAAGAACCATTTCCGGATCCAGGGAGGCAAGCGGCTGAGCGGCGAGATCACGGTGCGCTCCTCCAAGAACGCCGCCGTGGCCCTGCTGTGCGCGAGCCTGCTCAACCGGGGCCGCACCGTGCTGCGTGGGATCGCCCGGATCGAGGAAGTCGACCGGCTGATCGAGGTGCTGCGCAGCATCGGCGTCGAGGTCACCTGGCTGCGCGACGACGAGGACTTAGAGATCAGGCGTCCCGGCACACTCGACCTCACCACGCTGGACCACGCGGCGGCGGTCCGGACCCGCAGCATCCTGATGTTCCTGGGGCCGCTGATGCACGAGCTCGACTCCTTCGCCTTGCCCTATGCCGGGGGATGCGACCTCGGCCAGCGCACGGTCCACCCGCACCTCAACGCGCTGCGCCGCTTTGGGCTCGGGGTCGAGGCGAAGGACGGCGCCTATCAATGCACCAAACACCCGGCGGCCACCCGGCGCGCCGTCACGCTGATCGAGCGCGGCGATACCGTCACCGAGAACGCGCTGATGGCCGCGGCCAGGACGCCGGGGGTCAGCGTCCTGCGCAACGCCAGCGGCAACTACATGGTCCAGGACCTATGCTTCTTCCTGCAGGCGCTGGGGGTCCAGGTCGAGGGCATCGGCACCACCACCGTCACGGTGCACGGCGTCCGCGACATCGATGTGGACGTGGAATACCACATCTCGGAGGACCCGATCGAGGCGATGAGCCTGCTCACCGCCGGCATCGTGACCAAGAGCGAGATCACGGTTCGGCGCTGCCCGATCGAGTTCCTCGAAGTGGAACTCGCGGTGCTCGCCGACATGGGCCAGGAGGTCGAGCTCTCCGAGGAATACAGCAGCCGCAACGGGCTCACCAGGCTGGTCGACATCAGGGTGATTCCCAGCGAACTCCATGCGCCCCAGGACAAGATCCACCCCATGCCCTTCCCCGGGCTGAACATCGACAACCTGCCGTTCTTCGCGGTCATCGGCGCCTGCGCCGAAGGGGTGTCCATCATCTACGACTGGGTCTACGACAACCGGGCCATCCACCTGATGAAACTCAACGACCTCGGGGCCAACGTCAAGATGTACGACGTCAACCGGCTGTTCGTCCAGGGCCCGACACGGTGGCGGGGCAGGCGCATCGACACTCCCCCGGCGCTGCGACCGGCGGTCTGCCTGCTGCTGGCGGCGCTGGCCGCCTCCGGCGAGACCGAACTGCGCGATGTCTACGTCATCAACCGTGGCTATGAGGATCTGCCGACCCGGCTGGGCGGCCTCGGCGCCGAGATCAGCGTGTTCTGGGACCACGAGGACTGAGCCGGTGCCCCGGTCCCGAGGCCGGGGCATCCATCAGCTCAGCACAGCCGGGTCGAAGAGAAGGTGAACCTCGGCTCGACCAGGTTCTGTTGTGCGGCGACCAGGCGCAGCTCGCGCGAACCCTCGCGGGTGGTCTGTTCCAGCACCGAATATACGATGGAGGCGGTCGCCTCAAGTGTGTGCGCCAGATCCTTGGAACGCAGCCAGTGCGCGAGGAACATGGCGGTGGTCAGGTCTCCAGAGCCGGTGAACGCGCGCTGCAGCAACGGGGTCTCGACCTGCCACACCCCGGCGTCGTTGACCGCGATCATGCGGAGGACATCGTTGGGGACGTCGTTCCCGGTGACTGAGGTGACCAGCACGACGTCTGGTCCCATGGCGCGTAGCTGCTGGGCCGCCTCGACGACCTCGGCCACTGATGAGGTCGTTCTTCCGGTCAGGAACTCCAGCTCGAAGAGGTTGGGGCTCATGATGTCGGCCGCCGGGGTGACGTGGTCCCGCATGAACTCCGGAATCCCGGGCCGGGCATAGAAACCGCGCCCCACATCGCCCATCACCGGGTCGGCGCAGTAGATCGCGTGCGGATTGCGCCGTTTCACCAGCGCCGCGGCGTCCAGGATCACCTCACCCATCTCGGCGGCCCCCTGGTAGCCCGACAGTACGGCGTCCACCTGTGGCAGGACCTCGCGCTCGTCGATGCCCTTCACCACCTCGGCGACATCGCTCGGGGCGATGAGTGGGCCCCGCATTGAGCCATAGCTGGAGTTATTGGAGAAGTTGACGGTCAGGACCGGCCAGACATCGACGCCCAGACGTTGCAGGGGGAAGACGGCCGAGGAGTTCCCGGCATGGCCGAAAGCGACATGGGACTGAATCGAGAGTACAGCAGGCACCCGTGCATTGTGCCACCTCGGTCTCAACCCGGCATACTTGACCTGTGAGGGCCAGCGACTACGAGTTCTTCGATCCACCTTTCGCTGCGATGGCGCACCGCGGCGGGTCATTGATGGCGGACAACTTCGCCCGAGAGAACACTCTGCATGCCTTCGCCAACGCCGTTGAACTGGGCTATCGCTACATCGAGACAGATGTCCAGGCGACCAGGGACGGCGTCCTGGTGACCTTTCACGACGACGACCTGGAGCGGGTGAGCGGCGAAGCGGGGCAGATCAAGGACCTGACCTGGGCCGACATCCAGGCTGTCCTAGTCGGTGGGGCCGAACCGATTCCCTCCCTCGACGAGGTGCTGGACGCCTTCCCCACGCTGCGAATCAACATCGACATGAAGGCAGAAGGGACGCTGGAGCCGCTGATCGAGACGATCCGGCGGCACGGTGCCGAGAACCGGGTCTGCGTGGCGTCCTTCTCGACATCACGACTGCGCCGCTTCCGTAAGCGCACCCGCAACGCGATAGCTACGGCTGCCTCCCCCTGGGGTGTGGGAGTGGCTTGCCTGGCACCCATGACGATTCCTCGCTTCCACTCCCCCGCACCGGTCTGGCAGATGCCCCTCAGCACCATCGTCGCCGGGTGCGAGATTCGGCTGTTCGGCACCCGCATGTTGAATGAACTGCATAGACTGGGCAAACGGGTACACATCTGGACGATTGACGACGCCGAGACGATGCACCGGCTGATTGATGTCGGGGTCGACGGGATCGTCACGGATCGTCCGGATACGCTGCGTGAGGTGTTACTCGCTCGCGGGATGTGGTTCGAATAGCAGGTTAGGAGGCGGCCATGGCAGACCGGGCTCTGCGAGGCGCTGGTCTCGGTGCCAAGAGTTTCGAAGACGAAGAAGGGATCGAGTTCGCCGCACGTCAACTCATCGGTTTTGACTGCCCAACAGGGCACCACTTCGACATCACCTTCTCGGTCGAGGCCGATCTCCCGACCGAATGGGAATGCCCTCGTTGCGGCAAACCGGCGGTTCGCTCTGACGGCGTAACCGGAGAGGAGAAGCCGACCAAACCCGCTCGTACCCACTGGGACATGCTGCGGGAGCGCCGCTCGATTCCGGAACTGGAAGAACTGCTCGCCGAACAGCTCGACAAGCTGCGCACCGACGAGTTCT
>JAUMYR010000014.1:10839-35553 GCA_030528545.1 Propionibacteriaceae bacterium
GAACTGGAAGAACTGCTCGCCGAACAGCTCGACAAGCTGCGCACCGACGAGTTCTAAGTGCGATGCCCGGCCCGGGTTCGGCAGTTCCGGGTGGAGGCTTTGAATGGGATGCCTGCCCTAGGGCGGTTCCCACCGATCAGGCCACCGGCGAAGCGCTCCGAGGCACACCCCGGCACCCGGTGAGGAACGGTATGTCACAGGTCAGGGGCCGCCCTGCCAATCAGAGCGCGCCGTAGGTCCCGCCCGGCAGCGTCGCCCAAAGGCCGTAGACCTGGGCCGCTGTCCAGGCTGTGCTATCTCACCGTCAGCGGTATCGCTTGGGCCCCGATCGCGGCCGATCAGCCCACGGAACTGGTGCTGGGGAGGCAAGGCCGTCCCAGCACCAGGCCAGAGGCTTGAGATGCCTTGTCTTCAGGGTTCCAGAATCCGGCCTTCGAGGACGGGAGGCTCACCAGCGTTTCCTGGACGCTCGGCTGGGCTCTGCTCGGGGATCACCTGGCCCTTGATCGTCGTGGGACGCACCTCCCGCGGCAGGATCCACTTGCCCGCGACGAAAGCCAGCGCGCTGCGGATGAGCCCCCGCGTCAATGGCAGCAACAGCAGCAACCCGATCAGATCGCTGACATAGCCGGGTAGGAACAGCAGCAGTCCGCCCACGAGGACCAGGGCGGCGTCCGCCAGCTGTCCGGTCGGCATCCTTCCCAGCGTGACCGCCTCCGCCAGAGCGCGCCACGCCTTGGCACCCTCGCGTCTGGTCAGCCAGATGCCGACCCCGCTGAAAGCGACCGTGATCCCCAGCGCGGGCATGAGGCCGATCACATCGGCCATGTAGCCGAGCACGATGAACTCGGCCACCACGAGCACGATGCCGGAGATGACTAGGGCAGGCAGGATCCATGCGACGCGACGCATCTCAACCCCGTTTCTTGCGCCGGAGCAGGCTCCGTAGCTGGCCGACGCGGTGGTCGATGCCCCACAGCGTCGTGCGGATCAATGCCTCGGTGATGATATTGCGGCTCATCTTCGAGGTGCCGAACTCCCGCTCCATGAACTCGATGGGTACTTCCTTGACCCGGAAGCCGACGCGCACCGCTCGCCACACCAGGTCGATCTGGAAGCAATAGCCCGCCGAGGCGATCTCGTCGAGACTGATACCCCGCAGGGTCGAAGCGCGGAAAGCGGTGAACCCGCCGGTGGTGTCTTTGACCGGCAGGCCAAGCCAGGCCCGGGTATACAGGCTCGCGCCGCGGGAGAGCAACTCCCGCGACTTCGCCCAGTTGACCACGCTGCCACCACGCACCCAGCGGGACCCCTTGACCATGTCCGCGTCCTCAAGAGCGGCCAGCATGCTGGGCAACTGCTCGGGCTGATGGGAACCGTCGGCGTCCATCTCGACCAGCACCTGGTAGTCCCGCTCCAGACCCCAGTGGAAGCCCGCCAGATAGGCCGCGCCGAGACCCTCCTTACCCTTGCGATGCATGACGTGCACATGGTCGTCGCGTTCGGCGATACGGTCGGCGATCGCGCCGGTGCCGTCTGGGGAATTGTCGTCGGCGATCAGGACGTGGGCCCGAGGCACAGCGGCTCGAAGCCTCGCCGTAATGGCCTCAATGTTCTCGGCCTCGTTATAGGTCGGGATGATGACGAGAACGCGCTCCAGCGAGGGATCGGTCATATGGCTGCTCCATCTTCGGCTTCAGGCATTGAGTCGAGTCTAGTCGAGCCCCACGAAACACAACTGAGCAGCACACCGAGCAGCGCACACGCAGCGATCACCCACCCGGCATAGGGCTGCATGGCCAC
The DNA here is from genome assembly GCA_030528545.1 of Propionibacteriaceae bacterium. Next base: position 12,643 of record JAUMYR010000014.1, read on the forward strand.
ACCCGGCGTGACTCCGTCGCGCACCCCGACTGTGAAGCTCGCCGAATCCGCCGTGCCCTCGGAGGTTTTGTAGCTCACCCGGCCATCGGCCTCGATCAGGCCCGAGAAGGAACTCGTGGTCGCCACGACGATCTCACGCCTGGCCTCCATGGCGCGGATGCGGGTGAGCTGGAACTGCTGGTGGGGCTGGGCCGAACCGGTGAAGGTGACATTGCTGCTTTGCACCAGCAGCACCTGGGCGCCGTGGCGGAGCGTGTCGTAGACCGTCTCGTCATAGGCGAGTTCCATGCAGATGATGTCGCCGAGGCGGAGATCCTCCCGCCCCCCGGCGGCGACCTCCAGCACCCCGGGAGAGTCCCCGGGAACGCTCTCGCGGCCCACCAGCCGAAGCACCGGGATGCGCGGCAGCAGGAACTCCCGGAACGGGATCCACTCGCCGAAGGGAACCAGGTTGCGCTTGTCGTAGCGTGGCCCGCTCCCGGTCAGCGGATCCCACCACAGACCGGTGGTCTGACGCTGGTCGGGACCCGGACCCTCCGAGATGGTGCCGATGAGGATCGGCCTGGCGGCGATGCCGGTGGCCAGTTCGATCAAGCGCCTAGTCCCGGCGTCCTTCATCGGATCGAGGTCGGTCGAGTTCTCCGGCCAGAGGATGAAATCGGGCATCGGCTCCTGACCGGCCCGGGCCTTCGCCATCAGCGAGATGGTCTCAGCGAGGTGATAGCGGGTCACCGAGCGGGCCTCCCCGAGGTAGGTATAGCCGCTGCCGCCGACATCTCCCTGCACCATCCCGACCGTGACCTGTTCCTGGGCCGGTGGAATCGGGATCAGCTTGAGAGCTCCCCCGAGAGCGAAACAGGATATCAAGGCGGCGATGCCCAGGGCCCTCCCCCGAGGGTTACTCACGGCTTGTGCGAGGGCGAAGCCGAGCAGGGCCACGAGCCAGCTCACCCCGGTCGCTCCGATCCAAGGCAAGAAACCAGACAGGGGCTGGTCGGCCGTGGTGAAAGCCAACCGGTTCCAGCCGAATCCGCCCAGCGGCGCCACCGAAGAGCCGAGTTCCACCAGGGACCAGCAACATGCCGACCATAACGGCCAGCCTGGAAGAGAACGCACCCGGGTCAGTAACCAGCCCAGCAGTGCGTACCAGGCGGACACCACTGCGAGGAAAGCGGCCGCGACCGGCCAGCCGAACACGCTGATCCACCACGACGCGACCAGGTTCAGGCCGATGCCAGCGAGATAGCCCAGACCGGCCCCAGATGCGCCTGGGCGGCGTCCGATGAGCAGGCTGACGGCCGCCACACCGATAATCGCCAGCGGCCACAGACCATATGGGACGAAAGCCAACCCGATGGCTGCGCCAGCCGCGACGGCACCGAGGGCGGCGAAAGGCCCGGAGATAGGGAGCACGCAGGGAGCTTAGCCGACACCACCCGGGGAATGGACCAGAGGCCGGTTAGCGAAGATGGTGCTGAGCACCACCGTGGTCGTCGTGTTGACGTGAGCGGTGCTGCGCAGTTCGGTCAGCAAGGTGTCGAGTTCCCCGGTGGTGCCCACCTGGGCCTGCAGCAGATAGGAGGCGTCCCCCGCGATCGAATAACACGCCGTGATCTGTGGAATCCCCGCGACCTGTAGCGGCAGTTCCCCATCGTCGCGAGGATCCAGCGGGCGCACTGAGATGAATGCGGTGAGCGATCGGTTGACCGCCTCGGCATTGACGCTGGCGTGATAGCCGTCGATGAAACCGCGTTGTTCCAGCCGTCGTACTCGCTGCTGGGCGGCTGAGGTCGACAGGCCGGTGAGTTTTCCAATATCCGTGAACGACATCCGCCCGTTCTTGCTGAGCAGAGCAAGAATTTCTTGATCGATCGTCTCCATGAGGTCAGCGTGTCACAATTTGTTAGTGAAACGCGGCCGCTTCCTGACAATTGATACCGCATCGTTGTATTACCGGGCCTTCTTCGGGCTCCCGTCCTCGATGCGGGCCCCCGACGGCCGGCCCGTCAACGCCGTGCGAGGCCTACTGGACTTCATCGCGCGCCTGGTAGGCGACTACGCGCCGTCGCGCCTGGCTTGCGCCTGGGACGAGGACTGGCGCCCGGCCTGGCGGGTCCAGCTGATCTCCAGCTACAAGACGCATCGACTCGCCGAGGCCGGTGGCCTGGCTGAGGACACCCCCGAAGAACTCTCCTGCCAGGTCGGTCCCATCCGGGAGGTCCTCGCGGCGCTGGGACTACCGGTGATCGGTGTCTCCGGTTATGAGGCCGACGATGTGCTGGCCAGCCTGGCGGCCAGCTCCAGCGATGAGGTCTATGTCGCGACCGGCGACCGAGACCTATTCCAGCTGGTCACCGAACGGGTCAGCGTCATCTACCTGGGACGCGGGGTGTCGCGTTCCGAGCTGGTCACCCCGGATTGGGTCGAATCCGCCCACGGCATCCCGGCCGGACGCTACGTCGATTTCGCTGTGTTGCGAGGTGACCCCAGCGACGGTCTCCCGGGGGTCAAGGGCATCGGGGAGAAGACGGCCGCCGCGCTGATCCGGAAATATGGTGGCCTGGACGAGATCCTGGCCGCGGCTGAGGACCCAGAATCGGAGATGACCTCCGGGGTCAGGGCTAAGGTGTTGGCTGGCCGGGACTATCTTGCCCCGGCGCGCTCGGTCGTGACCGCGGTAGCGGATCTCCCCGTCGCCCAGGTGGCCCCGTGGCACCCGGATGCGATAGATACCCAGCGGTTCGAAGCCCTCACCGCGGAACTCGGGTTGGGAACTTCGGCCGAGCGGGTCCGGGCCGCGCTGACCGGCTAGCGGTTGGCCCGCAGCACGTAGAGCGCGGAACCGGCCAGCAGGTTGGGACGCAGCCGGTCGAAGGACCGGCGCACTCCCCGCTCGGTGAGGGGGATCCGCTGCTCGATCCTCAGGCCCGCCTGGGTGAACAGCGGCTCCAGGTCCACCAGCGTCGAGAAGTGCAGGTTCGGCGTGTCGTACCAGGCATAGGGCAGGTCTCTGGACATGGGCATCCGGCCGCGCAGGAGCCTGAGCCGGTTCCTCCAGTAGCCGAAGTTCGGCATCGAGACCATCGCCAGGTCGGCGATCCTGGCCAGTTCCGGGAGCAGGTCGCCCGGCTTGCGCACCACTTGCAGCGTCCGGGACAGGATCACCACGTCGTAAGAGCCGTCGGCGAATTCATCGAGTTGCGAATCGAGATCAAGCTCGATGACCGGCACCCCGGAGCGGATCGCCGCGACCACCGACGCCGGATCACGCTCCACCCCGGTCCCGCTGCACCCCCTCTGGTCCATCAGATGCCGCAGCAGTGCCCCGTCCCCACAACCCAGGTCGAGGACGCGGCTGCCCGGCGGGATCAGGCTGGCCAGCAGGGCCAGATCGGCGCGTAGTCTCATCGGAGGATCCCCAGGTCTTCGGCGGCGCGGTCGAAGAAGGCGCGCAGCGTGGCGTGGTAGTCCGGGATCGCCAGCAGGAAGGAATCGTGTCCCCACACCGAGGCGATCTCCCGGAAACTCACCGGCACCCCGGCCTGCTCCAAGTGGCGCACGATGCGTCGGGAATGGTCGGTGGAGAACCTCCAGTCGGTGTCGAAGCTCACCACCAGACAGCGCGGCCGTTCGCGGGCGATCCGCGCGGTGGCCTGCGGCTTAGCGAAGGGATCGAAATAGTCCATGACCCGGGTGAGGTAGAGGTAACTCAGGGCATCGAAGCGATGCAGGAAGGATTCCCCCTGATGGTCGAGGTAGCTCTCGACCGCGAAATCCACCCCAAAACCGTGGTTGATCTCGTCGTTTTGAGGCTGCCTGCCGAACTTCTCCGAGAATGCGCTCTCGGACAGGTAGGTGATGTGGGCCATCATGCGGGCCACCGCGAGGCCAGCATCGGGGCTGGTCCCGGCCACGGTGAAGTCACCGTCGGCGAAACCGGGGTCGCGCATGATCGATTGCCTCCCGACCGCTGAGAAGGCGATGTTCTGGGCCGTCAGGCGGCTCGATGAGGCGACGATGATGGCGTGGGCGATCTCCTCGGGGTGGCTCAGCACCCAATCCAGTACCTGCATCCCGCCGAGCGATCCACCGATGACGCTGGCCCAGCGGGCAATGCCGAGGCGTTCCCCCAGGCGCCGGTGGACCGAGACGAAATCGCTCATCGCCAGCAGCGGGAACCTCAGTCCATAGGGCCGGCCGGTGTCCGGGTCGATACTGGACGGGCCGGTGGTGCCCCGGCAGCCGCCCAGCAGGTTGGCGCAGACCACGAACCAGCGTTCAGTGTCGAGGGGCTTGCCCGGTCCGATGAGGTTGTCCCACCAGCCCGCCTTGGCGGCCCCGGGGTGCCACCCGGCGGCATGGGCGTCCCCGGTCAGGGCATGGCAGACAAAGACCGCGTTCGAACGCTCGGCGTTGAGCACGCCGTAGGTCTCGTAGGCGACGTGCACCGGCCCGATCCGATCACCGCTGGCCAATGATAGCGGCTCGGCGGCGGTGAAGGCCTCCAGCAGCGAGGTCTCAACCACACCGACCGAGCCGGGCGCGGTCACGAGGGCACCTGCTGGGTGGGCTCACCCGCAGCGCGCAGCGCCTGGTCCAGATCGGCCAGGATGTCGTCGATGTGTTCGATGCCGATGGACAGCCGCACCATCTCGGGTGCGACGCCCGCCGAGGCCAGTTCCTCCTCGGTGAGCTGGCTGTGGGTCGTGGTGGCGTTGTGGATCGCCAGGGACTTCGCGTCCCCGATATTGGCCAGGTGGCTGAACAGCTGCAATGCCTCGACGAACCGGCTTCCTCCGGATCGGCCTGCCCTGAGCCCGAAGGACACCAGGCCGCCATATCCCCCGCTGAAGATCCGGTCGGCGACCTCTTTGTGAGGGCTGTCCTCAAGCCCCGGATAGTTGACCCAGGCGACGGCCTCGTGTTCGTTGAGCCACCGCGCGACCGCGAGCGCGTTGCCGCAGTGTCGCTCCATGCGCAGGTGCAGGGTCTCCATACCTTGCAGGAACAGCCACGCATTGAATGGTGACACGGCTGCCCCGGTGTTGCGCAACAGCACGGTGCGGGCGCGGACGATGTAGGCAGCCGGGCCAGCGGCCTCGGTCCATACGACGCCGTGGTAGGCATGGTCGGGACCAGAGAGCCCGGGGAAACGATCGGCGTGGCTGGCCCAGTCGAAGCGTCCCCCGTCGATGATGACACCGCCCAGACTGGTACCGTGCCCGCCGAGATATTTGGTCGCCGAGTAGACGATCACGTCTGCGCCGTGGTCGAAGGGACGGGTCAGCATCGGCGCGGCCGTGTTGTCCACGATGAACGGCAGGCCGAGGCCGTGCGCCGCCGTGGCCCAGGCGTCTAGGTCGATGACGTTGAGGCTCGGGTTTCCAAGGGTTTCTCCGAACACCAGCTTGGTCTTTTCGTCCACGCTGGCGGCCAGGTCTTGGGGCCGGTCCGGGTCGACGAAACGCACCTCGATCCCGAACTGGGGCAGGGTATGGGCGAACAGCGCATAGGTCCCGCCGTAGAGGGTCGACAGGGCCACGACGTTGTCACCGGCGTAGGCCAGATTCAGCACCGCATAGGTCACCGCCGAGGCCCCCGACGCGGTAGCCATGGCGCCGACGCCGCCCTCAAGGGCGTTGATCCTGGTCTCGAAGGTGTCCTGAGTCGGGTTCATGATGCGGGTATAGATATTGCCCGGCGTCCGCAACGCGAACAGGTCGGCGGCGTGCGCGGTGTCGTCGAAGACGTAGGAGGTGGTCTGGTAGATGGGCACCGCGCGGGCGTTGGTCGCGGGGTCGGCTTGCTCTTGTCCGGCGTGAACCGCGAGCGTCTCGGGGCGGTAGGTCATGTTGGCTCCTAGGTCGGGCTACGGGCCAGGCGGCCGGGGACGCCTGACGTGTGGCTGAGAGGCGGGGCTTATTCGTCGGGCCGATCCTCGGCCAGATCATTGGGCGAGGTGCGGGGGTCGAGCGGAGCACCCGACGCATAGGCAGCGCGGGCGAGCACATTCGATGCGACCGAGGAGACCAGCACCAGCGCGCAGATCGTGGCGATGGATTTGAACAGCAACCAGCCGCTGAAACCGAACTGCCAGGCCCACTCAATCAGGGCCCCGGTCACGATGAGCGGCAACCCGAGGGCCGTGGCTGGGCCGAGCGCGTTGATCCGCGACACGGCGTCGCGTTCCTTGAAGAAGACCACGGCTACCGCCAGCACGAACAGCGAACCGACCACCACGCACAGTGTGATGAGAGCGCCGGTCACGAACTCCATCAGCGTCGTCCTCTCGTCAGGATGCGGGACAGGGCTACGGTAGCCAGAATCCCGAGGATTGAGGCGATCAGCGCGGCGTCCACGGCGACGGCCGAATCATGCAGCATGCCCTGGATGATGAGGATACCGATGCAGCTGAAGAACACCAGGTCCCCGACCACCGCACGGCTGGCGGCGTCTTGCGCTGTGACAATACGGATCAGGCCCAGCAGAACGGCTAGGGCCAAGACACCGGTGGCGAACCAGAGCCCAGCGATCATGACACTCCCCCCTTCCGGGTCGCGTTGAGCACGACGCTTTCCAGGGCCCGCAGCCCAGAGACCACCCGCTCTCGGTCGTTGTCATAAAGACTGTGCACGAACAGGGTGGGCGGCGCCTCCTGCTGAGCGGCGGCCACACCGAGCACCAGAGTCCCGGGGGTGATCGTGATCGACGAAGCCAGAAGCGAAATCTCCAGGTCCGTGATGCAACGCAGCGGCAACTCCACGATGCATGGTCTGCCCGCTCCGCCCCGGGTCAGCGCCGAACGCACGACCGCCAGGCTCCCGAGCACGATGTGGACGACCAGATAGCCAAGGTAATAGATGAACCGGAAGATCCTCATCCGCCGAGCACCGCCTTCGCATAGTCGGACACATCGAGCAGCCCGGCCGCGGCGCTCTCGAAATACGGCCAGACAGCACCGGCGGCCAGGAACAGCGTGACCGATACCCCAATCAGCACCAGCGATGGCCAGGAGCGGCGAAGCCGGATTCTGACGGCTTCGTCGATGACGGTGCGCTCACCCCGGGCGGTCACCGGGTCGTCGGGCAAGAAGTGCTTCATCGGCGGGCCCCAGAACACATCCACCCATACACGCTGCAACGCCATCAGCGATACCACCGACGCCAGGCCTACGGCGGCGAGCAGCCAGATGGACAACGGCTGGTCTGCCTCGGCTGCCCCTCCCAGCAGCGCCACCTTGCCCCACAGCCCCGAGGTAGGGGGAAGACCGACCAGCGACGCGAAGCCGAGTGCCATGACGGTCGCGATGAGCGGTTCTCGTTTCATCAGTCCCTGCAAGCGGTCGAACCGTCCGCTGCCATAGGTGGTCTCGATGGCGCCCGAGGCCATGACCAGGGAGCCCATCGTCACCATGTGATGCATCATGTAGAACAGCCCGGCGGCCAGGGACAGCTGGGTAAATGCGACGACCCCCACGAGGATCTGCCCGACCCCGGCGACCATCTGGTAGGCGAGGGCCCCGCGGATGCGGCGCTCCCCGAAGGTGGCCAGCGAACCGATGACGATCGTCGCGATCACCACCCCCGCCAGGACCGGAAGCCACGAGGCGGCGGGCCCATAGACCGTCGCATAGATGCGGTACACCGCATATAGACCGACCTTGGTATGGATCCCGGAGAACAAGGCCATGATCCCGGCGGAGGTGGCCGGATAGGAACGGGGAAGCCAGCCGTGCACCGGCACGACCCCGGCCTTGACCAGCAGCGCGAACAGCACGATCACCACGGCGAGAGCTGCCGATGGGTTGCTGGCGGCGACACCGGCCAGGGCGGCGAGGTTGACGGTACCAGTGGCGCCGTAGACGAAGCCGACGCCGATCACCAAGATGGTGCTGGTCACCAGGTTCACGATGACGAACATGCGCCCCACCCCGAGCCTGCGCCACGACCCGGTGACCGCGACCAGCGCATAGGAGGGCAATAGCATGACCTCGACGAAGACGAACAGGTTGAACAGGTCCCCGGTGAGCACCGCCCCATTGACACCGGTGATGAGCATCAGGATCAGGGCGGGGACGAAACGGTACCGGTCCTCTCCGGTGCCCATCAGGTAGGCGCAGGAGATGAGCGTCACCAGGCCGGTCACGGTCAGCATCAGCGCGGTCAAGGTGTCGGAGGCGAACACGATCGCGACACCGCCGATATAGGCCCCGACGTTGTGCGCGATGACCGGGGTGGTGGTGTGATAGCCGAGCAGCAGACAACCGGCGACCATCGTGATGGCGGGCACCGCCAGCATCAGCGTCCGCTCGACCCAGGCGAAGCGGGCGACGACGCTCAATCCGGCCGAAGCGAGTGGAAGGGCAACGAGAAGGGGCAACAGACTGGCGATCATACCTCGTGTGTCTCCCCCGTCTCGGGCATGCGCCTCATATCGTCGTTGTGTCCGAGCACAGCCAGCGCCAGCATCAGGATCGTCACCGCCAAGGTGATAACGATGGCGGTCAGCACGAAGGCCTGCGGCAGCGGGTCGGCGGCCGAGGCCGCGTCGCTCAGGTTGGTCAGCGGTTCGCGGCGCCATGCCGAGACACCGGTGGACAGCAGGATCAGGTTCGCGGCATGGCTGATAAGACCCATGCCGAACACCGCGCGCACCATGCTGCGCTGCAGCAGCAGATAGGTTCCTCCGGTGACCAGCACGAAGATCGTGCACGTGAGGATCATCGTCCCACCTCCCGGGGAGCTTGCCCGTCGGCGATGAACTTGCTTCGGATCGCGACCCTCTTCTCGCCACGCACGGTGTCTAGCGGGCCTTCGACCTCTCCCTCAACGGCCTCGTCCACCCGCTCGCGGGTGCCCTCGATGGTGTCCTTGGAAGCGCCGAGAACGTTGAAGGCCACCAGGATCAGACCGACCACAGCGCAGTAGACACCGACATCGAAGATCATCGACGTGGTGAGGTGTATCCCGGCGAGATAGCCGTGGATCGGCTCCAGGAAAGAACCCGCCAGAGCCAGCCCGGCCACACCAGTCGAGACCGCGGTAAGAACTCCGCCTCCGATCAGCCCCAGCGGAACCCGCGGGGGCCCGAGCTGCCGGTCCCGCGAGGTCGACAGATAGGTCAGCCCGACCGCGGCGGAGGCCACCAGCGCGGCGATGAATCCGCCACCGGGCTCGTTGTGCCCGCGGAAGAACAGCACGGCCGAGATCACCAGCAGAATGGGGTTTACGAAACGCAGCATCAGCTGGAGCCCCACGACATTCGGCCACGGGACATGGATGGCACGGTAGGCGGTGCTGCTGGGATCGCTTCTCAGTGGCAGAAGGGGCTCTGGCACCTGCCTCTCCTCCACCCCTTCGGGGTCGAGGTGACGGTGGCGCACCGATGACAGCAAAGCGATGATGGCCACCCCGGCCATCCCCAGCACGGCGAGCTCGCCCATGGTGTCCAGGGCGCGGAACTCCACCAGGATCACGTTGACGACGTTGAACCCTCCAGCGATCGGCTCGGTGTTCTCCAGGTAATATTGAGCGATCTCCGACTTGCCGCGGCGTCCGCTGAGCGCCCATGTCAAGGAGGCGACCGACGCCCCCACTAGCAGCGAAACCAGGATACTCCCGCCGCGGTGACGCCGGGACGGGCGGGGGAACTCCAGCGGCAGGCGCTGCAGCACCAGCATGATGACGATGATGCCGAGTGATTCCACCAGCAATTGGGTCAGGGCGACGTCTGGGGCACCAAGGGAGAGGATCTGCACGGTGGCGAGGATGCCGACCGCCGACAACGACACCGTCGCCGCGATCCGCGCCCGGGAACGGACGACCGAGATCACCGCCACGGTGATGAGCAGCAAGATGACAGCGTCGATCGGCTGGCTCAAGCTGGCGGTCTGGCTGGGCAGCCCGACTCCGAGCAGGACGAGCACGCCGCTGAGCCCCACTACGCCGAGCGAGCCGAGGATCGCGAGCACATGCCGGAATGGTGAATAGTCGTTGACCAGTTCGTTCAGATAGGTGCCGACCCGTCGCAGTCCCCGGTTGACCTGGTGGATCACATCGGCACCGGTATAGGGGAAGGGATTCTTCTCGATAGCCCGGAAGACCGCACGCCGCCGCCACGCCACGAGGCAACCGAACGTGATGACGAGCAGGCTGGCACCCAATTCGATGGTCAGGCCATGCCAGAGGGATAGATGCGGGTGTGCCTGCGAACCGGAACTGGCGGTGGCCGCGGCTCCGATGGGCTGGTCCAGGACCCCGATGACGAGTGCGAAGACCACGCTGACGGCGATCGGCAATGCGGCGCTGCCCAGGAGTATCCAGCTGGGACGCTCCACGCTGCGGCCCTCCTCGGTGCCGTCGAAGAAGGCCCCCAGCACGATCTTGGCGCAGTAGCTGAAGGTGAGTACCGAACCGAGCGCGGCGACCAGGAGCGCCGCCCAGCCGGTCCAGGACGCGCCCGGAGCACCCAGGAGGGAGGCAAAGATCGCCTCCTTGGACACAAAGCCCATCATCGGCGGGATACCGGCCATGGAAGCGCAACCCATGGCGGTGAACGCGAAGGTGACCGGCAGCGCCCGGTACAGCTTGGGTGGTAGGCGGCGCAGGTCTTTGGTATTGGTCGAATGGTCGATGACGCCGACCAGCATGAACAGGCCGGACTTGAACAGCGCGTGAGCGACGGTGTGGATGATGGCCGCGATGAGTGCCGCTTCGGTCCCGATGCCGATAGCCGCGACGATGAGCCCCAGCTGGCTGACCGTGGAATAGGCCATCAGCTTCTTCAGGTCGGTCTGCTGCAAGGCGAACCAGGCCCCAATACAGGTGGTGAACAACCCGGCGGTGAGCAACAGCGCGTTCCAGGCCGGGGTGGAAGCGAAGAGCGGGCTGAACCGTAGCAACAAGAAGATGCCGGCCTTCACCACTGCCGCGGCATGCAGATAGGCGCTGACCGGGGTGATCGCCGCCATGGCGTCCGGTAGCCAGACATGGAAGGGGAACTGTGCCGACTTGGTGAATGCGGCCAGCGCGACCAGTGTGGCGACGGTGGCGGTGAACGCCGGGTCGGACTGCCAGACCGGATGGGCGAAGATCTCGCTCAGGACGGTAGTTCCGGTCGTCTTCCAGGTCAGCGCGACCGCGACCAGCAGGAAGATGCCGCCGATGAAGGTGATGAGCAGCGTCCGCATGGACGCGGCCTCGCCGGATTGCCCAGCGCTCGCGATGAGCAGGAAGGAGGCCAGAGAGGTCAGCTCCCAGGCGATGAACAGCACTACCAGGTCACCGGCCAGCACCAGGCCCAGCATCGAGGTGGTGAACATGGTCATGACGAGGTAGAAACCGAGTTGTCTGCCCTGGCCCAGATACCTGGTGGAATAGCAGAAGACCACGGCACCGATCAGCAGGGCGATATAGCCGAAGATGACCCCTAGCCCGTCGGCCCGCAACGAGAAATCGACTCCCAAGGCCGGCACCCAGGACACGGCCCATGAGGGCGGCTGGCCGGATATGGCCTGAGCGGCGGCAGGCCAGAACACGGCTGAGGCAGCCAGGTAGGCAGCCGCCAGTGGCCAGCCAGCGTTGCGTCCGAGCAATCTCGTCAGCACGGGGGTCGCCACGACTGAGGCAGCCAGGATCGTCAGGGTCAACATGAGATTCATCGCGCCGACAGCCTACCAATCATGGACTTCGGTGTTTAGAGCTTTCGGCGGATCGAGACGCGAGAACTCCAGACGCGGGCTCAGCGGAACTCACCGAACTCCAGCGCCCGGACGATCGCCGCGCCCGAGGCGTCGCTGGCGGCCAGATCAACCTCGGCCACGATCCTCCAGTCGTGGTTGCCATCCGGATCGTCAATGACCTGCGTGACGAGCCACCGCCCGGGCTGCCGTTCGATGCGGAAGAGGCCGGGTCCGCGGGCCTGGGAGGAGGTGCCGATGTGGTCATAGGAGTCCCAGTATTCGCCGAGAGCGATATCCCAGGCCTCGGCGTCCATCGCGACCGGAAGCGGTGGGTCGGCTAGGGCGGCCGACTCGCTTTCGAAGGTTCCCAGCCCGGCCCAGTCATCGCGAGCCGCGAGCTCGACCCGGCGGAACATGGCCGTTCGGACCATCGCCGTGAATGCGCGCTCGTTCCCGGTGACGGGGCGAGGCGGGGGCGGAGGCGCGCTGGATGCCGCCTGGGGCCCGGAGCCTGGGTTGGTCAGCGCCTCCCATTCGTCCAGCAGCGAAGAGTCAACCTGGCGGACCGTCTCTCCCAGCCACTCGATGAGGTCCTGGAGAGGCTCGTCCTTGGCCTGGTCGGGGACCGTCTGGCGCAGCGTGCGGTAGGCGTCGGTGAGATAGCGCAACACCGTCCCCTCGCTGCGCTGCAGTTTGTAGAAGGAGATGAACTGGGTGAAGGTCATGGCCCGCTCCCACATGTCGCGCACGACCGACTTCGGCGACAGCGCGTTCGCATCGACCCAGGGGTGGGAGGAGGTGAACGCCGCCAGCGCGTGTTCCAGCAACTCGGCCAGCGGTTTGGGCCAGGTGACGGATTCCAGCTCGGCCATCCGCTCGTCATAGTCGAGGCCATCGGCTTTCATCTCGGCGAGCGCCTCTCCCCTGGCCACGAACTGCTGGGCGAGCAGCACCTGGAACGGGTCCTCTAGAACGGCCTCCACGACCGAGACCACGTCGAGGTGATAGGTGGGTGAGGAGCGGTCCAATAGGTCGAGCGCGGCGACCGCGAACGGCGCCAGCGGCTGGTTGAGCGCGAAATCCTGCTGCACCTCGGCGCTCAGTTCACACCGCCCCTCAGCTTTGACGAGGACCCCGGAGGCCAGCAACCCCCTCGCCAGTGCCACGGCCCGCCGTGACAGAGCGCGGGTGGCTCGCCACGGTTCGTGGTTGTCTTGCAGCAACCGCCGCAGCGCCGCCACCGGATCACCGGGACGCTGCACGATGTTGAGGATCATGGCGTGGGTGACGCGCATCCGGCTCACCAGTTGCTCGGGTTGGGCGACGATGATCCGCTGGAAGGTCTCCTCGGTCCAGCCCACGAACCCTTCGGGCGGTTTCCTGCGCTGTACCTTGCGGCGCTTTTTCGGGTCATCTCCAGCTTTGGCTAGGGCGATCTCGTTGTCGATCACGTGCTCGGGGGCCTGCACCACGACATAGCCGTGGGAATCGAATCCGGCGCGCCCGGCGCGTCCGGCGATCTGATGGAACTCCCGGGACTTCAGCCTGCGGACCTTGGACCCGTCGTACTTGGTCAGACCGGTGAATAGCACCGTGCGGATAGGGACATTGATGCCCACCCCGAGGGTGTCGGTGCCGCAAATCACCTTGAGCAGGCCCGCTTGGGCGAGCTGTTCGACCAGGCGGCGGTACTTCGGCAGCATCCCCGCGTGGTGGATGCCGATGCCTCGTTTCACGCTCTTGGCCAGTATCTGGCCGAAGCCTGGACCGAACCGGAATCCGCCGATCTCGTGTTTCAGCGCCGCCGCCTCGGCCGTGTCGATCAGTCTCACAGACAGCAAGGATTGCGCCCTCTCGGCGGCCTCGGCCTGGGTGAAATGGACGATATAGATCGGGGCGCGGTCGTGTTTCACCAGCTGCTCGACGCGCTCCTGCAGCGGTGTCATGGACCACTCGAAGTCCAGGGGAACGGGCCTTTCGGCGTCGGCGATGACGCTGGTCGGGCGCCCGGTGCGCCGGGACAGGTCGTCGGCGAGGAAGGTGACATCGCCGAGGGTCGCCGACATCAGCAGGAACTGAGCCTGCGGCAGCTCGAGCAGAGGCACCTGCCAGGCCCAGCCGCGATCGTATTCGGAGTAGAAATGGAACTCGTCGGCGATCACCATGCCGACATCGGCGAGGGCTCCTTCCCGCAGCGCTAGATTGGCCAGGATCTCGGCGGTGCAGCAGATGATCGGCGCATCGGCGTTGACCGATGCGTCTCCGGTAACCATACCGACGTTGTCGGGCCCGAAGACCTCGCACAGCGCGAAGAACTTCTCGCTGACTAGGGCCTTGATGGGAGCGGTATAGAAGCTGACCCGGTCATCGGCCAGAGCTGCGAAGTGTGCCGCCAAGGCGACCAGGGACTTGCCAGAACCGGTGGGTGTGGCCAGGATCAGGTTGTTGCCGCTGAACAGCTCGATCGCGGATTCGTCCTGGTGTGGGTACAGCGACAGCCCACGTTGGGTGGCCCAGGCCGTGAAATGTTCGTATAGGGCGTCCGGTTCAGGACGGATGGGATCGGTGAGCGAGATCATGGCGGGTCAAGAGTACCCGTCCGGTGCCCCCGCGAACACAACAAGGAGCCCGACCGCAACGAGCAGGTCACGTGCGGTCGGGCTGGGGGCTGGGACCCGGTAGCGGAGCGGAAAAGAGGTCCGCCGAGGGGGGAGGCGCCCCGGTATCCCAGCCAGCTCATGGGTTAGCGCTTGGAGACCTGCCCGGTCCCCAGATCGACGTCAAGGTCGATGGAATCGTTTGATCCCTGCGGATATACCGACACCTCCCAGTGGTGACGGCTATTGTTCTCGTCGTCCAGGTCGGCGTCGTCGAAGCGGCCAGGGGTGTGGGCCATCGCTGCCTTCATAGCGTCCGCGATCCGGACCTTGGCGCCGGAGACGGCGGCCCACTCATCGGCCTCGTGGTCCTCATTCTCCTGCTTCAAGACGGTCGCGCCATCACCGGAGACCTTGACCTCGACCCGGCGGTTCTCGGTCTGGACATCGACCTCCCAGGACTTGTCGTCATCCTCGTCGTCGATGCTCACCGCGATGCCGCCGACCGCCTTCTCAGCGGTGGCGATGGCTGCCAGGGCCGCGGACAGGCTGTCGCTAGGGGCGGCAGCTGGTGCGACGCTGGTCGCTGCGGCCGCCGGGGCGGAGGTCGCGGGGGCCTGCTGGCTGGACGCGGCGGCCGATCCCGTGGCGGCGGGTACGGCGGTATTCGAGCCGCAAGCAGCCAGCGCGAGAACGCTCACTGCGCTGAAGGTCATAGCGATCGTCTGTCGAAGCATGCTCTATTCGTAGCAGACCCCCGATTCCCGGCGAAAGGAGAACAAAGGCTCATGAGGGAACTCTCATGCTGCTCCAATCCGGTCATCGGGCGGGCCACGGAGCCAGGCTCCTGTTTCTCATGGCGTGGTTTCCGTTCATCAAGGAACCGAAGAGGAACGAACCGTGGCGCGCTTGGCCCGCCTGCCAGATCGACGGTACGGCGTGGGCCTCCCGGCTTGGTGCTGGTGGTTCCGGAAGCGGCGGTCTGGGTCAAGACCGGAGCGGTCTCTAGCGCTGGACACCCCGACGACCCTCCTGGGAGGATCGCACTGGTATCGGGAGGCTGGCGCTCCGGGATGCCGGGATTCTCCTCCGGGAGGTGATCCTGCCCAACCTGGCAGACTGGCTGGCAGAGGGCCCAGTGCCGGGCCCCGGGTACCGGTTTCGGTCTGGGGTGAGGGTCTCACCGATTACCCTGCGGCGAACTAAAGGTCTTGGCCCAGATTTCCGCCTGGACTACCGGCCGGGTCCCACCCAAAGGGTCCCGGAGACTCTCTGGGGTGATCATCGGCTGGGTGATCTCCCCAGAGCCCGCGCCGAAGAGGTGACTCTTCCCGGCGGCGTCTGTGGTCTTTTAGGTACAGGGCTCTGGGGAGATCCCCGTCCTCCAGCGATCGGGCGGCTTTGATCTCCGCTGGGCGTGGCCTGTGGCGAACGGCGGGGCCTTCCGCTGCCGAGGATCAGCGACTGCCGCGGGCGGGCAACTGCACGACGCGGGCCTGTCCGAGAGCGGCGAAGCGGTGCGGCTGGCAGGTCAACAGGATTACCTGGGCAAGCTGTCCCACGTCGTTGAGCACCGCGTTGAGCGCCGCGAGCCGGGCCGGATCGGCGAAACCGAGGGTGTCGTCGAGCACCACCGGCGCTCCTTCTCCCGGAGAGACCAGTTGGGCGCAGGCCAGTCTTCCCAGCAAAGCGAGCTGTTCCCTGGCCCCCGCCGAGAGAGAATCAAATGGCACGGTGCGTCCGTCCACCGTGCGAGAGACGACCTCCAACTCCTCTGACACCTCGACGCTGAAGCCGGGGCCGAAAACGACCCGGCCAAGCCGTTCGATGCGATTCTTGAAGGGAGCCACATATTTGCGCTGTGCTTCGGCGCGCTTGTCGAGCATGACATCGCGTAACAGCCTGGCGGCCTTGGCGGCACGGTCCGTTCGCTCCCATTCGTCCTCAGCGGCGCTGAGTTCAGCCTGGGCTTCGGCCAGCTGATCGTAGATCCCCTCGGAGGCCTGGTGGCTGACCAGAGCGGTGAGCCCATCAACCTCGCTGCGAAGGTCGCTGCGTTGCCCGGTGAGGCGCTGTACCAGCTGGGTCTGATTGGCTAGCAGCAATTCCGTGGTCTCTGGGTCGCAGTCCTTGAGCGCGCGGCGCGCCTCCTCGGTGGCTTGCCTACGGGCGGTCAGCTCGCGCGTGGCCGTGACGACCCGTTCGCTAAGCCCGGAATCGGCGTCGCGGCTGCGGGCCTCGGCCAGCCGAGAGACCGAGTTAGCCTGCTCCTGACGGGCGGCGCCGAGTTCGGCTGAGGCGCGGACCCAGTCCGAGCGGGCCTTTTCCGCGGCCTCGCGGGCCCGCTCCCGTTCGTCGCGGGCTTCTTCGGCCTCGGTCTCGCGCCGCTGCGCCGTGGCAGCGGTCTGGATCGCGCTGCTCTCCAGCTGTGCCAGGCCGGTGTCCCCGTCGTGAGGCTCAGCCTCGGCCAGCCGTTGCGACAGCACCGCGAGGCGTTCGCGGATGCCCTCAAGGGAATCCGCGGCGAGGATGAGTTTCAGCTCCCTCTCGGTGTGCTCAAGCGCGCTGGCGGCCCGGGCTCTGCGTTCGGCGCTTTCGCGAGCCTCCAGCACGGAACTCACACCGGCCTCCGCAAGTGCGGTTTCGAGGTTCGCCCGGGCACGATTCACCTTTTCTTCGACCTCGCTCGGAGTCGCTCCGGGACGAATCTCGACCTCGAGCAGGCCCGGCACTTCGAGGTGGGTATCGGTCAGCACCGTCGCGAGGGTCTCGGTGCCTGGGGCGAGCGGATGCCCGTCCAGGTGTACCCGCGGGCCTAAGGGACGGATGGTCATGGTGGCCGCCGCTAGAGCACGGGTGTCTTCGGCTATGCGTAACTCGGTCGCCAATCCGGCCAGGCGATCCGCCGCTGCCTCGTCGACGGGATTGGCCGCCAGCGCGGCCCGGGCGGCCCGGGACCGCCGGTCCAGTTCCCCGGCGCGCTCGGCCCGGGCTGTGAGCTGGTCTCGTTCCGCGCGGTCTCGGTGCTTCTCCAGCGCCAGCCTTGCCTGTGCCGAGGCGGTGCGGGCCGCGTTCTTGAGGGCCTCGGCATCGGCGAGAGCCACGCTCGATCCGGCTAGGGCCCGCTCGCAGAGGTCGCGCTCGGCCTGCGCGGTCTCGGCCTGGGCCTCAAGCTCAGCGACCCGGGCCGTTCGCCTCTCCACATCTGAGGCCAGCGCGGCTCGGGCCTCGTGGGCCGCCGTGGCGGCGTCGAGATCACCCCTGGCCTTCTTCTCGGCCTGGAGTGCAGACTCCACCTCCAGCCGAAGCGCCTCAATCCGCTCCGCCTCGCGGCGCCGCTGTGAGAGACAGTCCTGCGCCTCGCGGAGCTGCTTGAGGGTGGCCTCCAGCCGGGTCGTGGTTTCGGCCTGATCCTGGACGAGGGTGTCCAGGCTGGCGCTGCGGCGGCGGCACTCCTCGGCCGCCGCCTGGGCCGCGGCGCGGGCCTGCCCCAGGCGCTTGTAGCTGAGCGTCTCGCGTCCTGTCGGGGTGAAGTAGCGGGAATAGACCTCCTCGATTCGCTCGAGCAAAACGTCGTGGCCCTCGGTCTCAGACGATGGCTCGTCTAGGGCACGCTGGAGCGCGAGCACGTTCGCTAGGCGGGGCTGGTCTAAAGAGGTGCCCTGCACCACGTCGAGGGCCGTGAGTAAGTCGAGGTCGAGGGTCTCGGAGAGGATCTCGCCAAAGCGGTCGTGGGCCTCATCACCGGTGAAGCTGTGCGGTCGCGGCGCGTGGACCGCTAGTTCGGTGACGGGACGCTGTACCCAGCGTTTGCGGTAGGTCAGGTGGTAGGGCCCGGTGCTGAGCTCGACCTCGACCTCGGGGCCAGCGTCCCGGTCCACGGGTTTGAGGGCCAGGATCTCGCGATGCCGGGAATGAGCCTTGTATCGGCGGATCAGGCGGAATGCGTCGGCGATGGAGGATTTGCCAGCCTCATTGGGGCCCTCGATGACGGTCACCCCATCGGCGAAGCGGATCTCGGACTCAATGACCCCACGGAAGTTACGCAGGAGGATGCGGCGCAGTTTCATCGAGCCCCTCCCACCAGCCGGTAGAGCAAGCTGAGGGCCTCCTGTGCGGTCGCCGCGTCCTGGCCTCCGCAGGAGGCGCGCTCGGAAAGATCAGTGAGGGCCTCCGCGGCGAACCCGCTGAGGCCGAGACCGGCGAAGTCCTGGTTGTCTGGAAGCACCGCCAGATCGGTGTGCCGGGCCCAGTGGGAAAGGTGGGCGAACACCTCTCCTGCTGATTCGACGACATCGTCGAGGTGGGTCTTCTCAGCGGTGCTGAGGGTCCCCGACAGCGCCAGCCACACGGCGGTGCGTTCCTTTCCGGGCATGGCATTCAGCAACCGGGAGAGGGATTCCACGTCTTCTGAAGAGTTGATCTCTTCCCTAACGACACGGAAGGACCACACCCCCACGGGGATCTTCTCGACGCGGACGCCCTGGTGGTCGGCTTCGATCAGCAAGACATTGCCCGGATCGTTCTCGCGCCGGTCGGTGACCTCGGGAGTCCCCGGGTACCAGATCGCTGGGTGAGCCCGGTAGGTCGAATGACGGTCGCCCACGATCGCGACCTGGGCGAGCCCATCGTCAATGATGCTGGCGAGCCTCGCGTCGTCGATGGCGGACAGGCTGTCACGGTCGGGGCTGAGGGACCTGAGCGCTCCGTGTGCCGCGATCACCCGCAATACCCCTGGCGGAGGTGCCTCCAGCGTCGAGACGGCGTCGGCGACCAGGTCGCTGGCCGGGCGCTTCGAGAACCAGGGGGCACCCACTACCTCGACGCCAGGCACCACCTCGAAGGGTGTGGCGTCCCGGATGACGCGGACGTGACCGGGCATGCGCTCGGAGAATGCCGCCGACCCGTAGATGCTCGCGCCGTCCAGCGGATCGTGGTTGCCGGGCAACAGCAGGACGGGGACGGTGTAGTCCCGCAGGACCTCACCCGCCCGCGAGACCACCGCACGGCCGAGCTGGTTCGATTCGAACACATCGCCGCAGACCAAGACGAAATCGGCGCCGCGGGAGGCCGCGACCTCGCCAATCCGGCGCACCGCATCGAAGCGGGCCTGCTGATACCTGGAACGGGCCTCACCAGGGAGGAAGTGGGCGCTCATCCCGAGCTGCCAGTCAGCTGTGGCTACGAACTTCACGGTGCCCTCCTCCGCTCGTGGACCGGTGAGCAGCATCCTAACCGCGAGCACCGACACTATGGCGCCGAGGACTCGTAGTGTGTAGTGGGAGTTTCGGGCGGCATCGGCCGATCCGCCCAGGAGGCAAAGACTCCCAAGCACCGATCTGACCTAACGGTGTCGGCCGGATTAATCCTGGTATTAGCGCTCTGGCTGCTGAGCCTAGGTGGTGTAGAGTCCATTTCTCCTGCCTGTCCAGGGAGCTTATGGACACGCCTGCCGACACGAACCTAAACTATCTTAAGGGTCCTAAATGCGCATGATTAATAGATCGTTTAGACGTATCTGGTGCGGCGAGTCGGCCTCTATGCTTGGTGCGCAGATGGTGGGTTTCGCGACGCCCGTCTTTATGGCCACTAGCATGGGTTTGAGTCCATTTGAGATCGCCGCTGTCACCGCCGCGGGATCGGCTGCGCCGCTTGTCGTCAGCTTGTCCGCAGGGGCGATCGCGGACAGATTTGGCCGACGCATCATACTGATCTATAGCTCAGTTTTTCGAGCGGTGTCTGTATTTTCTTTGCCAGTAATGTACTGGGTGGGCATGCTGAATGCTTGGGGTCTAGGGGCCGGGCTGTTCGTCGTAATGACTTTGACGATGCTCTTTGACGCAGCGCTTACGGCCACGATTCCCTCTGTAGTTCCTCGTCGATCGCTGACTCGGGCAAACTCTCTGATGCAAGCGGGCCAGAGCGCCGGGAGTACGGTTGCTCCGTTTGCCGCCGGGTCTCTGATACCTCTCGTGGGTGCTCCGTTTGTCTATATCCTCAACTCAGTGACGTACTTGATAAGTGCCTTTACCGTGAGGTCGGTCCCCCGCGGAGAGCCGCCGAGGTTATCTCAGGAAGCGCTTTCTGTGACACATATTCAGGATATCAAAGATGGGATAACTGCGGTCCTAAAGCATGCCGTGCTCCGCCCAATCGTACTGACCGCCTCAGTCTTCAACTTTTTCCAGGCGTGGGTATTTGCCGTTTTTGTGGTCTACGCGGTTCATGAACTGGGTCTGAGTCCCTTCGTGCTTGGTCTGATGTTCACGGTCGTAAGCGTTCTTGGCTTGGTTTCGGCCGTCCTAGCCCCCTCGTTGTGGAGAGGTTTATGCCTGGTCCTGCCGTGGTATGGGGTTTTTCCTGATCGCTTTGTCTTCGATGTGCGTCTTCCCGCTCAATGCTCTTGGAGGAAGCCTGGCGGCCGTGGGCTTCTCTCTGGTTTTTAGTGTATGGAAGTTTTGTGTGGTTGTTGCAGTCGTGGTTGGCGACACCGCGCGTCAGACTCTTATCGAAGACCGTTTTCAGTCACGTGCTGCCAGTGTTGAAAGGTTTGCTACTTGGGGGTTGGACCCGATCGGCGCTTTGGCAGGTGGGCTGGTCGCTTCGTCTAGTGTCGGTATAGGAGGCTCGCTGACAATCGCTTCGGCGGGTATGGCTATTCCTGCAATAATCGCGGTTTCTAGTAGGGGGTTGTGGGCCCTAAGAGATTTTCCTGCGGAAGGTGTTGGATGACAAGGTCCATGACGAGCTGTCAGTGGAACGGTGTGGGTGCCGGTCTGGCCCGAAACCTGAGTTGGGTCATTTTAGCCCGCGGGCTGATCGTCTTGAATGGCATTAAATCTGGTGAGGTGCTCGGGTGGTAGATGTCCCTCGGTGGTGGTGAAGCATCGTTCGGCTTGGCTGGCGGTGTTTCCCTGTCGGCGGAGAGCTCCGAGGAATTGTGTGACGGTGGCGCAGGCGATGGTTTCAAACCAGCAACCGACGCCGAGGACGGAAAAAAGACTGTGAGATCGTCGATTACGGAGTGAAGGCGTTCCTGGTTTTAGCAGAGATCCCAGGACGCGGCAGCCAGTTCGACCTGTCGCCATGGTTGCCAGGCGGGGTGTTCGTACTTGTTGATCTCTGCTTTCGACACGTCGATTCCCGGTTACATCAGGGCATTCTCAATGCGTATTGTTGACCGACCCGATGGACCCAGCGCTGTCGGCTTCGGGCAATGCCTCCGTGGAGGCTAAAAGAGACGGGCGTGCCGGGCTCCGGTGTCGCTGTGATGTGGCAGGCACATCGCGGAGGACTCCGTGCTCGGGTGCCGCGTAGATGATCTGTCCTAGGTGTTTTCGGCCGGCGTGGTCGGGTGATGGTGTGGCCAACGGCTTCGTAAGGCGGTATCCCGGGTGGGTGCCCCGCCGGCTCGGGGTTGGGACCCAGGCTTTGATCAGCGAGGCGGAACTGACGACTTTGGCGGTGATGGCGGTCATCTTGCAGTTCGACAACGAGTCCCGCCGGGCGAGCGGCCTTGGTTAGCCTGGGAACGTGCCTGCGAATCCGTACGTGCAGTTCTTACCGGCCCGATACAGGGACCCGGCCTCACTGGAGCCCGTGACCACCTGGTGGCAGTGGCGGGGTCACGACGTGCACATTGCACGCGCTCCCGTTGCCGATGCGCCCGCTCGCCTTCTGATGATCCATGGGGCAGGCGGCCACAGTGGTGCGCTCTGGCCAATCGCGGCTCTCCTGGCCTCGCGGGGGCTGGATGTCTCCGCTGTCGACCTGCCGCTCTACGGGCGCACCAGGTCACCGGACCCCGCGACCGTGCGATACGACCATTGGGTCGAACTCCTGGTCGATCTCGCTGGCGCCGAACACGACCACCGGCCGCTGATCCTCTTGGGAGCCAGTATCGGTGGCCTTCTCGCCTATGAGGTCGCGGGCCGCTCGCCGCACGTCGCCGCGGTCGCCGCCACGTGCCTCCTCGATCCGAGTGACTGGCGAGCCCGAGCGCGGATGACTCGATTCAGACCGCTAGGTATTATCGGCCGGTCACTCTCGGCGCTTGTCCGGGGGAAGCTGGCGCGGACGATGATCCCGATGAGCGCAGTGGCCAACCTGGCGAAGATGAGTCGCGACCCCGGGCTGTCAGCCCTGTGCGTCAGGGACCCGCGTGGTGGTGGCGCAAAGGTTCCTCTGGGATTCCTCGCTTCTTATATGCGTTACCGGCACACCGCACCGGAGAACACCACGGCCCCTATCACTCTGCTCCATCCCAGCCGGGACGCGTGGACACCGGTCGAGCTGAGCGTTCGTGTCCTGTCCCGAGCCGCCGGTCCGGCCGGCTCGGTGATGTTGCGCGAATGCGGCCACTTCCCCATCGAAGAACCCGGCATATCCGACTTGATCTCTGCCGTTCTGGACCTGGCTCAACACCCTCCTATAGGAGGCAGATCCTGACCATCCCCGGCTTTCGGCGGGCCGAACCTCTCCGAGGCCGTCCCGGCACGGCGGTGAAGGCAGGGAAGCCCTTCCGAGAAGGACGAAGCCCCGGTGAAAATTGCTTCTCACCAGGGCTGCTACGTTGGGCTGACAGTGCCGTGTTCCACAAGATAGTTAACGGATGTCCCGGGGGATGGTTAACGC
>JAUMYR010000188.1 GCA_030528545.1 Propionibacteriaceae bacterium
TTCCGGGGTGGGCGTCGAGTCGTCCGGCAGCCCTGGGCCGGGTTCGGACGGGAAGTCCGGGTCCTGCGGGGGAAGGTACCCAGCGTTCACCGAGGAAGTGGGGCCTGCGGGCTTGATGCCCTCCGTTGCTCCACGGGCGTCCACCTGTGAGTCAATCTCAGCGCCTTGACTGCTGTTTTGGCTAGTGAATCCACCTTCCCGGGGGGCGAAAAAGATCATGTACCCCGCATCGTCTGGATTGCGCAGCCCATCAAAGCTGTAGCGTCCGGTTGGATCGGTGATCGCCTCCGCGGTCACCGGGTTGCCCAGGTCATCCACGCCGGTCAACTCCACAGTGATTCCAGCGACGGGTGGCTCCAGAACGCCGTCAATCTCGTCCCGGATCCCATTACGGTTCTCATCCAGCCAGGCCAGCCCACCAACGTCGGCTGCTTTGGCCTGCTGGGTGGCACTCACCGGTGGAACCTGCGAGAGCAGTGGCTCAGCGTGGGTTCCCACCACGCTGTGATAGGTATTCCCGGCAGCGTTTCCGGTGCCCACCGTCATGATCTCGAAGATCAACTCTTCTCCGGCTGCGAGCTCTCCCTGGTGCTGCGCCCGCACGCCGGTGACCAGATTCGCCTCGCTCGGGCATTCACCGGTACCCGATACCAGGGTCCCGCCAGCTGGTGCGTCACACCACGCGGTGCCGCCGCCAGCTGTGTTGCTTGCAGCGGTGGGATCGGCGTTCACGTTTTCGGCCGAGGTATAGAGCAGCCGGACCTGTGGACCGCCAGCGACAACCTTGGCTGACAGGAATGAGTGATCGCCCACGAAAGCCGTGCCGTCCTGGCCCTGCTTCGGTAGCCGATCGATCACGTCCACGCCTCGTGCCGGGATGGTGCCTTCGGCAGCCGAGCTTACTACCCGGACACGCCAGCCCATGGGCTCGTTCTTATCTTGCCCGGGCCGGTTCACCTGAGTCGTTGGAGCCGCCGGCGCCACGGTGGTTTCCAGAGATGCCTTGACCTCTTCGGGATAGTCCACAGGTGTCTCAACGCACTCCCAAGCGGTGAGCTCCGAACCGGAATGGTTCAGGCTCAGGACCCGATTCAGTTGCGCGGCATTCACCCGCCACCGGTCTTTCATCCCCTCAGGGTCCCAATAGTTGCATGCCCCCTGGAAGGTTTCTGAGGGTTCCTGCACCTTACCGCGAGGCAAGACTGCATTCTTGAGGCCGGGAACTCCCGCTGTGCTGAAATTATTTCGGGTGAAGACGACCGCTGCTTCTCCTGGAGCCTTTCCCGGCGTCAGGCGTTCGTAGTCCAGCGCGACAGGCGCAGCGAAGGTATTTTTCTCCAGCCGGATGCCGTGAAGGCCTCGCAAGCCGTCGACACCGTCCGCGTTCACCAGCTTTACGGCGACCGTCGGCTTATCTTTTGAAAAGAGGACGAAAGTATTCTCGGTCAACCTGACATTGGGGGAGGCGATTGAGATCAATGCCTCTTCGTCTGGGGAATACGTGGTGAACCGGGCTCTGGTGATCGTGGATGCCTCGACCTCCCCGCTGACCGGTTGGAGGTCGACTGCGGGAAGAGCCGATCCCGGTGACTGGACCTCAACGCTATCGATGGCGACACTGCCGTTCCATCCTTGCTTGGTTCGCACGATGGCGGCATCGTGGAACGAGGATCTGGTCACCTTGAGTTTGGGTGGGGTGGTATTTCCACCTTGTAGCATGGCCAGTGAGCTGCCAGGATTTCCTTTAACTACGAGATTATCGACCTCGAAGCTGTCGTTGGCGACGATAGCGGCATCTCCGAGCTCCAGGTTGGCGTTTCGGAGGGATACCGGCGAATTGAGTGTCACCCCGCCAGCCGGGACCTCCAGCCTGAACCGGTTGCCATTCATCGCGAGGATATTCAGCTTTATCCGGTTGGGGAGGCGGATCTCTCTGGGCAAGGTCTGCGGATTAGGATCCTTCACATGGATCGTCAGCTCGCACAGAAGGGGACCGTTCGCCAGCAAGTTCTGCAACTTCTCGATCTCAGCGGCTAGTTCCTGGCCCTCAGAGAGCTCAAGATGCGCCGCGCCTCTGCATGTGCTATCAGTCGAGGGCGGTGGCGAATCTTGAGGGTTTGCTGTAGCTAGAGAGGTGCCCGCCACGAGCGGGAGGACAGTCAACATTCCGTACAAAGCTCGACGAACCAGCATACACGTTCCTAGATAAATAGTTAGGCAGATATCCCGCAGGGTACAGCACCTAGCGAGGTGGTCGCCTACATTGGTCAGTTTTCCTGAGTAGCGGCGCGAGTGGAGTTAAAGGTCAGCCTCGAAAGGCCGGAGGCGGCCACACGGTAGTCCTCGTGGCACAGTGCCAGGATCGCGCCGAATCATACCGGCGATTTCTGGTACCCCTTTGACCTTGAGCAGTGCGATCTCCTCGCGCTCGGCGAAGGAAACTTACCGGCCCGTAGCGCGGAACTTCAAACCGAACAGTGGCATACCGCTGCCATGATGGACTCACCGAGCCCCAAAGGCCGATGCGACACCCGCGGTCGCTAGCGGTTCCTCCGATAGCAGGCCTCTGGTGATCTGCTCCCAGAACCCCACCTCGACCGTTCGCTGGAACTGGGGAGGTTCCAGTGAACGCGACCTCGGGCGAATCTCACGACCGGAGGCCTGCCAGCGGCGAACCGCAAAACACCTTCATGGCGAGGTGTTGCGGCAACCGATTGAATCCACCCTGATGGGGTCAATGGCTGTGCGTCCCACTTTGCCCCTCGCGCCGGACTCGTCACAGGTCACAGGTTTCCGTATGTGCCGCTCAGCCGCACGTTAACCTGACTGCGGACGCAGTTGTCCTGCTGGTGTTCCAAGCTAGTCACACGCCTCAAAGAGGTGCGGCGATGACGTAGGGGAGCGTCGGCCGGTTGGGCTATTGGCGCAACGACGCGATCAGCAGCATGATTTCTAACAGTTGATCTAGTGGCGTTGAAGTCGATGAGGGGTCAGACGCTTATTTACGCCGGGATCGGCTGTGTGCTGTCCATGATGTTGGCATGCACCCCTGATTCCGGGGCCTCGGCTGATAAGACGCTCCTGCCCATCACCGGTAAAGCGAAACTCGACTGGGATTCGGCGACGATGGCACTGCCGCTGGATTCCTAGGCCATGTCGGAGGAGGACGCCCGCCTGGTGAGAGCGGCGAGCCGGGTGGCGATGGCCAGGTGTATCACGGGGCGGCAGGCGATTCCCCCGGGCGTCGCGGCGGCCATCCGGCGTGACCTGGCCGCCCCGCCTCAGCCGAATCGCTGGCTCATCGGCCGCTGGAACGCGAAGTTTGTCGCTACCGACAGCCCAGTCATGACCCAATACAGCATCGTCGAGGGGCTCAATGCTCCCACGGAGAAAGTCAGCCAGTGCGTGAACGACCCGGCCTACCTCGCCACGGGAGTGATCGATCTCAGCGAAATCGGGCCCGACGAACAGTTCAACCGCCTGCCCGAGATCGGCCTGGAGTCCTTCGACCGGGCCATCTCGGATCGGCGGTTCAAAGAGCTGGTCGCCAAACGTGCTCAATGCCTGAGGGCCAAGGGGTACCAGATTGAGGAGGAGACCCTTGGCGGGGTGAAGGTCGACCCGGTGGCTGGCCCCGAGGAACGGACGAAGGCTTTCGTCGCCGAGGCAACCTGTTCTGACGAACTCGATTTCGCCCAGCAAGCCGGGGATCTCGTGGCGACCTATCAGGAGCTCGCCATCGCCGGCTACCAGGGCGAGCTCGTCGAGATCAAGAAGGTTGTCGACGAGCGCATGGCCGCGACGAGAACTCTGCTGAGCCAGCATGGCTTCTGAACGGGCTAATCCTCGGATGAGCAGGGTATAGGGCCGGGATATGGGGCGTTACCGGAGCATCGGCTGGACGCTGGTCGGGGTCTTGGCGGGCCTCCTCACCGGGGTACTCGCGATGGCGTGGCTGAACCCCGCGCCCGACCCGGCGGCCATCGCCAACGCGACCAAGGAACCGCTCATCACGGCCCCCGTCGAGTTGCGTCCCGCCCGTTAGGTGGCCCAGTTCCCGGCGCAACTGAAAGAGCCCGCCACCGTCGGGGTAAACCCGATCGCCGCGCACCCAGCGCGCCCGCACTGCCCGAGACCCTGCGCCAGGTGGTGTCGGTGCAGCCCCATCGCAGCGGGGATAGCGTGAGCGTGGGCCAGCTGCTCGCCG
>JAUMYR010000189.1 GCA_030528545.1 Propionibacteriaceae bacterium
CCAGCGGGGATCTGCTCGTGGCCCTGTCGCGGGCACGGCATCCCGAGGTCCGGGTTCCTCTCTCCGCGCTGCTGGCTGGAGGCGGGCGGGAGGTGGCCTCGGTCGGGGGCGTACGGCTGCGGGCTGAGGAAGGCGAGATCGTCCTGAGAGCGGGGGCCGCGGGCGCCAGCGTCCTGCGTCTGGGGTGAGGCGCGGGGTCGTCCGCTGACGGGTGCGTCCCCAGCTGGCGGGCAACGTGAAAGGGGCCGTGTCCCGGGGTTTCTCCTCGGGACACGGCCCCTTTCACCGCACGGTCGCGGAGGCCTGGCGCCTCGGGTGAGGTAGGCGGTCCACCCTCACCCGGGGCCGGCCAGCCTCCCTAGGCGATCAGGCCACCTCCTTGAACAAGACGATGCTGTGCAGCACCCAGTCGGTCGGCACGTTGTCGACCACGAGCCTGCGGGTGTCCGAGACCGGCTTCAGCGGGTTGGCCTTCACATAGGTGCGGCAAGCGTTCTTTCCCGACGTGGCGGTATCGCACTCGGTCTTGAACTGCTGCTTGCCCTTCTTCCACTCCTTGCTGTACCCGGTCTCGCCGTTGCCGCCCAGCGGGTTGTCCTTCCAGGCGGCGCGATCGGCTGGCAGATAGGTCTCGGTGTGGAAGACCCAGCTCTCCTTGGAGGTGAGCCGTGCCGAGGGCATAGCATTCCCGCTCCCCCACACCTCGGTGCGGCACCTCTGCGATGGGGAGCCAGCCTTGCACGTGGTCCGCCAGGTGCGACCGTCGACCGTGTGCTTGCCAGCGGTGGTGTAGACGGTGTACATCGGATCGACGACCGGGGGATCGGCCGGGGGATCCACCGGCGGCTTGGTCTTGGGAACCTCGCGCACGACGAACGGTTTCGTCGTGAACACCTCGGTGTTCTCACCGTTCTGCGCCTGGCCCAGGCCCTTGGTGACCGTCACTTCGAGGACATAACGGCCATTGGGAACCTCGGTGCCCTTCTTCGCCGACTTGGAATCCTTCACGGTCCCATCCCAGCTGAACTGCTGGAAGGAGGGGTCCGCTCCTTCGCCATCGGACTGATAGACGTAGTTGTAGGGACCGGCCGCGGCACCCTTCGAGCCATCCTCATTGGCGTGGTAGACCCTCATGTCGAACTTCGACACCGGGGTGTCGATGTGCAATAGGATCCGCGGGAAGTCATGGCCCTTCATGGAGTAGACGTGATCGGCGTCCTTGACCAGTTCGTATTCGGCCTCGGGGTCAGCGCAGTCGACTCCATCCAGGCGTCCATTCGGGCATT
This sequence comes from Propionibacteriaceae bacterium, assembly GCA_030528545.1. The sequence goes on from JAUMYR010000189.1 coordinate 1,287, forward strand.
CCGAGACGATGCCGAGGCTCGGTTCGATGGCGAACTTCCGGGCCGGGTCGATACCGAGCCGCTTCAAGAGTTCCTCGTCGAACACGGCCCCGTAGGTCCACGTCGGATGGATGCCATCGAGGCGCTCGTAGTCGCCCGACAGACCGCTGAACGGCACCCGGATAGTGCGGCCATCCGAGGCGGTCATCACCACATAGCCCCCGTACATGCTCGGACCCTTGAGCTTGGCGGGCTCACCGGTGCCGTTGGCATAGGAGGTGTACTGAGTGGGCGGTGTGATGGTCACATCGACGGTGCGCGTGGAGTTCGCGGGCACGGTGATGGTCTGGGCCGAGAACCGGACCCCTGGGTTGAGCCCCGCGATGATCTGCGGGAAGGTGCTCGGGCCCCAGGTAGCGGCCGGGGAGAGATCGGCGCCGAAGCTATAGCTGATCTCCTTGTCCGACCGGTTGGTCAGGGTCAGTGTCGTCGCCTCGTTGGTGTCGGTGTCCTTCAAAGAGATCTTCGACGGTGTCACCAGGGACGGCAACTCACCACTGCCCACCTTGGCATAGGAATTGGCCTGCGCGACGGCGTTGGGAATATTGATGAGCCCGCCACCCTGTTTGTGGATCGCCTCGGTAATCCGGGCCTGTGCCGGGAAGCCCCGCTGAATCGGGTTGCTCAGCAGCACCGGGGCCGCGGTGTTTTGCAGCACTGTGCGCACATCCTGGGGCAGCAGAGCCGGGTTGGACTGGAGCAGCAGTGCCGCGGCTCCAGCGGCATGGGGTGCGGCCATGGAGGTACCGGACAGTTTCGCATAGCCGCCCGTGGCGTCCGGGTGATCCACCGGATAGGCCGAGTCGATGCCCCCGCCGGGAGCCACGAAGTCGGGTTTCAGCTCAAGCGTCGCGGAAGGGCCATAGGAGGAGAAATTCGATACCACGCCATCGTCGGGCTGGTGGACGGCGACTTTCTCTTTCGTCCAGGTGATGGTGGCCTTGCCTTTAGCGACCAGTCCCTCCAGCTTCGCGCCCTCGTCCTTGGTCACGGTCACTGCGGGTAGCGTCACCTCGGGATAGGCGCTGGCCTGGAGCAGTCCCTCCACGTTGTTGTAGATGATGACCGCTTCGGCACCATCGGCCTGCGCGGCCTGGGCCTTCTCGGAGAAAGTCGAATCGCCCCGGGCGACCAGGGCGGCCTTGCCGAGGAATGGGGTGCCGGGCAGGTCGACCGCTCCGGTCTTCTGACCTTCCGGATAGACCGCGAGTTCGAGGGTGCCGCTGGTCGGGGCCGGGCGCGAGCCATTGACGGGCAGATATCCCATCAAAGACCCGTCATTCAGGCAGAAGGCTCCGAGCGTCAGTCCCGAGTTGTTGACCGAGCCGACGGAAATCGCCTTTTCGGCTACCGCCGGGGCTCCGCTGGAGAACATGCCCCGGGCGCCCGCGTTGCCTTGGGAGATGAGGACGCTGACGCCGGCGTCGGCCAGTGTGTTGGCGGCGACGGCGGTCGGGTAGTGCGGCCACGTGACATAGGGAGCACCGATCGAGAGGTTGACGACGTCCATCCCGTCCCGGGCAGAACGTTCCATCGCAGCCAGGATGATGTCTGAGCTGGTGGACCCATCGCAGCCAAAGATCCGGTAGGCACCGATCAGCGCGTCGGGGGCGACACCGTAGAAGTTAGTGTCTGGGTCATTTCCGGCCGCGATGCCCGCGACGTGTGTCCCATGACCGTCGCAGTCATCGGGATTGGCGTCCGGTTTCGGGGTCGGGCTGTAGCCATCGGAACCCTTGCTGGGGTTGTAGGCATCGCCCACGAAGTCCCAGCCTGCGACGATCCGCTTGGTCGGGAAGACGTGGCTCGCGTCGGAGCGGCCGCTACCACCGAATGCCTTGTGATCGATGTCGACTCCGGTGTCAATGATGCCGATCTTGATGCCCTTGCCCGTGAGCCCCAGTTCGGTGCGGGCATAGCTGGCGCCGGTCATCCCGACGGCCGCGGCCATGTCCGGCTTGGTCAGAGAGGAGCGCTCAACCTGGGGGCGCGCCACCGTGACGACGGGGAAGATCCCAACGACGTCGGGGGCTTCCCGGACCTCGGCGAGGGCCTCATCGTCATCCGCCGAAACCGTCAGGCCGTTCCAGACCCGGTTGAAGGCCGCTCCTACCGAGACTTCCTTGTCAGCGACGGATTCCCGGAACGACTCTTGCTGAGAGGCGATCCGAGACGGAGATCCGCCCTTCAGCGTGGGCTTCTCACTGAGTTGGACGAACCACTTGCCCGTGAAGCCCTGGGTGTGGGCACGTAGTTCTTTGAGTTTGCTGACGTCTGGCAGCTTTTTGATGTCCTCAGGTTTGGACTCGGCTGCTGCTTGCGGGACGTGCGCAAAGGCGAGGAAAAGTGATGTGGCTAGGGCGGCAGTAAAGCAATGCCTCCCCAAACGGTTACTGATCATAAAGACCTCATTTACTACTCAGGCTCGGGAGGTACGGTGAGCCTGCGCAGAACCTAACACGGGCGAGTGTCAGGCTAGGCCGGTCTCTGCCATCGCATTCGGGCACCGTAATTGGCCACTGCCGGATAGCGCCAGCCGATCCCGCCAATATTGCTGTAAAAGGCCTAAACAACGCCGATATTGAGCCGTTGTCCCCAGATCGGAAGGATGTTATCGGCGCCTTGTCGATATCTGCGATAAATCCCCCTCTCGCATTTCCGCTGGCTGCTAACCCGCAGCGGCCGCGCGTCCGGCATGGCGGCTATCCGCGAGCCGCCAGACCCTGGTCTCACCACGCCGCGGGACCCGCGCGTCCGCTGTCGCTCGAAGGCTGGTCTGGCTATGCTGCCGAGGACGAAAGGGACGCCGATGTCTGTAGCAG
>JAUMYR010000015.1:0-9239 GCA_030528545.1 Propionibacteriaceae bacterium
GCTTCCTGGGCGAGGACCTCGGGGTCAGGTGCCGGTGCGGCGCTTTCCATCCAGAACGAATAGAACCATTTCCGTTCGGCTTGCAGTGCGATGCAGGTCACAATTACGCCATCATCTCGACCACGCCAGACCAACTCAGATCGGTCGGGTTGGGGCTTGGCAACCGAGATGTAACATCGGCGCTGCTGATGCCACCACATACCATCGCGGGAACAAGGTACTTCGCGCCCAATGAACGTATCTCGGCAAACCCGCTTGGCTTTATCCGGCGAGGGTTGCGTAGAAGCCGATCTGACCGTACCGGGTTTGGACGCTTTGATCTGGCAGGCAGCCCCATTAGATAGTATAGAACCATAACACTCCACTGGCCTTTCGGCCTTCGCAGCGCCGTTAGCTAGAAAGCAAAAGAGTAGCGATGCAAATACTATCCTGGCGCAAATCTTCAACACGGCGAGTCCTCATTATCCATCTTAAATATGCTCCAGCTATTATCGCTCAGTTTCCGTAGCTGGTACTTTTCCCTAGAGGTTCGGGAGAGGCCTCTCTCGACCCCATTAGCGTCGATCGAGTTCACTGAGTTCAAGTCTAGACAAAAAGTAACTCCCAGCTCCAAAGGCCCACCAGGAGCAGGTTCTGGATGGCTGATTTTCCAACTGCTATAGCTAGGTCTACCGCTGACGCGGCTTCCTGACTCAATCAGCTCACGCATCATCTCAACGGTGGTGTCTTCAGCGTCATCTGTCACATAAACCGTCACGCTGCTCAGGTCCCCTGTCGGCTGCTGCCCCCAGGCGTAGAGCGCGTCCAGGTATTCCCGGACGTGTTGGTAGGCGGCGAGCCGGTCGCCGGTGAACTCGATTGTTGGGCTGGGGCTCGGGGTGGGGCTGGATGGGGGTGGTGAGACCGGCATGGTGGGAGTCGGGGTGCCTCCGGTCTGACAACCCATGAGTGCCAGTGCTGTGATTGCTATCCACAGGCGATGCCGCATCAGTCCTCCTTCGCACCGATGCCTCATCCTCCCACACGACAGGTCAACCCGGACACGCCTGTGGATAACCCGCCACGTGTCCCCGCGTCCGCTCTAGAAACGGAGACCAGCGGCTGCCAACACCACCCTGCTGGCAGCCGCTGGTCTGGGTTACCGGGGACACCGGGGCACTTCGTAGGCATGTCCACACCGCTATCGTGACGCTCTTTGAACGGTTCGGATCGGCCGCGTCGGGGCTCGGCGACCGAGATCTAGCACTGACGTTGCCGATTCCGCCACCTACCCTCGCGGAAGCACGGAATCTCACGGCGGGTCTCCTGAGTTTCACTGTCCCGCGTCAGGTCTTGACAGGTCGGCGGTGAGGAGCATGTGAAGCGCCCCGGGTTTCGCCCCGGTGGCTTGCGTGGCTGTCGGGGCTGGTTATGGGTGGTCTCGTTCTTTCTGGGGCCCAGTAGCAGAGGGTTTCGTGGCGACCTCGGTGGTTCCAGCAGCCGCCCCAGCACGCGGAGCGGAACTCGACCTCGGTGACGCGGAGCCAGGCGCTCTAGCGTGGATCGGTCCGGTCCTACAGCACCCATTGGCGGCCTCGGCCCGGGCGTGTCGTAGGGGTTCATCCCAGGACCAGCCAGAGGCACCGATGCCAGCGTCGCGGCGGAGAGGAACCGCCGGGTTCCTGGCGACCGTCTCAGTCTGGCGGACTGAAAACCAGCCCGCGGCCGCCTGTCAAGACACCGACGCTTTGGCGCCCGCATTTTTCTACCCCGGATAAAGCACCTGGCAGGAACAGAGCTATATCACTAACCCGAGCATTCCATGGGGGTATGACTAGGCATTTCGTTGGTTCCAGCCAGCCGGGACAGGCCGAGTGATGGCAGGTATAAGAACAGCATAAGAGGGGTGAGAGCACTCTCACTTTACTTTCACCGATTTTCGGGTAATGACGCGATGTAGTAGACCTCATGACCAAGACACGCATCCTCACCCTGGTTGACCGGCGCTACCGCGCGCAGGCTCAGCCGCGCGGCATGGTCGCCGCGTTGCGTGATCTCGGTGCCGACGTGGTCGTCCTGGACGACGCTCAGGTCGCCGAGACCAACTGGCACGATGCGCTGAACACCACCGATGTGGCGGTGGCCCGGGGCCGTAAACCCCAGACGCTGGCAGCACTGGAGTTCGCCCAGCACGCCGGACTACCCGTTGTCGACAGCGCCGCCGCCGTCGAAGGCGTTCGCGATAAGCGCCTCATGACCCGGACTCTGCTGGAGACCGGCGTCCCCACTCCCCGAACGATCATCGGGTCCCTCGGCCGGATCGCCTGCTCCGATCTGGTCTTCCCGCTGATCCTCAAGCCGATCTTCGGCGACAACAGCACGGGCCTAGTGATCGTCGAAACCCCAGAAGAACTGTCCGCGCTGTCGTGGCCCGAGCCCGAGGCTCTCGCCCAGGAATACCACCCCAACCAGGGCGCCGACCTCAAGCTCTACGTCATCGACGGCTGCGTCACCGCCGTGCGCAAGGCCTCCCCCATCACCCCCTGCACTTCGGGCAGGCTCGGCCAGACCGAACTCACCCCAGAACTGCGCGAGCTCGCCCACCGGTGCGGCGAGGCCTTCGGGCTGAGGTTCTACGGTGTTGACTGCCTCGAACTCGACGGACGCACCGAGGTGCTCGAAGTCAACGAGTTCCCCAACTATTCCTCCGTGCCTTATGCCTCGGAGCTGCTGGCGCTGCAGGTGCTGCGGAGGGCCGCCGCATGAGGATCGCATTGCTCACCTCACAGCAGGTCCCCTCCTCCCAATCGGTGACCCGCGACTGCCTAACCTTGCTCGCCTCCTGGGGCGCCAGCGTGGACGTGCTGCACCACGAGGAGGGCCTCACCGACCTGGTGCATCTGCCCGTCGAACACGACCTCTACCTGCTGAAGTCACCCTCCCCGGACGCCGTGTCTCTCGCCGCCGCCCTGGAGGCGCGGGGCGCGCTATGCCTGAACCGCCCCGCCATGCTGTGGGCCTGCCACGACCGCATCCACACCACCGCCTTGCTTGCCGCCGCGGGAGTCCCCGTGCCCCGCACCTGGACGACCAAGAACGCCGCCGAACTCGCCGGACTGCTCGACGACGGACCGCTGGTCATCAAAACCGCGGCACTCGACCGCTCCGCTGGCGCCCGCGTCATCTGGGATGCCGACGAGATCGTCGACCTGCCCCACGAGGCGGTACTCGCGCAACAGTTCCACCCCTCCGACCACCGCGACCGCAAGCTCTACCGCATCGGCAGCCAGACCTTCGGCGTCAAACGCTCCTGGCCCGCCACCAGCTACGAATCCACGGTTGGGGAGCCCTTCGCGGTCACCCCGGAGATGCGCGAGATCACCGATCGCGTCGGCGCCGCTTTCAACAGCGACCTGTTCGGGCTCGACCTGGTCGAGGCCGAGGAGGGCCTGCTGGTGGTCGACGTCCACCCATTCCCCGGGTTCAAGGGCGTGCCGGACGCCGCCCTGAGGCTCGCTGACTATATCTACGCCCGAGGCAAGGAGGCCCTCGAATGTCCACCCAACTGAACGCCACCATCATCGGTGCCGGACGCATCGGGATCGGGCTAGCCGCCGACCTATTGCATCGTTCCGGCTACCAGATCACCATCATCGGCCGCGGCGAGACCATCGCTGAGTTGCAGCGCTGCGGACACGCCACCGTGCGGCTGACCGATGGGACGGTCACCGAAGACACCACCGTCCCCATGACCGCGCTCTTCCATAGCGACGCGGCAGCCACCGCGGCGATCGCCGCCTCCGATGTGGTGTGCATCGCGGTCGGGGCCGACAACATCCCGGCCATCGCCGATCAGCTCGCCGCCGGCCTGGGCGCCGCCAGCCGCCCGGTCAATGTGATCGCCTTCGAGAACCGTGAGGACGCCGCCGACGTGCTGCGCACCGAACTCACCGCCCGCCTCGGAGAGGACGCGAACCGGCACGGCATGACCGGCACCGTCATCGCCCGCGCTGTCGCCCAGCGCGTCATCGACGACGGCGTCCTGGTCGTCGGGGACCGGCCCGAAGAGTTCTATGTGGACGCCGCCGCCCTGACCGAGCCGAAGCCACGGATCCGGGGCATGGTCGAGGTCGACGACTTCCGCGCCTACTACCGCAGGAAGCTATACCGTTACTCCGCCGGTCATGCGACGGCCGCCTACCTCGGCAAGATCAAGGGCTACCGTTACCTACACGCCGCCGTGATGGACCCCGAGATCTCCGTGGCCGTGCTAAACGCCATGGACGAGGGCCGACGCGGCCTCAAAGCTCGCTACGGGGCCGAGGTCGCGGGCACCCACGACGAACTGCTGGATATCCTCGCCCGGTTCCGTAACGCTGCCCTCGGCGATACCGTCGCCCGGGTCGGCCGGGACCCCCGGCGCAAACTCCGCCGCAGCGAACGCCTCATCGGAGCCGCCCGGCTAGCCGCGAAGGCCGACGTGCTCCCGGTCTACCTCACCGCCGCCGCGGCCGCCGCCCTCGAAAGCGACCCAGACATCGCCAGTTCCCCGGAATGTATGCGCAACTGCATCGCCGATATCACCGGCCTCTCAACGAAACACGTCGTCACCCGGCTGATCGCCCGCGCCTGGGCGGACCTAGCAGCCGAGACCAGCACCGAAGTTCCCCTCCTCTCCCTCCCAGAAATGAGTGTGACAGCATGAGAATCGCGTTCATCCTGACTCGCCGCGTCCCCGACGTCCCCAGCCCTATCGTGACGGAAGTGCGGCGTCTGCTCACCGAAGCAGGACACGACGTCACCGGGTGGATCCCGGAAGACCGCCTGTTGCGCACCGACACCCTCGCCGATGAGGCCGATGTGTACGTGCTCAAGAGCCACACCGAGCTGGCGCTGAGCTACGCAGCCGCGCTGCACGCGCAGGGCACCCCGGTGTTCAACCCCTTCGAAGCCTGCCTGCTGGCCCAAGACAAGGTCTCGGCCAGCCGCCGGATGCGCCAGCTGGGCGTCCCGACCCCGGGCACCTGGCTCGTCGCCGAACCCCAGCAGGCCCTGCCGCTTCTCGGCTGCGGTGCCCTCATCATCAAACCCAACCGCGGACACCGCGGGGCCGGTGTGCACCTCGTGCGCACCCCCGACGAGCTGGACGCGCTGCCCCGCTCTCAGGGCCCGCTGATCGCCCAGCGCCACGTCCCCGGACCCGGCGAGGACCTCAAGGTCTATGTCGCTGGAGATGAGGTCTGGGCAGTTCGCAAGGTCTTCGGCAAGACCTCTTTCACCCAGCCCGGCCGACCGGTCGAGGTCAGTGACGAGGTGCGCGGCATCGCCGCCAAGATCCGTGCCGGTTTCGGGCTCGACCTATTCGGCTGTGACGTGATCGAATCCCCCGACGGCCCCCAGGTAGTCGATGTGAACTACTTCCCCGGCTACAAGGGCTGCCCCGATCCCGCCCCGGGCATCGCCGAATCGATCTCACGCTTCGCGCTAGCAGCATGACCGTCGACCAGGCCCCTCTCACCAGCGAGGTCGCGCAACGCCGCGGCGCCATCGCCGGGATGCGCCGCAGCGTCCTGCTGCTGCTCACCCTGGCGCTGGCCCTGGCGGCGGTCCTCGCCGACCAGGCCCAGTACTCCTCTTCCCTGGCCAAGCTCGGGGACGAACTGGTGGCCGAGGTGGATCGGGCCCGCACGATCCCCCATGGCCGGGATGTGGCGTCCTGGCTCCAGGACGCCGTGGACGCCCAACCCCCGGTTCCTGGACGCAGCCGCTTCGGCATCGTCAACGGCAGCCGGGTCACCGCAGGCTCCGGTGAGGCCGTCTGGGCGCTGGGAGACGCCGACATCCGTGCCGCCATCTCCCACGCCAGCGGCAAGGTGGAGTCCCACCGCACCGAGGCGGGCGGCTACCTCATGATCGCCGTCGAAGCCGGGCCGGGAGCGCGCCTCGTGCTGCTCCAGAGCCTGCGTCCGCTAGAGGAGCAGCGCTCCACCCGCCTGCTGTGGTTCGCCGGGGCCGCGGTGGCCCTCCTGACCCTCGGCCTGCTGGGCGCGGAGGTGTGGCGTCACCGCTACGTGACCGCACCCTTGCGTCCCAGAAAGGACGACAACCGGCCGCTGCGCGTGGTAGTGACCGAGGGGTTCTGGTCCCGGCTCGCCTTCGGACTCATCAGCTTCGCCCTACCGCTATATGCCCACCGGCTCGGTATGTCCCTCAGCCTGATCGGCGTCCTGCTGACAACGAATATCGCGGTCGCCGTGGTGCTGAAACCGTTCATGGGCATGGTCATCGACCGGATCGGCGTGCGCAATGCTTATATCGCCGCGGTCGGGCTGCGCACCTGCGTGGTGTTATCTCTGGTCTTCGCGACGACTCCGGCCCACCTCTTCCTCGCCCGGGGCCTGCATGGGGTCGCGATCGCGCTGCGCGACCCATCGTCATCCACGGTGCTCGCCGCGCTCGGGGGGAAACAGGCCGTGGCGCAGCGCTTCGCCTGGTACCAGACCGCCAAGACAGTGGCCGGTGCCGCGGGCGGGTTCTCCTCCGGCCTCCTGCTGACCGCTCTCGGCGGTGACTATTCCACGGTCTTCCTGATCTCGGCAATACTGTCGGGACTTCCGATGGTGCTGGTGCTGACCGGCCTCCGCGGGCCGCAGGTGAGAGGCCTCGTGGTGCCCCGCCAGAAGCAGCGGGCGCCCATGCCGCTCGCACTGAAACAGGCACTGCTTCCCTACGCCGTCCTCGGGGGTTCCATGAGCGGCACCGCCTATCTGATGTCCAACCTGCTGCCCGTGCTCGCGGTGTCCCACATGGGGCTGTCCGAAGCCGCGGCCTCCTCGCTGTACGCCTTTACCGCCGTGGTGTCTCTGAGCGGTCCCGTCTGGGGATGGGTCGCCGACCGGGTCAGCCTGAGGCTCGTCCTCGGTGTCCGCGCGATCGGCAACGTCCTCTCCTCCCTGCTGTGGCTCGTGTTCCCCTCTTATTCGGGTCTGGTCTTGGGCAAGGTGACCGACGACCTGGGCAAGGCCGCGTTCCGGCCGGCGTGGGGCGCGGTGATGGCCAATGTGTCGGCCCTCGACCCGGCTCGCCGCTCGCAGACCCTGGCGATGATGAGCACCGCCGAGGACGTCGGCGAACTGGGCGCCCCGATCCTGGCCGGTGTGATCTGGTCCACCCTCGGGCTTCCCGCGCTGCTGCTGATCCGTGCCGGAGCTGGCCTGGCGACCGAAGTCTATGCCTGGTCTCTGGGACGCCGGATCAACCTGACCGGCCAGTGACGAGCTTCCGCGGCCAAGAACCCACGCCTAGGCCGCGCACTTCGGGGATGCCGCGCTAGCGATGCCGCGGTGAACGGGTAGGGTTGGCGCCGTGATTGTTCCCGCTTTGAGATTCGCTGACTTTGACGCCGCGGTCCGTCCGCAAGACGACTTGTTCCGCCACGTCAACGGCACCTGGCTGGCGACGGCCCAGATCCCCGAAGACAAGAGCGGTTGGGGCGCTTTCCAGGAGTTACGGGACAACTCCGAGAAAGCGGTTCACGACATCGTCGAGTCCGTCTCTAGCGAAGATCTCAGCAGCGTCGAGGGCAAGATCACCGCGCTGTACGCGTCCTTCATGTCCGAGGACCGCATCGAAGAGCTGGACGACAAGCCGCTGCGTCGCCTGCTCGACATGGTGGACGCGATCTCTTCACCGGCCCAGCTGGCCCGTTACCTCGGCTGGTCGATCCGTCACGGCATCTCCTCGCTCTACCGGGCCGGGGTGGAGGCCGATCCGGGAAACCCAAGCCGTTACATCGTGATGATCGGGCAGAGCGGGATTGGTCTGCCCGACGAGGCCTACTACCACGAAGACCAGCATGCCGGGATCAGGGAACGCTACCTGGCCCACCTCCGGGCAACCTTTGAGCTGCTCGGCTGCCCCGATGCCGCCGAACAGGCCCAGGCCGTGTTCGATCTGGAGACCAAGATCGCCTCCCAGCACTGGGACAACGTCCGCACCCGCGACCTGGTCCAGATGTACAACCTGCTGACCTGGCCGGATTTCGTCGCTGCCTCACCGGCACTGCATTGGGAGGAGTTCGTCTCGGGGGCCGAGATCCCCGGCGAACGGATCGCCGAACTGGTCAGCATGCAGCCGTCCTTCTTCAGCGGGGTCGCTTCCCTCGTGGAGAGCGAACCGATCGAGGCCTGGCGCTCGTGGGCCCGCTGGCACCTCGTCTCGACGCTGTCGCCGCTGCTCAGCTCACGATTCGTAGAGCAAAACTTCGACTTCTACTCCCGCCAGCTCGCCGGCACCCCGCAGCTGCGGCCGCGCTGGAAGCGTGGGACCAGCCTGGTCGAGAGCGTCCTGGGAGAAGGCATCGGCAAACTATATGTCGAACGTCACTTCCCGCCCTCGGCCAAGGAGCAGATGGACCGGCTCGTCTCTCACCTGCTTGAGGCCTACCGGCGTTCCATCAGTGAACTCGATTGGATGGGCGAGGAGACCCGGCAGGAAGCCTTGCGCAAGCTGAGCAAGTTCCGGCCCAAGATCGGTTACCCGGCGAAGTGGCGAGACTACTCCGCGCTCATCGTCGCTCCCGACGACCTTGTCGGCAACATGCTGCGGGCCAACTCTTTCGAGCTGGATCACGACCTGGCCAAGATGGAAGCCCCGGTGGACCCCGACGAGTGGCTGATGTTCCCACAAACCGTGAACGCCTACTACCACCCGCTGCGCAACGAGATCGTGTTTCCCGCCGCGATCCTGCAACCCCCGTTCTTCAACCCGGCCGCCGATGACGCCATCAACTATGGCGGTATCGGTGCGGTGATCGGCCACGAGATCGGCCACGGCTTCGACGACAAGGGGTCGACGGTGGACGGCGACGGCATGCTGCGCGACTGGTGGACCCCCGAGGACCGTGCGGCTTTCGAGGACCGGACCAAGAAACTGGTCGACCAGTACGCCGTCTTGTCTCCCGAGGGAGCCGAAGGCCGGACCGTGAACGGCGAACTGACCCTCGGCGAAAATATCGGTGATCTCGGCGGCCTCGGTATCGCCTATGACGCCTGGCTGCTCTCGGGCGGAGACCCTAATGGCGACCCGGTCGATGGTTACAGCCCGGCGCAGCGGCTGTTCCTGGGATGGGCCGCGGTGTGGCGGGGCAAGCAGCGCGAGGAATCCGTCCAGAAGGCGCTCGCGACCGACCCGCACTCACCGGAGGTATTCCGCTGCAACCAGATCGTCCGCAACCTGGATGCGTTCTATCAGGCCTTCGA
>JAUMYR010000015.1:9339-35049 GCA_030528545.1 Propionibacteriaceae bacterium
TATTCCGCTGCAACCAGATCGTCCGCAACCTGGATGCGTTCTATCAGGCCTTCGACGTCAGCGAGACCGACGCGCTGTGGCTCGATCCAGCCGAGAGAGTCAAGATCTGGTAGCGCGACGGGTTGTCCCCCAGATACCGATTCGTTAGCGGATTCACGGATTCCCGGCGCGGGGGAAGCTGCCAGAGGACATCCTCTGCCAGAATCGTCGCCATGCCTATTCGCTGGCCACGCGCTGTCCTCGTCGTCCTCTGCGGCCTGCTCGCGGCGGGATGCACCGGGGGCTCGTCAGACCCCTCTCCCGAGGTCACGGCTCAGCCGAGCGCGTCCACCGTGGTGCGCCGTCCCAGCCCTGGGTCCACGGTCCTCGACTTCACCGGCATCGGCGAGCTCAACGTCGACACGCCGCTGGAGCAACTCCACAAAGCCAAACTCATCCGCCCCAACGAGGGCGAGTGTGGCGAGTGGGCGGCCGACGAGAAGCTGACCTCCAAAGGGGTCCTCATCATCTCCGGCGAGGGGCGGCTCACCGACGTCGCCGTCACCAACAACGACATCCCGACCGCCGACGGAGTCCGGGTGGGCATGACCTTCGGCGACGCCCGGGGCGTCTACGGGGAGCGTCTCGTCCGCCAGACCAAGACCGGGCCTGGCGGGGATTTCGAGGCCGGTGTGGTCACCCACGGCAGCTACGAACTGGTGTTCCTCCCGCCGTGGGGAGGGGAACCCTCCGACGATGCCATGATCATCGCGATCCATGCCCGCCGCGCGGGCAAGGAGATGCCACCCAGCTGCTGAACCGGTTCAGCGGCGGTGGTTCATGCTGCGGACGATGGCATCGCCGACGCTTTGGATGACCTGCACCAAGACGATCAGCACCAACACGCTCATCAGCAGCACCGGTGTGTTGAACCGCTGATAGCCGTAGCGGATCGCGAAATCACCGACCCCACCGCCGCCGATCGCGCCCGCCATCGTGGAATATCCAATGAGCGTCACCAGCGTCAGCGTCCCACCGGCCACCAGGGACGGCAACGCCTCAGGCAGCAAGACTTTGGTCACGACCTGCCGGACGCGAGCGCCAAAGACCACCGCGGCCTCGATCTTGCCATCGGGCACCTCCCGGACCGCTGCCTCGACCACGCGCGCGTAGAAGGGGATCGCCCCCACCGCGAGCGGCACGATCGCGGCGGTCGAACCGTAGGAGGTGCCGACCACCAGCCTGGTGAACGGAATCAGCACGATCAGCAGGATGAGGAAAGGCAGCGAGCGGGCCAGGTTGATGACCGCCCCGAAGATGCCATAGAACCAGCGGTTGGGACGCAGCCCGTCCGGCGAGCTCAGCCGCAGGCCGATCCCGCAGATCAGCCCGAAGACGACGGTGAGGAGGAAGGACCAGCCGACCATCCAGGCGGTCTCGCCGAGGGCGGCCAGCAGTTCGGGGATGGCTTCTTGCCAGGTTGTCTTGTTCATGCTCTGCTCACCGTCACTCCACGATCGATGAGGTAGCGGCGCACCGCCTCCTCGTCCACATAGGCCATCGGTTCGGCGAAGGCGACGCGCAGGCGCCCCACCTGGTGGCCGGAGATGGTCTCGACGCTGCCGCCGAGGATCGTCACGTCCACGTTGAGATCACGGGTGAGATGGCTGAACACGGGTTCTTGGGCATCGGTCTTGGCGAAGCTCAGGATCAGCTCGTTGGCGTGATGGTTCACCGCACCGGTGGGCAACAGGATCTCGGCCAGCCGCGACTCCGGGTCGGTGAGCAGGTCGAGCAGGTTACCGGCCTCGACCACCCGCCCGTCGGCCATCAGCGCGGCCGAACTACAGATCCGGCGCACGACCTCGGACTCGTGGGTGATGAGGACGACGGTCACCCCGGTCTTGGCGTTGATGTCGGCGATGAGGTCGAGGATCTGCTCGGTCGTCGCCGGGTCCAGCGCGCTGGTCGCCTCGTCGCACAGCAGCACGCTGGGAGAGGAGACCAAGGCCCGCGCGATCCCGACGCGCTGCTTCTGACCACCCGAGAGCTGGCTCGGGAAATGCTGCAACCGGTCCCCCAGCCCGACGAACTCGGCGAGTTCCCGGGCGCGAGCGACCCGCGTCCGTTTGTCGATGCCGAGCACCTCCAGCGGAAACGCGATGTTGTCGAGCACGGTGCGCGCGTGCAGCAGGTTGAAGTGCTGGAACACCGTCCCGATCTTTTGCCGGGCCACCCGCAACTCGTGTTCGGGCAGCGCCGCCAGGTCGACGCCATCAATCGTGATGGTGCCCGAGGTGGGGCGTTCCAGCAGGTTGAGGCAGCGGAGCAGGGTGGACTTCCCCGCCCCGCTGCGTCCCAGGATTCCGAAGATCTCACCGGTCGGGATGGTCAGCGACACGTCGTCGACGGCCGTGACCTCACCGCGCCCGGTATAGGTCTTCGTGAGGTGGTCGATGACGATCATGCTGGCAGGACCGAACCCTTGTAGGTCTTCTCGATGTATTCCTTGATCTGAGTGCTGGTCAGCGCCTCGGCCAGTTTCTTGACTCGCGGGTCGTCCTTGAGGCCCGGTTTCACCGCGACGATGTTGGCATAGGGGTTGTTCTCGGCCTTCTCCAGCGTCAGGGCGTCGGTCGCCGGGGTCAGACCCGCCTCGAGCGCGTAGTTGCCGTTGACGATGCTCAGGGTGACCAGGGCGTCGTCGAGGCTGGCGGCCAGCTGGGGCCGGTCGATCTTGATGAAGCTAATCTTCTTCGGGTTCTCGGTGATGTTGGCCTCGCCCACCTGGCTGATGTCGAGATTGGCATCGGTCGGTTTCACGTTCAGCTTGATGAGGCCTGCCTGTTCCAGGACGAACAGTGCCCGTCCCAGGTTCGTGGCGTCGGAGGGGATCGCGATCACCGCGGACTCGGGGGTATCGGCGACGTTCTTGACCTTCTTGGAGTACAGGCCGAGGGGTTCGACATGGGTGGTCGCGGCGCTGACCAGATCGCCGGAGTGCTGGGCGTTCCAGTCTTTCAGGTAGGGCACGTGCTGGAAGAAGTTGGCGTCCACATCGCCGGAAGCGACGAGCTGGTTCGGGTCGACCCCGCCAGCGATCTCGCGCACCTCGATCTTCACGTCGCCGAGCAGCTTGAGCGACTCGACCTGCTTGAGCAGTTCAGAATGCGGCACGCTATCGGCGACGATGGTGAGCGGCTTGCCGGGGGCGCCAGCGGTGGCACCTCCACCAGAGCTGGCGCCACAGGCCGTCAGGCCAGCCAGTGCGGCCGCGGCGAAGGCTCCGGTGAAGACTGCGCGTCGGGTGATGGTCATTGTTCTCTCCTGGGTCGGTGTTGGCGGATATCGGCGCAGCACGTCCCGAGGCGATCAGCCCGAGGGTTCACACATCCACTAGATCGCCCGGCGTAGTGCGGCGATCGAGACGTGCTGCTAGCCCGACATTCGGCAGCAGCACATGGGCATGCAGAAGTTCGCCATCTGGGCGTTGGTCTTCTGCAGCACGCCAGGAAGATTACTGGCTACCCGCCGCATCCCCAAATCCCGAACCCCCGGGTCCACCACGTGAGACGCCCGGCAGAGCATCGGACGGGAGCGGCGCACCTTTCCCCAAGTTTCTCGTCGAATCGTCTGCAAACGACGTCTCGTAGGAGTAACGTGACATTCACCCAGCGAGGAGAGTGCGTGATGGCAGGCAAGTCAGGTCTGAGGGGCTGGTTGACTGGCCCGAACCTGCTCATGGCTGCGGCCGTGTTCGTGGCCGGCTCGCTGATCGGAGTTGGCTTATTCACATTCGTCTATGCCCGGGGTTATTCCTATCTCGGCAACGACCCGACGAGTTGCATCAACTGTCATGTGATGGAACGCCAATACGACGGCTGACTGGCGGGCAGCCACTCCAAGGTGGCGACCTGCAACGACTGCCACGCACCGCACGACAACATCGTCAACAAGTATTACGTGAAAGCCGAAAACGGGTTCTGGCACGGGTTGAAGTTCACGACCGGCTGGTACCCGGAGAATATAGAGATCCGTGAGTCTAACCGGGCGGTGACCAATCAGGCTTGTCTCCACTGTCACGGCGATCTCACGAGCGATATGCGAATGACGGCGGGCGATACACAGGTTAACTGCACCCGTTGCCACACCGACGTGGGACACAAGAGTAGGTGAGGACGATGGCAGACAGCGACAGCACCAAAGACACCACGACCCAGGCCTCCCCCAAGCCCCGGCGAAGAGTCTGGCTACTCATCGGTGCCATTGCGGTAACGGCGCTCGTGACAGCTGGCATTACGGCTTTGCTGGCCAATGTGATCTGGCGGATGAGCGAGTCGACTCAGCCCTACACCAAGGTGGTGGAACTGGACGAGACCGTGATCGATCCTGCCGTCTGGGGGCAGAACTTCCCGCTGCAATACGACTCTTATCTCAAGACCAGTGAGATGACCGCGACCGTGCACGCCGGGTCGAAGAAAGTGGAGCGCACCCCCACCGAGAAGGACCCGCGCACCTTCGTCGCGTCCAGCCGTTTAGAGGAAGACCCCCGGCTGGTGGACATGTGGAACGGTTATCCGTTCGCGGTCGACTATCGGCATGCCCGGGGTCACGCCTACATGCTGGAGGACCAGATCTATACGCTGCGCGTCCAGAACTTCAAGCAGCCCGGTGTGTGCCTCAACTGCCATGCCTCGACCGTGTCCGTCATGGACAAACTCGGCAACGGCGACCGTCAGGCTGGCTTCGCCGAGATGAACAAGATGCCTTATATGGAGGCGGCGAAACTGGCCGAGCACCCCGTCGCGTGCATCGACTGCCACGACCCCAAGACTATGCAGCTGCGGATCACCCGGCCGGCCTTCCAGAAGGGTATCGCGGCACTCAAGAAACACGAGGGTGTCGAGAACTACGACGTGAACCGGGACGCGACCCATCAGGAGATGCGCACCTTCGTCTGCGCCCAGTGCCACGTGGAGTACTACTTCCAGTCCGAGACCAAGGAACTGATCTTCCCCTGGTCGAATGGCCTCGACATCAACCAGATCTGGAAGACCTATAAGGAGAACGGACATATCGACTTCACCCATAAGACGACCGGGGCCAAGGTCCTCAAGGCCCAGCATCCCGAGTTCGACATCTTCTGGTCCAACTCCGTGCACGCGGCGAATGGGGTCAGTTGCGCCGACTGCCACCTTCCCTACACCCGGGACGGCTCCCGCAAGGTCACCAACCACCACATCCAGTCCCCGCTGCTGTCGGTCAATGAGTCGTGCCTGACCTGCCACCAGGCGACCGAGAAAGAGATGAGCGACCGGGTCGTCAAGATCCAAGACCAGTTCATCGCGACCCGCGACGTGGCTTTCGACTCCCTGGTCACCCTGATCCGGGCGCTGGAGAAGGCGCAGACCGACGGCACCTCCTCCGAGGCGATCGAGCAGGCGCGCGAGTTCCAGAACAAGGCGAGTTTCTATCTCGACTACGTCTATTCGGAGAACTCCTACGGCTTCCACGCACCCGCCTATATCCAGCGCATCCTGGCCGATTCCCTCGACGCGTCCCGCAAGGGACAGCTGGTCCTCAAGGGTGTCGACGTCTCGACGCTGGGCCCCTCGGAGATCTCGGCGGCTAACGAGAAGGCGGCAACCGAGCGTGGTAACTGACGGCGCGACGCGTGGGGTTCCCAGCACAGCTGGGGACCCCACCATCCCCACGCGAGAACAAGAGATCCTCGATTTCCTGGCTTCGGCACCCGAGCATTTGAGGTCCTGGGCGGAGGAACAGGCAGCCCTGATCCGTCAAGCCGCCACCGAGACTCCCCTAGCCGGGGACGGTTCGCCCAAGGAGGATCTTCCCACCGACGCCGACCCGGCCGACCTCGCGCTGGCCGAGATCGATGAAGAAGACGACGACCTTCGGCCCGCCCCCCGGGTCTTCACCCCCAAGGACCGCACTGCCACTGTTCCCCGGGCCCAGCAACGGCCACGCTCCCTGTGGCCCCTCGTCGGGGTGATCGGCGTCGCGGCCATGGTCTTCGCGATATACCAGGCCGGGCTGCCCGCCCAGCCACCGGCTTCCCACCCGAGCGTCGCGTCCCGCCCCGACACCTCCGCACGGATCGCCGAGCTGGAGACCACGCTGAAAACCGATCCCGACAACCTCGACGCCAACCTGGAACTCGGGGTGCTGGTCTTCAACAACGGCGAGACCTCCCGGGCCGAACAGCTCTGGACGAAGGTCACCGCCCTAGACCCGAATAACCCGCAGGCCTGGTTCAACCTCGGCTTCGTGCACCTATCCAAGGACCCGCCCGATGAGGCCGCGGCGCGACTGGCGTGGGAAAAGGTGGCCACGGTGGCGCCCGACTCCGACCTGGCCCACACCGCCCGCACCCACGCCGACGCGCTGGCGAAACGTTCGGCGTCCGCGACGCCAAGCCAGAAGGCGAGGTGAACCGTGGCTGAACTCTTCTCCTGGGTGTACCGGCTGCTGCATTCCAAGCTGCTGGGCGTGCTGGTGATCCTGGCTATGGCCGTGCTGGCGCTGTTCGGCACCCTGATCGTGCAGATGCCATCCGGCACGGCCCACGACCCCGCGCTACGCGCCGAGTGGGTCGAGAGCGTGCGTCCCCGCTATGGCGGCTGGACGGGGGTCCTCGATTTCCTCGGTTTTTTCTCCTTGTGGACCTCTCCGCTGTTCCTCGGCGTCACGGTGCTGCTCGCGGCCTCGATCATCGCCTGCACGACGCACCGGCTGCCCCAGCTGATCCGGCGTGCCCAGCATCCCCGCACCCACGTATCGGACAAGTTCTTCGACCACGCCCAGTACCGCGCCGAGATGGTGCTGCCGATGAGCGCGCCGGAGGCCCTCGATCATGCGCGGGATACCCTCACCGGCCGCGGGTATCGCATCCTGCCAGACGAACGCGACCCCGGCACGGGGCTGTACGCCGACCGTTTCCGCTACGGACCCTTCGGCACGGTGCTCGCGCACGCCAGTTTCGTCATCATCCTGGCGGCCTTCGCGATCTCGGCCTTCACCGGCCTGGAGCGGGCACTCGACATCCCGGTCGGTGAGAGCGTCGAGGTGGGCGGCGGCACCGGCCTCCAGGTGCTGGCCTCCTCCTTCCGCGATACCTACGATCCCGAGGGCCGCCCCCTCGACTATGTGAGCCACCTCGTGGTGAGCAAGGACGGCGCCCAGGCCGGTGAGGCCGATGTGCGGGTCAACTCGCCCCTCGTCGTCGACGGGATCGCCTTCCATCAGGCCTCCTTCGGAGTGGCGGCCTCCCTTGAGGTCAAGGACGCCGCTGGCCGCGTCCGGTTCAAGGGAGCCGTGCCGCTGCGCTGGCAGAGCCAGGACAACCGCCACGCCATCGGCAAGGTGACCCCCGATGGCACCTCGACCGAAATCGTGGTGGTCACCCCGGCCTCGGGCACCGTCGGCTCCAGCATCAAGCCGGGCAGCGCCGTGCTGGAGTTCTACGACGCCACCAACGGGGCGAAGCTGAGCGTGGCTCCGGTGGATCCGGGCGGAAGCGCGAGCGCCCAGGGCCTCACCGCCACCTTCATCCGGGAGCAGCGCTACACCGGGATCATCGCCCGCCGCGATCCGGGAGCGATGTGGATGTGGGTGGGCTCCACCCTGTTAGTCCTCGGCAGCATCATGACTTTCGCCCTGCGCCACCGGCGGCTCTGGGTCCGGGTAGAGGAGGAGGGGAACTCCACCCTGCTCCGGCTGGCCTCGGCCGAAAAGCTCGACACCACCTTCGACCGGCATTTCCGGACCCTGGTGGCCCGCATCGACGAGACCGCCCCGTCATCCCAATCATCCTCATCCCCGACCATTGAGGAGACCGTCCATGCTTGAGTTCGCCGAATATCTGGTTACGGCCGCGACCGTCCTCGTAGTGGTCTCGCTGCTGTGCCACATCGCCGTGGTGACCTCGACGAACCGGGCCACGCCAGCGGAGGTCTCCCGCCGGGCGAAGGTCAGCGTCGGCAGTCCAGGCGAGGCGGGCAGGGAGGCTGCTCACCACACTCCCCCTGCCCGCAAACAGGGGCTGGCC
The DNA here is from genome assembly GCA_030528545.1 of Propionibacteriaceae bacterium. Next base: position 17,387 of record JAUMYR010000015.1, read on the forward strand.
TGGTACGCGGCGGCCTTCGAGGTCGTCGCGCTCGTTCTGCTGACGGCCTACCTCGGGATCAGGATGAGTGTGACCGGCCACGGACCGTTCGCGAATCAGCACGAATTCGCGGTGTCGTTCACCTGGGGAATCCTCCTAGCCAACCTGGTCTTCGAGGTCCGCTACCGCGTCCAGATGCTGTCGCTGGCGGTCCTGCCGGTGGCCGGGGCGCTACTGGTCTACGGCATGAGCCTCGACACCGGAGTGAAACCCCTGATCCCGGCGTTGCAGAACAACCTGCTGCTGACCCTGCATGTCGGGTTCGCGATCCTGGCCTATGGGGCGGCGTGCGTGTCCTTTGGCGCCGCGGTGCTCTTCCTGGTGCGTCCGTTCGTGAAGAGGCTGAAGCTGCCCAGCCCCGAGACCCTCGACGACCTGGGATACCGGGCCGCGGTGGTGACCTTCCCGCTGCTCACCATCATGATCGTGCTGGGCTCGGTGTGGGCGAGCACGGCCTGGGGACGCTACTGGGGCTGGGACCCGAAGGAGACCGCGGCCTTCGTGACCTGGCTACTGTATGGGGCTTTCCTGCATGCGCGGGTCGTTCGCGACTGGCGTGGGACCAGGGCGGCCTGGCTGCTGATCGTCGGTTTCATCGCGGTGCTGTTCGCCTATTTCGGCAATCACTTCTTCGGCGGGCTGCACTCCTATGCCTGAGACCAGGCCTGGGCTGCGTGCCACCATCACCGGGACGCTCGGCGTCCTCGTCGTCACCGCGCTCGTCCTGGCCGGGGTGTTCCTGGCGAAGGGACGCCCGGACGGCGCCGGGAGGCCCGAGGCCAGCGATCCTCCCGGGACCATGGCCGTCGGCGCCGCCGCGCCCGAGTTCAAGGCTCTGGATGTCGCCGACCAGCCGGTCATCCTGTCCGAGGCTCGCGGCAAGGGGGTCTGGCTGGTCTTCCAGGCCACCTGGTGCACCACCTGCCGCACCGAGCTGGCCGATGTGGACCAGGCGGCCAGGACCGGCCCGGCCCGGGTCTTCGGCATCTACCTCCGGGAGAACAAGGCCACGGTGGCCGACTACGCCGAGCGCCTCAAGATAGGCTTCCCAAGCCTGCCCGACCCCAACGGAGAGATCGCACGCAAATATCAGGTCACTTCTGTCCCGACTCATGTTTTCATCGACCCTCAGGGAACCATCAAGGCGGTCCGCAAAGGCGCCCTGTCCCCCGAGCAGATCACCGAAAACCTCGCAGCCATCGGCGGTTAGCGGCTCTATAAACCCTTGATTTCAGCTGTCCGCACGACTAATGTGTAACCGGTTCTATATGGAAGCGGTTACACATGGGGGTGGGATGGCAACCGTCTACGATGTCGCGGCCCGTGCCGGGGTCTCGGTCGGCACGGTGTCGCGGTACCTGACCGGCAACGGCTACGTCGGCGAGGCCAGCCGCGCGCGGATCGCCGCAGCGATCGCCGAGCTGGGTTATGTTCCCAACCGTGCCGCGGCGAGCCTCACGACCAAGGCCACCGGGCTGCTGGGTTTCGTCGCCTCCGATCTACGCAACCCCTTCACCGCCGAGATCGCCTCCGCCTTGGGGCAGGCCGCCCGGGCCAATGGCTACGGCCTGGTCCTGGCCGAGTCCCTGTCTGACCCGAGGCTCAGCGTCGAGGCCATCGAACTCATGCGCGCCCACGGCGTCGACGGGCTCATCGTCACCCCGCCGGAGAGCCCGGAGGTCAACCAGGCCGTCCTCGCGGCGGCCAGCCTCATCCCGGTCGTCGGTATCGGTCTGCGCACCGAACCGGCCGCGATCGATCTCGTCACCTCTGACACCGTGCAGGGCGCCCGCTCGGCCCTCAGCCACCTCCTTGGCCTGGGCCACCGCCGGATCGCCTATATCGGGGCCAGTTCCATGGCCAGTGGGCGCTACCGCGGATACACCCAGTCCCTGGCCGATGCGGGCATCGACCGTGACGACCGCCTGATCTTCGCCGGGAAGCTGGATCGCCAGGCCGGGCGCGTCGCCTTGGACGCGATGCTGTCCCTGCCCGATCCCCCGACCGCGGTATTCGCCGCGAATGACGCCGCGGCGCTCGGCGTGCTTCAGGAGGCCTACTCCCGCGGCCTGGCGGTGCCCCGGGAGCTTTCCGTCGTGGGCTACGACGACGTCGACCTGGCCCAGCATTCCGTGCCCCCACTGACCACGATCGCCCAGCCGATGAGCGCGATGGGTCAGCAGGCGATCGACCTGCTGCTGTCCCGGCTGAAGGGCGACCCCCTCGCCCCACCCCGAGAGGTCGTCCTGCCCGGACGCCTGGTGGTGCGCGAATCGACCATGCCGCCCGCCTGACCATTTCCGCTTTTCACGACTCACCGAGGAGGACCTGTGACACCCGATCCGATGCCGCCGACGGACTTCTTCATCGATCTGGACAGCGCCGACTACCACGACCGGGTCTATGGCTGCTGGCAGGGCAAGAACGCCGGAGGGACCCTGGGCACCCCGCTGGAGCGGGGCTGGGGCCAGGAGGAGGTCTTCGATGTCTGGTGGTATCCAGAGCTTCGGGAAGGAGGCCTTCCCAACGACGACCTCGAAATGCAGCTGATCTGGCTGAAGGCCCTGGAGGAGGTCGGCCCCGACCTCGGCGCCCGCGACCTTTCCCGCTACTGGCTGGACCACGTCGGCTACAACTTCGACGAGTACGGGCTCTCCAAACAAAACCTCCGCTGGGGACTGGAACCCCCGGTCAGCGGCCATCACAACAACTGGTTCATCGACTGCATGGGATCGCCCATCCGGTCGGAGATCTGGGCCTGCGTCGCGCCCGGGGCCCCGCGCCTCGCCGCCCGCTACGCCTACCAGGACGCTATCTGCGACCACGCCGGAGGCGAAGGGGTCTACGGAGAGCTGTTCAACGCGGCGCTGGAATCGGCCGCCTTCGTCGTCCAGGATGTCCGCCTGCTCATTGACATCGCCTTGTCCTATGTTCCCCGGGACTGCCGAGTGCGGGACGCGGTCATGGCCGCGATCCGGGCCCACGAGACGGGCAAGAGCTGGCAGCAGGCCCGCCAGGCGGTGCTGGAGGCGACCCCGCACTACAACGCCCAGTACGCACCGATCAATACCGGATTCCAGGTGATCGGCCTGCTATATGGCAAGGATTTCGGAGAGTCCCTGTGCATCACCGTGAACTGCGGATACGACACCGATTCCTCCGGTGCGGCCATCGGCAGTTATCTCGGGGTGATCCTGGGCAAGAGCGGGCTGCCCGCGGCATGGGTCGAACCTTTGGGCAGCGGCATCGCCACCAACGAGGATTGGGGCGGGGTGAAGAATCTCCACGCGGGCCCCAACCCGATCCCCGACGACCTCGATAGCCTGGTCGCGCGGATCTGGAACATGGCAAGCCGGGTTCTCATCAGGCATGGGGTGCTGACCGGGCACAGCGGCAGGGTCGGCCTGTCCGACCTCTACGCCGACGACGGCATCCGCGCCCTGCATGAGGCCAGCCCCACCGTGGTCGGTTTCGATTCCGCCGACCTTCGGGTGGCCATCGACTATAGAGACGGCCCCGTCGCGGAACCGGGAAGCAGGCGAGGCCTCACCACCACGCTGACCAACCCCCGCTCAGTACCCCTGGCCGGGGAGGCCCTGGTCCGCCTCGAAGGGGGATGGAGTGTGCATCCGCCGCATCAGGCTTTGAGCCTGGAGCCCGGAGAGAGCGTGACGCTGCACTGGGATTTGCTCACCCCCAGCCACGTCCCGGTTACCGCACTCGGGCATCTGGAGTGCCGCCTGGACGCGCGCCCCCACCCGGTGAGCTGGCCCATCGTTTTCCTCGGCGCCTATCCCGCCCGGGCCAGCGAAGTATTCGACGCGCCCAACGATCCGGGCATCGCTCTGGACACCCACTTCCCACCCGAAGACGGCGTGGGCCTGGCCAGGCCCGGACGCTGGGTGACGCGCTACGCCCACGGGCACGCCCAGCCGGTGGCGGAGAGCTTCGAGCGTCCCGGCGTGCTCTACTGGCAGACCTTCGTGACCTCACCGGAGGAGCGAACGGTCTGGATGGTGCTCGACCCGAACTGCCCGCTGAGGTGCTGGGTCAACGGCACCGAGTGCTCGCGCAACGACGAGTTTCGCCGGATCCGGCCCAATCAGCACGCCGCGGACGGCATCGGCTGCGAGGTGCGGCTGCACGCCGGGGTGAACGAGGTGCTGGTGAAGCTTTACCACGACGGGCGGGCCGCTCCCGCCGAACTCCACATCGCTTTCACCGGGGCCGATCCACTGCACGCCTACCAACACGATCTTGATCGCACGCAGTTTCCCAATCCTTCGGTGTGACCCAGTTTCTGGGCATGCCCCGATCCGAAAGGACAACTGATGTCATCGAAGACAACCCTCCGGCTGCTCGCCGCGGCGGCTGGCGCGTCCCTGCTTCTCGCCTCGTGCGGCGGCGGGACCGCCGAGACCCCGCCAGCAGACGGCACGGCCACGATCGCGTTCTGGTCCTGGAACCCGGATGAGGTCTCGGCCAAACCGTACCTGGCGGCGTTCGAGGCGGCTCACCCGAAGATCAAGGTGCGGCACCGCTTCGTCCAGTACTCCGACTATGCCAACACCACCCAGCTCGCGCTCCAGTCCGGCTCGGGACCAGACGTCTTCGGCCTTCAGGTGGGTGCCCTGACCAAGCAGTTCGCGCCGCTGGCCGACGACCTGGGACCGGTGGCCGCCGAGAAACTCGGAGCCGAATGGAAGAGCAAGCTCCTCGCCGCCGATCAGCTGGCCGTGGACGGCAAGCAGGTCGCGCTGCCGTGGATGGTGACCGGCGGCGGCCTGGTCTGGTCGAACCAGACTCTCCTCAAGGAACTCGGGCTGAGCGTGCCGAAGACCCTGGCCGAGATGGAGCCCTTCTGCGCGAAGGTGAAGGCCGCGGGCAAACACTGCATGGTGCAGGGGGCCAAGGATTCCTGGCAGAACATCGACGTGTACCAGGCGATCGCTAACCAGCTCGCCCCCGGGAAGTTCTATCAGGCGATGAAAGGAGAGGCATCGTTCACCGACCCGGCGTTCGTCCAGGCCTTCGAGATCTGGAAGCAGTTCTTCGACAGGGGGATCTTCCCCGAGGGCGCTCTGGCGATGACGGCCTATCCGGACGCCAATGATGCCTTCAAGAAGGGGCAGGCAGCGCTCATCGCCTTCGGCACCTGGCAAAACAGCGACACCACCACCGAACGCCTGAAGCAGTACCAGGAGACCTATGGCGCTGACTTCAACGTGAAAACGTTCTTCCAGCCTCACTTCTTCCCGGCGGTGGCCGATGGTGCCACCACCGGCCACCTGTTCGGCGGGCCGGATGTCGGCTTCGCGGTCTCCGCGCGGAGCTCGCAGAAGGAAGCGGCGCGGACCTTCGTCACCTGGCTCACCGCGAGCGAGGACGGGCAGAAGCTGATGGCCAAGAGTGTCCAGCAGCCCGCGCTCGCCTCGGTGCCGCTCGACCTGTCCGATGTCGCCAGCCCCGAGCAGGTGACGGCGCTGAAGGAACAGGAACCGGCGCTGCAGAAGCTCATCGGCCAGCGCGAGATCGACCATGCCGATGTCCGGACCGCGCTGGGTGACGCGCTGTCGTCGGTGGCGTCCTCGCAGCAGTCCGCCGCGGACGCCGCCGCCGCGGTGCAGCGGGCCATCGAATCGAGCCGCTGATCGTGGCTCGTCGTGTGGGTGGCGTGGCCTGGAAACCGCGCCGCCCACACGGGAGGGAGGATACATGGCAGGAGTAAGGACGCGGGCAGGCATCCGGAATTGGCTCACGGCGTTGTCCTATGTCACCCCTGCGCTGATTCTCATTGGGGGAATCAGCTATTTCGCGGTCGGCTACAACGTGTGGTTATCGACCTTGACCTGGGACGGGGTCTCGGAGGCGAAACAGGTTGGTCTGGCGAACTATCGGGCGCTATTCGCCGATCCGGTGTTCGGGGGAGCCCTTCGCAATGTGGCGATCTTCGGCGTCCTGACGGTGACGATTCAATTGGCACTCGGCCTCCTGCTGGCCCTGGTGCTGTCGAACCCGATGTGGGGGCGTGGGGTCTATAAGGCGCTGGTATTCGTCCCCGTCGTGCTGGCCCCCGCCGCGGTCGCGACCGCATTCCGGCAGTTCCTGCGGCCGGACGGCCAGGTGAACCAGCTACTGGAGGGCATCGGGGTCACCTGGCTGCAACCCGCCTGGCTCGCCGATCCCCGGATCGCTCTCTATGCGCTGGTCGGGGTGAATATCTTTCAGTGGACGGGGTTTAGTTTCCTGCTCTATCAATCGGCCCTGTCCCAGGTCGATACCCACAGCCTGGAGGCGGCGCAATTGGACGGGGCCAGCACCCTCGGCACGGTCTGGCACGTGGTGATTCCACAGCTCAAAGGGACCCACCTCACCCTGATCCTGGCGGGCGTCATCGGATCGCTGAAAACCTTCGACTTGGTTTTTCTGCTCACCGGAGGCGGACCGGGACGCAGCACCGAGTTTCTCACCACCTACATCCACAAGCAGGGCATCGTGCAGTTCCACGTCGGTTATGGGGCGACCCTGTCGGTGGTGCTCCTCCTTCTCGCCCTCCTGCTGACGTGGGCTCAGGCGAAGCTGTACCGGCTCGGAAAGGACACCTGACATGCTGGTCAAGGACACTCGCCGTAACCGGGTAATCACCCAGGTTCTCGCCACGGTGCTGGTGGCCCCGTTCGCCCTGCCGCTGGTGTGGATTCTGCTCATCAGTTTCGACGGCCAGGGCGCGGTCGCAAACTATTCGGCGGTCATGTCCAGGACGCCATTCCTGAGGTTCCTGGTAAACAGCGTGATCATTTCTTCTGGCGTCATCGCCCTCGTCACGGTGTGCACGATGCTTGCCAGCTACGCCCTGGCAAAGCTGCGGCTGCCCGCCCGAGAAGCGATTTTCATGAGCATCCTGGTCGGTTTGATGCTGCCCGCGGTTGCCCTGATCATCCCTCTTTTCCAGTTCGTCGTGAGGTTTCAGCTGTTCAATACCTATCTGTCGGTGATCCTGCCGCTATCCGCAGTGATCCTGCCTATGACGATTCTGCTCGGCCGCAACTACATCATGGGCGTCCCCGACGAGTTGCTGGAGGCCGCCCGGGTCGATGGCGCGTCCTCTTTCGGCATCCTGTGGCGGGTGCTTCTGCCGTTGTGCGGCCCGATTATCTCGGTCACCGTCGTGTGGAGTTTCCTGAACTCCTGGAATGAGTTCCTACTTCCGCTGCTATTCCTGCAAGACCCGGCGAAACAGGCCATCACACAGGTGCCCACGTATTTCACCTCCACCTACGGATCGGACGTGCCAAAGATTTTCGCGGCTCTGGTGCTGATGTGCTTGCCGATCACGGCCGCCTACCTGAGCCTGCAACGGTTCTTCGAGCGGGGCCTGACCGCTGGCGCGCTGAAGTGAATCCTCGCGGGTTCGGCTGAGCCTGGGCCGGGCGTACTAGCGGCGTCCGGCTCACCGGGGCCTGAGTCCGGCCTCCCCAGAAGCTCAGGTTGCGCGACCCCCTCAAAACTTGATAATGGTTATCACTATGAATATCCCGCGCCGCCTGACACCCGCACTCGCCCTTGGCTTGGGCCTATCACTGGCCGCCTGCGGCACCACATCGACCCCGGCTAGCACGCCGAGCGCCACCACGGCCGCATCATCGGCCCCGGCCGCGCCGAGCCCCCGCCCGACCCAGGAGGTGGAGAATCCGCAGCCACGGCTGGCGATCACCTACGACGGCGGCATCCTCATTGTCGACGCGACGAGTTTCGAGCAGCTGGCCGAGTATAAGGCCGAGGGCTATCAGGGGCTGAGCGAGGCAGGTGACGGCCGTCACCTGCTGGTCAGCAACGAGGAAGGCTTCCGCCTGCTGGACATGGGGGCATGGACCGTCTCTCACGGCGATCACGGCCACGCCCACGTCACGACGCCGCTGCTCACCGATGTCACCTTCCCCGGCAAGAAAGCCGGGCACGCCGTCGCTCACGGCAACACCACCACGCTCTTCTTCGACGGCACCGGCGATTACAAGGTCTACGACCCCCGCCTGCTGAGCGACAAGGGCGCACCCAAGACCACCGACTACAAAACCGAGCACCCCCACCACGGCGTCGCCCTGGTGCTTGAGGACGGCACCCGCATCGAGACCATCGGCAAGGACAAGGAGCGCCCCGGGGCGCGGGTTTTCGACGCCTCGGGTAAGGAAATCGCCAAGTCCGAGGACTGCCCCGGCGTCCACGGTGAGGGCGTCGCCGCGGACCACCGGGTCGTGCTGGGATGCACCAACGGGCTGCTGATCTTCGACGGCAAGTCGTCCTTCAGCAAGGCGACCTCGCCGGACGCCTATGGCCGGATCGCGAAGGTGTCCGCGACCGAGAAGTCCCCCATCGTGCTGGGCGACTACAAGGTCGACAAGGACGCCAAGCCGGAGCGCTCTAAGCGGGTCGCGCTAGTCGACACCGCCGCCGCGACCATGAAACTGGTGGAGCTTCCCGCCAGCTACTCCTACGGCACCCTCGGACGCGGCCCGGCGGGCGAGGCCCTCGTTCTCGGTACCGACGGCACCCTGCGCGTCATCGACCCCGTCGCCGGGACCATCACCAAGGAGGTCAAGGTGACCGGAGAATGGGACCTGTCGGCCAACTGGCAAGACCCGGTCCCGGCCATGCGCGTCCTCGGCAAGACCGCCTACATCACCGAACCGGCCGCCAAGAAGGTGCACGTCGTCGACCTGACCTCGTGGAGCCTCACCCGCAGCGGGGATCTCACGCAGACACCCCGCGGAATCCACGGCGTGGCGGGCTGAACAGCCCAGCACGCCCCGCCACTCTCCTCGGCAACCACCCCCTGCCGAGACACCCGTTCGGCCCGCCCATGCCTGGGGGCGGGCCGAACTCTTTTCGTCCCACCAGAGCCACCGGCGCGGTTCTCACACACCGTCCCCTAGTGCAACCTCCCACCCAGGTGAACTAAGGTAAGCTTTACCAACTTAGAGAAGGCGGAGGCAATGAAAACTTTGACCGCGCGCGACCTCATCAATACCGGAGTCTTCTCCGCCATTTACTTCGCCCTCACTTTCCTTTTCGGGATGCTCGGGCTGTTCGGCCCGGCTGCCATGCCCGTAGGGGCCGCACTAGCGCTCATCGCCAACGGGGTCACGATCGCGCTGTTCCAGTACCGGGTGCCCAAGATCGGGGCGATGACCCTGCTCGGGCTCATCATGGGCCTGCTGATGACGGTCACCGGACACAGCTGGTATTCCATCGTGCTCGCGGCGCTCCTCGGCCTAGCCGCCGACGGCATCTCCTACCTTGGCTCGTGGCGGCGGCCACTATTGCAGGCGCTCTCCTATGCCGTGTTCACCTGCTGGTACATCGCGCCGGTGCTGCCGCTGTTCTTCAACTCCGAGGCTTACTTCACCGATATCGCCATCCAGATGGGTGAGTCCTACGCCGAGAGCTTCCGCCAGATGCTGACTCCCACCTTCGTCATCGTGTGGCAGTGCATCTCCTTCGTAATTGCCCTGGTCGGCGGCCTGTTCGGGCAGTCTGTGGTGCGGCGGCATTTCTCGCGCGCCGGACTCACCGCATGACAGCGACCGCCGTCGCGCCAGACTGCGTCCTCACCCGACGGGGGTTGCGGGCAGACCCCCGCTCCTGGATATTGCTGGTTGCTGTCGTCAACATCCTGGTCGTCGGCGGGGGTCCCTTCCCGGTGACCGTCGCCGCCCAGGTGATCGTCCTCGCCCTGGTGGCGACGCTGCGGCGGCCCCGGCTGTGGTGGTCGTCCCTCGCCTGGTTCGCACTGACCTCCGGCACCTACCTGGTGCTACCCATGCTCGGCTCCAACGGATGGCTAGCCGCTGGGGCGTTCACCGGGTTCTGGCTGGCGCGGTTCTCGACATCGATCGTGCTGGGCATCTGCGTCCTGACGGTGGTCCGCCCCGGTGAGCTGATCGCCGCCCTGTCCCAGATCAGGACGCCCCGGTGGCTGACGATCCCGCTGGCGGTGATGTTCCGGTTCCTGCCCGTGGTGCGGGCCGAGTACAAGGCGGTCGTGGACGCGATGTCCCTGCGCGGGCTTCACCCGGGTGCCCGGATGATCTCCCAGCCCCTGCGCACCCTCGAATACGTGCTGGTGCCGCTGCTGACCTCGTGTTCCCGGATCGCCGACGACCTGTCCGCGTCCGCGCTGGTGCGCGGGCTGGGCAGCCCCCGGCGCCCGACCTCCATCGCGGGGATCGGTTTCGGCCCCGGCGACGCCCTGATCTGGCTGGCCGCGGCGGCGCTCATCGCCCTACGGTTCGCGGTGGCCCGATGAGCACGGTCGAGACCCGCAGCGCCGGTTTCGCCTATCAGGCGCCGCAGGCCATGAACCAGCCTCCCGTCACGGCGCTTCACGACCTGTCCTTGAACCTGCCGCCGGGCAGCGCCACGCTGATCACCGGCGCCAGCGGCTCAGGCAAGAGCACCGCCCTGCGGCTGCTGAACGGGCTCGTCCCACACCTCACCGGTGGTGAGCTGAGCGGCGAGGTGATCGTCGCTGGCCGCAACACCCGCGAGACGCCGCTGCATGAGCTCGGCCAGGTCACCGGCACGGTATTCCAGAACCCCCGCACCCAGTTCTTCACCGCGACCACGCTGGAAGAGCTCGCCTTCGCCCTTGAGAACGCTGGCACTCCCGCACCTGAAATTGAGGCCAGGGTCGTCGCCGCGGCGCGGAAGGCCGGGATCTCCCACCTCCTGCACCGGGCGCTGGCGGAACTATCAGGAGGCGAACTCCAGCTCATCGCCTGCGCCTGCGTCCTAGCTACCGACGCGGGCATCCTCTTGCTGGACGAGCCGACCTCGAACCTCTCCCCCGACGCCATCGACGGCCTGCGTCGCCTGCTCTTCGACCTGAAGGCCTCGGGGCTGACCCTGGTGATCGCCGAGCACCGGCTGCACTTCCTCAACGGCCTAGTCGACACCGTGGTGCACCTCGACCACGGACGCCTGGTGTCCGTTGCCCCCGCGGCCGAGTTCTTCGCGATGACCGACGCCGACCGGCGCGCCGCGGGGCTGCGGACCCTGGCCCCGCCGAGGCTCGCCCGGGCCGACGTGGCGCTGCCCGATCCCGTCGGCGGCCTGGCCGTGCGCGGGCTGAAGTTCTCCTACCAGGCCGGCCGGCCCGTCCTGGACATCGCATCGCTCACCTTCCCCGCCGGGAGCGTCAGCGCACTCTGCGGGCCGAACGGGGCGGGCAAGACCACCCTCGCGCGGGTGCTCACGGGCCTGGCCGCCCAGGGCGCGGGCGAGATCCTGCTGGACGGCCACGCGACCTCCCAGAAGCAGCGTCAGACCGTGTCCGCGCTGGTGATGCAGGACGTGCACCGGCAGCTGTTCGGCGAGAGTGTCGCCGCCGAGGTCACGCTGGGCCTGCCCCCGGGGGCGAGGGTGGAGGTCCCGGCGCTGCTGGAGGAGCTGGGCCTGCTGGACCTCGCCGACCGGCACCCGATGAGCCTGTCTGGAGGGCAGAAGCAGCGCCTGGTCGTGGCCGCGGCGCTGGCGTCCGGGGCGCGGGTCTACGTCTTCGACGAGCCGACCTCCGGCGTCGACTATCGCCACCTTCAGGCCGTCTCGGCCCGCATCCGGAGCCTGGCCGCGGCCGGGCACGTGGTCATCGTCATCAGCCACGACCCGGAGTTTCTCGCCGAGTGCGCCGACCTGCTTATCACCATATCCCCTTATGAAACCGGAGTGGGGAACCGGATCGATATGGCCGCTGTGCGGCGGGAGGGAACCTGTGATGCGTGAACGCGCAAACGAGAAGGAACAGAGCGCGGCGAAAGCCAAACAGGCCGCCGGGAAGCTGGCCCTGGCTGATCTCATCCGGCCTGTCCGCTGGCAGCTCCTCATCGGGCGGGTCCTGGGTGGGGTGTCGGCTGCGCTGGCGATCGTGCCCTACCTGGCGCTGGTGATGATGGGCAATGCGCTGCTGGACTCCTGGCGGGCCGGGCAGAAACCCGATCCCGCGACGATCAACCAGGCGATCGTGGTGCTGCTGTCGGCCTTCGTCGGCAGGATTCTGATCTATGCCCTGGCCCTCGTCATCACACACCTTGCCGACGTGAAACTCTCGGCCGTCATCCGCCACCGCATTGTCACCACCATCGGTCAGGCGCCGCTGTCGTACTTCTCCGAGCTGACTTCGGGCCGGATCCGCAAGACCATCCAGGACGATGTCACCACGCTGCACCTGCTCGTCGCCCACAAGCCCGTGGACGCGACGGTCGCGGTGGTCGCACCGCTGTCGCTCGGGGTCTACGCCTTCGTGATCGACTGGCGGCTGGGGCTGCTGGCGATCGGGCTGGTCCCGATCTACCTGGTCGTCTACGCCCTCATGCTGTCGAGCCTCGGGGAGAAGACCGCCGAACTCGATACCGAACTGTCGGGCCTGTCGGCGGCGATGGTCGAGTTCGTCTTCGGGATCAACGTCGTCAAAGCCTTCGGTATCGCGGGCCAGGCCCACGCCCGCTACGCCGCGCAGGCGACCAGCGCTGCCGACATGTACGACGCCTGGAGCAAGCCGATGTTCCGCGGGTCGGCGATCAGCATGTCGATCATCAGCGCCCCGGTGGTGCTGTTCCTCAACCTGCTGGGCGGTTATTTCCTCGTGTCCGCCGGTGCGGTCAGCCCGGTGGACCTGATCGTGACGAGCCTGATCGCGCTCACCCTGCCGGGAGCGATCCAGATTCTCGGCAACGCCGTCTGGTCTTATCAGCTGGCTGGCGGCGCGGCCCTGCGGATCATCGACACGCTGGGGGCTCCCTCCCTGGCCCCGATCAGCGAGCCGGTGGAACTCACCGGCAGCGATGTCGTCCTGGAGGATGTGACGCTGCGCTATGGCGAGACCGTCGCGGTGGATGGGGTCAGCCTCCGCCTGGCACCGGGCACCGTCACGGCGCTGGTCGGGGCGTCGGGGTCGGGCAAATCGTCGCTGGCGAAGCTGGTGGCCCGGTTCTACGACGCCGATTCCGGCCGGGTCCTGATCGGCGGCACCGACATCCGGGAGATCCCCGACTTCCAGCTCTACACCATGGTGTCCTTCGTGTTGCAGGAGGCGATGCTGGTGCGGGCGAGCATCCGCTACAACATCGCCCTGGCCAGGCCGGAGGCGAGCATCGAGGAGATCGAGCGGGCCGCCAGGATGGCGAATATCCACGACGACATCGTGGCGCTGCCCGATGGCTATGACACGCTGGTCGGGGGCCAGACCCGGCTCTCGGGCGGGCAGGAGCAGCGCATCGCGATCGCCCGTGCGCTGCTGGCCGACACCCCGATCCTGGTGCTCGACGAGGCCACCGCGATGATGGACCCCGAGTGTGAGGGCGAGGTGCAGGCGGCGCTGACCCGGCTGGCGCAGGGACGCACGGTCCTGGTGATCGCCCATCGTCCCGGCTCGATCGTCGGCGCCGACCAGATCGTGGTGCTGGATCGCGGCCGCGTGGTCGCTTGCGGAGCACACGAGGACGTGCTCCACCACCCCTGCTACGCCGCTATCTGGCGTGGCTCCTACGTTGCCCAGGAGGCGTGACGATGATTGAGGCAGGCATCTTCCGGACCTGGCGTAACTACGAACAGCTGCTCACCGCCCAGGGGGTGCGCTACCGCTCCACCATGGTGGCCTACTGCCTGCTGTGCGGGCTGATCCACGGCGGCGCTCTGCTGTGCCTGATCCTGGCGGCGTCCGCGCTGATGACCGGCGGGACCCTGTTCGGGCTGACCACGGTGGGGTGGATCGTCACGCTCGGGGTGCTGGCCGCCCTGGCTTTCGTGGCGACCTACAAGATGTCGATGGTGAGCTATCTCGGCGCGATCGACATCATGCGCAATTTCCATGTGGTGCTCGGCGACCAGCTGGTGAAGCTGCCGCTGGGCTGGTTCACCCCGGCGCGGGGGGCGGCGCTGTCGCGCACCGCGAGCAACGGCATGATGGGGCTGGGCACGGCTTTCGCCCACCTGCTGTCCCAGGCGATGATCGAGGCGTCCAGCCTGGTGGTCATCATGATCGGGGTGACGGCGTGGAAGCCGGTGCTGGGGCTGACCCTGATCGTGGCCACTCCCCTGTTCGCCGCCGTGCTGGTCTGGTCGTCGCGGACCGCGGCCAAGGTCAAGCGGCGCAGCGAACCGGCCCGGCTCGAACTGGCCGACCGCCTGGTCGAGTACGCCAGGTGCCAGCCCGCGCTGCGGGCGAGCGGCCGTTCCCGCGACTACGACCTGCTGAACGCCGCCGTCGATGTCGAGGAGCGGAACTCCCGGCGCAAGCTGTGGTGGGAGACCGGGCTGATCCTGGCCAGTGGCCTGGCCGGGCAGTTCATCATTGTGGGCCTCATCGTCCTGGGCGCCCAGCTGGCGCTCAGCGGCAGCCTGAATCCGCTAGAGACCATCGCTTTCATCGGTGTAGCCCTGCGCTGCGTGCAGAGCCTGGGCACGCTCGGTGAGGTCGCGGTCGGGTTACAGGAGCAGGGGCCCCTGCTCCAGACCATCGACGAGGTGCTGCACGAGCCGCTGCTGGCAGAACCCGGCGAGTCCGCGCCGTTCGCCGCGCCGGGGGCGGTGGAGCTGCGGGACGTGACGTTTGGCTACCAGCCCGGGCGTCCGGTGCTGAAGGGGGTCAGTTTCGCGGCGGCCCCGCGCACCATGACCGCGCTGGTGGGGCCGTCCGGTTCGGGCAAGACGACGCTGACGAGGCTCATCGCCCGGTTCTACGACGCCGATTCCGGGGATGTCCTGGTGAGCGGCACCAGTGTGCGTTCCCTCACCACGGCCGACCTGATGGGGCAGCTGTCGATGGTGTTCCAGGAGGTCTACCTGTTCGACGACACCCTGGAGGCCAACATCCGGGTGGGCCGCACCGGCGCCAGCGACGCCGAGGTGCGGGCCGCCGCCGACCGGGCGGGCGTGACCGAGATCGCCGAGCGGCTGCCGGAGGGGTGGCAGACCCGGGTCGGTGAGGGCGGGACGCTGCTGTCGGGTGGTGAGCGGCAGCGGGTGTCGATCGCCAGGGCGCTGCTGAAGCGGGCGCCCATCGTCCTGATCGACGAGGCGACCGCCGCGCTGGACGCCGAGAACGAGGCCAATATCGTCGCGGCCTTCGAGGAGTTGCGGCAGTATGCGACGCTGATCGTCATCGCCCACAAGCTGGATACCATCCGCTCGGCCAACCAGATCGTCGTCCTGGGCGAGGACGGCTCGGTCACCCAGACCGGCACGCACGCCGAGCTGGTCGCCGTACCGGGCCTCTACCAGGACTTCTGCACCGCACGCGCCGCGGCCCAGGGCTGGCGGCTCGCGGGGGACGCGCGATGAGTTACGGCCTGGTGGACCGCACCATGATCGGCGCGATGACGGCGATCATGCGCAGGTCCATGAGTATGCCCGCGCAGCGGGACTACTACCGGCAGTTCCGCGCCGAGGTGAGCGGGGTCGAGCTGGCCGCCCCGAAGGTGATGCGGCTCAAGCTGTCGGCGCCGGAGTTCGCGTCCTATCGCCCCCTCGGACCGGACGAATATTTCGGCTTGTACATCCCGAGACCCGGGGTCGAGCTGAAGCTGCCCCCGGGCGAGCGGCTGAACCCGCGCGCCGAGCTGGCCAAGATGCCAGCCGAGACCCGCCCCGACCTGCGCTGGTACACCCTTCGCCGCCTGCTGCCGGAACGCTCCGAGGTCTGGGTGGACATCGTGCGTCACGAGTCTGGGCCCGGCGGTGCGTTCCTGTCGCGGGTGGCCGTGGGTGATGTGGTCGGGTTCCGTGAGGGCACCGGCTCCTACCCCGGCCCGGGCGGGCTCCAGCTGCTCGCCGGGGACGAGACCGCCGTGCCCGCGATCAGCGCCATCGCCGAGTCCCTGCCGAACGGGGAGGGGATCACCTGCGTGATCGAACTGCCATCCCCGGACTATGCCGCACCCTTCGCCGCCCCGTTTCAGGTGCAGTGGGTTTACCGGGGCGACGCCACCCCCGGCAGCGCCCTCCTGGAGCGGCTGTCCGACGGCTCCCACCCGAGGTTCGACTATGCCTGGGTCTGCGGCGAACAGAACACCGCCAAGGAGGCCCGCCGCCTGCTCGTCTCACGCGGCACGGACAAACGCCAGGTCCTGTTCTCCGGGTACTGGCGACTCGGGCATCCTCGCCCCTAGCCGACTCCTGGAGGCCGGGCGCAGGACAGGCGCCCGGCCCCCGAGCCGCGCCACGTTGCCCCGCGTCCCGTTGTCACTGGGACGGGTTCGCACCGTTATCGATGGTAGACCTCGCGACGGTGGCCGACTAGCACCACCGTCACCGTCAGTTCAGCGTCCAAGATGTCATAGATGACGCGATAATCGCCCACTCGGATGCGCCAAGCAGTTTGCTCGCCTACGAGTTTCTTGGCCCCATGCGGACGCGGGTCCTCGGCTAGGCCTTCGATCGCGTCGAGGATGCGATCACGCGCCGGGCGCGGGAGCTTCTTGATCTGCCGCACTGCCGCAGTGGTGAAGCTGACGTCGTAGCTCACGAACCCAGCTCAGACCGGAGTTGATCAAGGCTCATGCGCTGCCCATCGTCGGACGCGATAGCGGCGCGATAGGCTGCGACATCCTCAATCATCTCGAACTCTTCAAGAGCCTCTAGATCGGCGACGCCAATCACGACGGCAGCGAGTTTCCCGTTGCGCGTGACGCCGATGCGTTCCCCGGCATACATCGCCCGCCCGAGCACGTCTGAGAGTTGGCTACGCAACTCACGGGTCGATACCTCAAGGGTCACTGTTTCCATGCGTACATACTAGCACGACATCGCCATGTGTACACAATAGACGCCTGCCCCAGACGACCGGCTTTGATATGCCCGCAGGAGTGCCGCGACATCTCCTCGTTGTCGCAGACCGGGCTGCACTGACCCGCGTCCTTGCCTAAGGAGCGCTCAACATCACCGCTAAGCCCTGTCGGCTAGGAGGTCAGGCGTCGTCACGGGCTTCGGAGCGCAATTCGTCGGGCTCGAAGCCCAGGTCTCGCGCGACATCGTCGATAAGCCTGGTTTCCCCGGCGCCTCGGCGGATGGCCTCGGCCCGTGCGACCACCGTGTAGACCCACTCCAACTCGTCGAGGTGATTCGACACCGCCTCTCGCACATAGAACGCGGCAGGACGACCCGTGGACTTACTCAGCGCGTCAAGACGCCCCTTGATGTCGTCGGGTAGCTGGATACTCATCGCGGTTGTAGACATGTAAACAGGCACTTCCCGGTCGAAAATGGGTGCAGGGTCTGGACTGGGAAGCCCTGCCATTGCGGTGATGCAGGTGTTCAACGACCCACCTCACCGGCGGCAAGACTTGGGTCCGAGACTGCCTCAACGATCCTGGCGCGTCCGTCGGTCACCCCCGGGCCCAACGGCTTTCGCCCCTCCTCGGTTCTCTTTCGTGGAGAGCCGCTTGGTCCGGTTCGGATAGCTGCTGAACTGGGCGCTACCCGCGTCTGATGGCGGCCGGCTCAGTCTTTCGCCCTGGGTTGAGCGGGAAACGCCGAGCCGAGCTGGCCTCAGGACCTCTTCCCAGGAAAACCCTTTGTCACTGGGACGGGTTCGCCGCGGGCTTCAGTTTGAGAGCAGCGGCCGCCTGGAGGAG
>JAUMYR010000190.1 GCA_030528545.1 Propionibacteriaceae bacterium
CCAGCGGGGATCTGCTCGTGGCCCTGTCGCGGGCACGGCATCCCGAGGTCCGGGTACCCCTCTCCGCGCTGCTGGCTGGAGGCGGGCAGGAGGTGGCCTCGGTCGGGGGCGTGCGGCTGCGGGCCGAGGGAGGCGAGATCGTTTTGAGCGCGGGGGCCGCGGGCGCCAGCGTCCTGCGCCTGGGGTGAGGCGCGGCGTCGCTGGCGGGCAACGCGAAAGGGGCCGCGTCCCGGGGTCTCCCCTTGGGACACGGCCCCTTTCACCGCACGGTCGCGGAGGCCTGGCGCCTCAGGTGAGGTGGGATGATCCACGCTCACCCGGGGCCGGCCAGCCTCCCTAGGCGATCAGGCCGCCTCCTTGAACAAGACGATGCTGTGCAGCACCCAGTCGGTCGGAACCTTGTCGACCACGAGCCGCCGGGTATCCGATACCGGCTTCAGCGGGTTGGCCTTCACATAGGTGCGGCAAGCGTTCTTTCCCGACGTGGCGGTATCGCACTCGGTCTTGAACTGCTGCTTGCCCTTCGTCCACTCCTTGCTGTACCCGGTCTCACCGTTGCCTCCCAGCGGGTTGTCCTTCCACGCAGAACGGTCGGCTGGTAGATAGGTCTCGGCGTGGAAAACCCAGCTCTCCTTGGAGGTGAGCCGTGCCGAGGGCATGGCGTTCCCGCTCCCCCACACCTCGATGCGGCACTTCTGCGCTGGGGAGCCAGCCTTGCACGTGGTCCGCCAGGTGCGGCCGTCGACCGTGTGCTTGCCAGCGGTGGTGTAGACGGTGTACATGGGATCGACGGCCGGGGTATCGGCCGGGGGGTCCACCGGCGGCTTGGACTTGGGCATCTCGCGCACCACGAACGGTTTCGTCGTGAACACCTCGGTGTTCTCACCGTTCTGCGCCTGGCCCAGGCCCTTGGTGACCGTCACTTCGAGGACATAACGGCCATTGGGAACCTCGGTGCCCTTCTTCGCCGACTTGGAATCCTTCACGGTCCCATCCCAGCTGAACTGCTGGAAGGAGGGGTCCGCTCCTTCGCCATCGGACTGATAGACGTAGTTGTAGGGACCGGCCGCGGCACCCTTCGAGCCATCCTCATTGGCGTGGTAGACCCTCATGTCGAACTTCGACACCGGGGTGTCGATGTGCAATAGGATCCGCGGGAAGTCATGGCCCTTCATGGAGTAGACGTGATCGGCGTCCTTGACCAGTTCGTATTCGGCCTCGGGATCAGCGCAGTCGACTCCGTCCAGGCGTCCATTCGGGCATTCCGAGACGATGCCGAGGCTCGGCTCGATGGCGAACTTCCGAGCTGGGTCGATGCCGAGTAGCTGCAGGACCTCAGCATCGAAGACGTCCCCGTAGGTCCATGTCGGGTAGATGCCGTCGAGCTTCTCATAGTCACCGGACAGGCCGCTGAACGGCACCCGGATGGTGCGGCCATCCGAGGCGGTCATCACCACATAACCGCCGTACATGCTCGGGCCCTTGAGCCTGGCGGGCTCACCGGTGCCGTTGGCATAGGAGGTGTGCTGAGTGGGCGGCGTGATCGTCACATCGACGGTGCGCGCGGAGTTAGCGGGCACGGTGATGGATTGAGCTGAGAACCGGACCCCTGGGTTGAGCCCCGCGATGATCTGCGGGAAGGTGCTCGGGCCCCAGGTAGCGGCCGGGGAGAGATCGGCACCGAAGTTATAGGTGATCTCGCGATCCGACCGGTTGGTCAGGGTCAGCGTCGTCGCCTCGTTGGTGTCGGTGTCCTTCAGCGAGATCTTCGACGGTGTCACCAGGGACGGCAATTCACCGCTGCCCACCTTGGCATAGGAATTGGCCTGAGCCACGGCGTTGGGAATGTTGATGAGCCCCCCACCTTGTTTGTGGATAGCTTCGGTGATCCGGGCCTCTGCCGGGAAGCCCCGCTGAATCGGGTTACCCAGCAGCACTGGGGCCGCGGTGTTCTGCAACACCGTGCGCACATCCTGCGGCAGCAGAGCCGGGTTGGACTGGAGCAGCAGTGCCGCGGCTCCAGCGGCATGAGGTGCGGCCATGGAGGTACCGGATAGCTTCGCATATCCGCCCGTGGCGTCCGGATGGTCCACCGGATAGGCCGAGTCGATGCCTCCACCGGGAGCCACGATGTCGGGTTTCAGATCAAGCGTCGCGGAAGGGCCATAGGAGGAGAAATTCGATACCACGCCATCGTCGGGCTGGTGGACAGCGACTTTCTCTTTCGTCCAGGTGATGGTGGTCTTGCCTTTAGCGACCAGTCCCTCCAGTTTCGCGCCCTCGTCCTTTGTCACGGTCACTGCGGGGAGAGTCACTTCGGGATAGGCGCTGGCCTGGAGCAGTCCCTCCACATTGTTGTAGATGATAACCGCTTCGGCGCCATCGGCTTGCGCGGCCTGTGCCTTCTCGGAGAAACTCGAATCTCCCCGGGAGACCAGTGCGGCCTTGCCGAGAAATGGGGTGCCGGGCAGGTCGACCGCTCCGGTCTTCTGACCCTCCGGGTAAACCGCGAGTTCAAGGGTGCCGCTGGTCGGGGCCGGGCGCGAGCCATTGACGGGCAGATATCCCATCAAAGACCCGTCATTCAGGCAGAAGGCTCCGAGCGTCAGTCCCGAGTTGTTGACCGAGCCGACGGAAATCGCCTTTTCGGCTACCGCCGGGGCTCCGCTGGAGAACATGCCCCGGGCGCCCGCGTTGCCTTGGGAGATGAGGACGCTGACGCCGGCGTCGGCCAGTGTGTTGGCGGCGACGGCGGTCGGGTAGTGCGGCCACGTGACATAGGGAGCACCGATCGAGAGGTTGACGACGTCCATCCCGTCCCGGGCAGAACGTTCCATCGCAGCCAGGATGATGTCTGAGCTGGTGGACCCATCGCAGCCAAAGATCCGGTAGGCACCGATCAGTGCGTCGGGAGCGACGCCAAGGAAGCTGCTATCTGGGTCATTCCCGGCCGCGATGCCCGCCACGTGCGTCCCGTGACCATCGCAGTCATCGGGGTTGGCATCCGGCTTCGGAGTCGGGCTGTAGCCGTCGGAACCCTTGCTGGGGTTGTAGGCATCGCCCACGAAGTCCCAGCCAGCGACGATCCGCTTGGTCGGGAAGACGTGGCTCGCATCGGAGCGTCCGCTACCGCCGAATGCCTTGTGATCGATGTCGACCCCGGTATCGATGATGCCGATCTTGATGCCCTTGCCCGTGAGCCCTAGTTCGGTGCGGGCATAACTGGCACCGGTCATCCCGACGGCGGCGGCCATGTCCGGTTTGCTCAGCGAAGAGCGCTCGACCTGGGGGCGTTCCACCGTGACGACGGGGAAGATCCCAACGACATCGGGGGCTTCCCGGACCTCGGCGAGGGCCTCATCGTCTTCTGCCGAGACCGTTAGGCCGTTCCAGACCCGGTTGAAGGCCGCTCCTACCGAGACTTCCTTGTCAGCGACGGATTCCCGGAACGACTCTTGCTGAGAGGCGATCCGAGACGGAGATCCGCCCTTCAGCGTGGGCTTCTCACTGAGTTGGACGAACCACTTGCCCGTGAAGCCCTGGGTGTGGGCACGTAGTTCTTTGAGTTTGCTGACGTCTGGCAGCTTTTTGATGTCCTCAGGTTTGGACTCGGCTGCTGCTTGCGGGACGTGCGCAAAGGCGAGGAAAAGTGATGTGGCTAGGGCGGCAGTAAAGCAATGCCTCCCCAAACGGTTACTGATCATAAAGACCTCATTTACTACTCAGGCTCGGGAGGTACGGTGAACCTGCGCAGAATCTAACACGGGCGGGTGTCAGGTTAGGCCGATCTCGGCCATCACATTCGGACGCGGTAATCGGCCCGTGCCGGATGGTGCCAGCCGGTCCCATCAATATTTCTGTAAAAGGCCTAAACAACGCCGATCTTGAGCCGTCGGCCCCAGATCGGAAGGATGTTACCGGCGGCTTGTCGATATCTGCGATAAATCCCCTCTCGCATTTCTGCTGGCTGCTAACCCGCAGCGGCCGCGCGTCCGGCGTGGCGGCTATCCGCGCGCGGCCAGATCCTGGTCTCACCACGCCGGGGGACCCGCGCGTCCGCTGTCACTCTAAGGCTGGTCTGGCTATGCTGCCGAGGACGAAAGGGACGCCGATGTCTGTAGCAG
>JAUMYR010000191.1 GCA_030528545.1 Propionibacteriaceae bacterium
ATGAGGGATTTGGGCCTGGCGACCGGGAAGTCGTCGATCAGCGGGGAGGAGGTGAGGTTCTCGTAGTCATAGGTCCACGGTTCGTAGTAGTCGTCCAGGCCGGGCTGCACGGGGGAGGCGAAGATGCTGAGCAGCTTCTTGAACCGTCCTCCCGAGCGCAGCTTCAGCCTGCCGCTGCGGGTCCGCACCCAGCCGCCCTGCCAGCGCTCCTGGTCCTCGTAGGCCCGGGGATAGCCCTGGCCCGGCCGGGTCTCCACGTTGTTGAACCAGACGTACTCGGTACCGGCCCGGTTCGTCCAGGCCTGTTTGCAGGTCACCGAACAGGTGTGGCACCCGATGCACTTGTCGAGGTTCATCACCATCGCGATCTGGGCCATGATTCGCATCAGTACTGCACCTCCTGGCTGCGGCGGCGCACGGTCGAGACGATGTCTCGCTGGACGCCGCTGGGTCCGATGTAGTTGAACGCGTAGGACTGGTGGGCGTAAGCCCCGATCAGGTGTGTCGCCTTGAGCAGGATCCGGGTGACCGAGTTGTGGATGCCGCCGCGCCGCCCCGTGGCCTCGGACTTCGGCACATCGATCGTGCGTTCCTGGGCGTGCTGCACGTAGGCGATGCCGTCTGGCAGCTTGGGGGTGACGACCGCCCGGGCGACGAACACGCCGTTGGCGTTTGTCAGTTCGATCCAGTCGTTATCGGCCACCCCGATGGAGGCCGCGTCGTTGACGCTCAGCCAGGCCTGCGGGCCGCCCCGGCCCAGGCTCAGCATGAACAGGTTGTCCTGGTACTCGGAGTGGATCGACCACTTGTTGTGCACCGTGAGGTAGCGCAGCGTGATCGCCTTCTCCCCGGTGGCGCCGACCTCCGGTTCCCCGTAGTCCCTGGACATGTCCAACGGCGGACGGAAGATCGGCAGGTTCTCCCCGGCGTCGCTCATCCAGTCGTGGTCGAGGAAGAAGTGCATCCGCCCGCTCAGCGTGTGCCACGGCTTTAGGCGCTCGACGTTGATCGTGAACGCCGCATAGCGCCGCCCACCGGTCTCCGACCCGGACCATTCGGGAGAGGTGATGACCGGCTGCGGGGACTGCTGGGTTTGCAGATAGGTGATCCTTTTCTCCTCCAGCCCCTCGGAGAAGTCGGCGAGTTTGCGTCCGGTCTTGACCTCCAGGTTGCGGAACCCCTGAGTCGCGAGTTCGCCGTTGGTGGTGCCGGAGAACATCAGGATCGCCTCGGCCAGTTTCGCGTCCGTGTCGATCGCCGGACGCCCCTCCGCCACGCCGCTGGGGAATACCCCATGCAGCTTGGCCAGCTCGCTGACCTGGTGGGTGACGTCGTAGGTGATGTTCTTGATGGTGAACCCGAGCCGGTCGGCGAGCGGCCCAACCGTGGTCAGCTTGTCGACGATCGCGGTGTAGTCGCGTTCCACGACCATCAGCGCGGGCATGTTTCGCCCGGGCACCGCCTCCAGATCGGTGCCCTTCCAGTCGTAGATCACCCCGCCGGGCTGGGCGATCTGGCCGGGCGTGTCGTGCTGCATCGGCACCGCGACGATGTCCTTGCGGACATCCAGCCGTCCCTTCGCCAGCTCCCCGATCTTGGCTGCCAGGTCGCTGAACAGCTGGAAGTCGGTGCGGGCCTCCCACGGCGGGTCGATCGCCGGGGTGAAGGCGTGCACATAGGGGTGCATATCGGTGGAGCTGAGGTCGTACTTCTCGTACCAGGTGGCGGCGGGCAGCACGATGTCGCTCACCAGGGTGGAGCTGGTCATGCGGAAATCCGCGGTGATGAGCAGGTCGAGCTTGCCCTCGGGCGCCTCATCGCGCCACTTCACGTGCACCGGACGCCGGTCGTTCCCGTGCTGGTTCTCCATGACGTTGTTGTGGGTGCCGAGCAGGTGCTTGAGGAAGTATTCGCAGCCCTTGGCCGAGCTGCCGAACAGGTTGGAGCGCCACAGGATCATCGTGCGCGGCCAGTTCTGCGGCGCGTCGATGTCCTCCACCGCGCTCGCCAGCCTGCCCTCCTTCAACTCCCGGGCCACCCAGGTGCTGACATCCGGGGCTTCCCCGGCGTCGACCGCCGCCTGGGCCTCATCGGCCAAGTCCAGCGGGTTGCGGTCGAACTGGGGGTAGAACGGCATCCACCCCAACCGGTGGGCGAGCGCCATCGAGTCGGCGGCGTGCATCCCGTCCAGGCGTCCCTGGGACAGCGGGGATGTGATCCGGTCCGCCGAGAATCCGTCGGTGCGCCACTGGTCGGTGTGCATGTACCAGTACCCGGTGCCGATCATCGTCCGGGGCGGACGCGACCAGTCCAGCGCGTTGGCCATGTTGAACCACCCGGTCATGGGACGGCACTTCTCCTGCCCGACGTAGTGGGCCCAGCCGCCGCCGTTGCGTCCGATGCAGCCGGTCAGCATCAGCAGCGCCATGATCGAGCGGTAGGTGACGTCGGCGTGGAACCAGTGGCAGATGCCCGCGCCGATGATGATCATGGTGCGCCCCTGGGATTCCTCGGAGTTCGCTGCGAACTCCCGGGCCACCCGGAGGCAGGCTTCGGCTGGCACCGAGGTGATCGGTGCCTGCCAGGCCGGGGTGTAGGGCACCGTCTCGTCGTCGTAGCCGCTCGGCCATTCGCCGGGCATGCCGGGACGCTCGACGCCGTAGTGGGCGAGCATCAGGTCGAAGACCGTGGTGACCCGGTGCTCACCGATCTGGAGCATCGGGACGCCGCGCCTCAGGATGGTTCCTTCCCCCTTCGGGTCGGCGAAACAGGGGGTGGCGATCTCGACCGGCTGGGCGGCGGGATGGTCGATCAGGCTGAGCGCCGGGTCCAGCTCGCCCAGGTCGAGGTTCCACTTGCCCGCCCCGTCAGCGTTGTACCGGTAGCCCATCGATCCGTTGGGCACCCGCGGGGAGGCGGTGCGCTCGTCCCACAGCACGGTCTTGAAGGCCGCGTCCGGAACGTCGTGGCCGAGGTCCTTGGCGGTGAGGAACTTCGTGGCGACGACGCCGAGCCCGTCCCGGTGTGGCTCAAGGCGGACCAGCATCGTCAGATCGGTGTACTGCTTGACGTAGTCGGTGAAGAAGCCCACCTGCCGGTCGACGAAGTTCTCCTTGAGGATGACGTGGCCCATCGCCATCGCCAGGGCCGCATCGGTGCCTGCCTGGGCTGGCAGCCACTCATCGGCGAACTTCACGTTGTCGGCGTAGTCGGGGCTGACGGTGACCACCTTGGTGCCGCGGTAGCGCACCTCGGCCATCCAGTGCGCGTCCGGGGTGCGGGTCAGCGGGACGTTGGACCCCCACATCATGAGGTAGGTCGAGTCCCACCAGTCGCCGGATTCGGGCACATCGGTCTGGTCCCCGAATACCTGCGGGCTGGCGACCGGAAGGTCGGCGTACCAGTCGTAGAAACTGGTCATCGCGCCGCCGATGAGGTGGGTGAACCGGGTCCCGATCGCGTGGCTGACCATGCTCATCGCCGGGATCGGCGAGAAGGACACACACCGGTCGGGCCCATATTCGGAGATCGTGTTGACATAGGACGCGGCCGCCAGTTCCAGCGCCTCCTCCCAGCTGATCCGCACCAGTCCGCCCTTGCCGCGGGCCCGCTGATAGCGCCGCCTCGTCTCGGGGTTGGTCGAGATCTCCTTGAAGGCCTTGACCGGGTCGCCGCCGTTGCGCTGTTTCGCCTCCCGGTACAGGTCGATCAGCACTCCCCGGCCGTAGGGGTAGCGGACCCGGGTCGGCGAATAGGTGTACCAGGAGAAGGCCGCACCGCGCGGGCAGCCGCGCGGCTCGTATTCCGGCCGGTCGTGTCCGGTGCTGGGGTAGTCGGTCTGCTGCGACTCCCAGGTGATGATGCCGTCCTTGACATACACCTTCCACGAGCACGACCCGGTGCAGTTCACCCCGTGCGTGGAGCGGACGACTTTGTCATAGCTCCAGCGGTCCCGGTAGAAGACGTCACCGGCTCGTCCCCCCTCCCGGAATACCGCCCGCGAGTCGCTGGTCTCGTCCCAGCGGGTGAAGAACTTACCGATCTTGAGCAGGGCTTCAGAGGCCCGCCCATCGATGCGCGCAGTACCCATGGCAGAAGCAAA
>JAUMYR010000192.1 GCA_030528545.1 Propionibacteriaceae bacterium
GGCTCATCGCCCAGCAGACCATTGAGGCCTGGAAGCCCCTCGTGGGCGACGCCTTCTAGTGCCGCGTGGCCTCACTTCCAGGATGGTCAGCGGAGCATAGGGGCTGGACGATGGTGCCTCTCCCGCGTTGGTGTCGCGCGACGGCGCTGTCGAGGAGTTGGCCTCGTGGGCACACTTGTTGGGGAGCCATTCAGGTGTGGGTGATGGGATCGGATCGCGATGCGGGCGTACGAGCAGGTCGTGGTGGTTACCGCTGCGATTTCGATTGACGAGGCTGGATGGGCCGACGACGGGCAAGGCGAACTCCAGCGGCCGCGGCGACGGTTGTCTGCGCGGAGGCAGGTAGATCGTTCCCGTCGCGGCGGCCAATCACTGGGCTCGCGGGATGTGGCCCGGCGGGGACCCAGGCCTAAGGACGACGAACCCCTTCGCTAGCGTCACGAAGTGACCAGGGTGACTCCAAAGCGCTCGCTGATGACGCTCCATTTCTCCGCATACATAGTCGACCCACTGCGCGCGATGTGCATACCTCGCGGATAGACCCTGGATCCGGACTTGAGCACGAGCGGACCGCCGGAATCGCCTCCCGCGGTCGACCTGCCGCCGACGTAAGAGGCTAGGGCGTGGGTGCAGCCAGCGGGATCGCAGAATGTGGCCGAAAGGCTGTTAACCTTTTTGCCGCAGTTCTCGTTGGTTGTCGTGCCGCTCGTGCAGTAAGTCACGCCAACGACGGGATTGGCGGCGCTGCCGGTTGGAGTCCCGGTGCCGCTGGAGTTGCCCATCCACACATAGCTGCCATACCGCTGACCGCTGAGCAGAGCCATGTCATAGCTAGGGAAGGGTGCCCGCTGTGTCATCTTGCCGACGGTGTAGCGCCCGGACCTCCAAACTGAGTTCAGACCTCCGCAATGCGCTGCGGTTACCGCAAATCGAGTGCCGACTCTGTTCTTGACGATGAAGGCCGAAGAGCAACCGGCCGAGCCGCTCTGGATCTTCGCGCCTCCCCAGTGAGGTGGCGCATCGTTTGAGCGGGTCTCACGGCCGCCATCGTTGGTGAAGTCGAGAGTCACCGCTTTGCTGCGCAACTCTTCTTGGGGCAGCGCACTTCGCGACAAGTTGCCTTTAACGACCACTGCATCGCTCTCGGCGTCGTAAGCGAAGCCGAAGAAGACACCTTTCTGACCGGCCAGATTTGCCAATTCCTTCTTGAGCGCGGCGAGTGAGGCAGCCGTAAAGCGGCTGGGGAGGGTTGCTCGGTTAGGGGGCGCCTTGGCGTCGGCATAGATCCGGTATACGAACTGGTCACTCGCCAGGTACCTTCCGGGCGAGATGTCCTGGCTTAGCTGTTGCTCCCGAAGCTTGGTCTCTTCGTCGAGGGAACTGGCGTATCCGGTGTCGCGCGAGGGCGTTCGATTCTCCTCCTGAGCGAGTTTTTCCTCATCTGAGGTTGGTGGTTCGGCAGATGCGTTGCTCACTGTTAGGCAGGGCAGGGCCAATGCGGCGGCTACCCCTAGCATCGCTACTGTCTTCCGATGCGACCTTGGGCTCATGGTTCCCCCTTGCTCGACGCCCGCTGGGCGGTAGTGGCCCCTATTGTGAGTAACTGTCCGGCGGGGCAGCGGATCTCACAGGAGATTGGCGACTGAACGCGTCGGTAGTACCCGCATTCCGGTTATGAGTGGCTTCAGCGTGAGATGTGGGCAGCCCCGGGTTATCTACCTCTATGCGAGGATTACATCGCTGTGTCCGGCGATGGCTGTCCCTCTCTCCCTGTCAGGGTCGATGTTTCCTCAGGAACTCCGCCGGAGACAGCATATTCTTCGAATGCTGTCGTACTCTTGGGGCAACCAACCAGCGGGGAGGTGCCGGGAGTGAACGAGGAAGAGTTCACTGCGTTTTTCGCGGAGATGCACCCGGCGCTTCTCCGCTATGGCATGAGGCGCCTCGACGTCGACACCGCCAGCGAAGTCGCGCTCGATGCCCTCCGCGTCGTGTGGGAGAAGCGGATTCCAGCGCCGCGTTCCGATGAGGAACGTCGTCAGCTGAGAGGGTTGAGCTACGCGATCATGAATGGGTTGATAAGCAACAGCCATCGGGCCGCCCGCCGACGGTTTCGGCTTGCCGAGGCGCTGGCATCCGAGCAGCGCGTGCGTCCGGACTACGAGCCTGGCTTGGCCGAACACTTTGTCGACGGACGTGTGCCCGAGGCTCTTTCTCAGTTGCCAGCCCGTGATCAGGAGATTTTATCTCTGCTGATCGATGGGTACGGAGTCGGCGAGATTGCCACGATTCTCGGATGCTCGCCGGGAGCCATCAGCACACGGTTGGGGCGTGCCCGGGCCAAGCTGAGGACCCTGCTGAAACAGGAGGACGCAGATGCCTGACCCGACAACGCACGCCGCTCTGGAAGACGAGGTGCGCCAACTCCTGGGAGACCTCGGGGCCCGCCCCCTGAGCCGTGAGCTCACGTCAACCGAGCGCGACCGGACGGACCGGACCGCGGCAGCTGCGCTTGACGCCATGCTCGGTGGCGGGCCAGGCGCGGAGCCGCCTTATAGTCCGAGTCAGCAGGGTGTCCCGCGACGGTGCTGGGTGCTCGCCGTAGCTGCGGCGGTGATTACGGCCGCCGGGTCCGTACCCATCTTCAGGCTCTTGTTCGGGCGAGTTGGCGTCAGGGCGGTTACTCCAGCCATTCCGCGGTTCGACCAGGGTAGTCGCCAGGCGAGCCGCGACTCCACAGATGTGCTGATCGCCCTCGCGGAGGCGTCCGCCCGGCAGCAGGAGCCCGCGGACCTGCCGGTGCAGTTCGTGGCCACCCTGAGCTGGCGCTATGCCGGGGGCCATGCGTCACTGGCATCGGTTCCGGCCGAACGGTACCTCTTGGGGAATGGCTTGATCCGGCTGATCGAACGGGAACCGCAGCCCCTCGACGCGGAGGGTAGAGTCTCGGACGATGCGGATCCGAGGACGCTTCCGGTAGCCAGCGACCGGACGATCCCCGGCCCTGCGGCTGGTCCCGAGTACCCCAGTACCCTGCCCACTGACCCAGCAAGGCTGACCGCGGAACTGACCTCTGGCGCGTGCTCCCAGCCCTCCGCCTGCCTAGCCGAAGCAAGCCTGAGCCTCCATACGGGGTTTGTGCTTCGGCCAGAGCTTTCGGCCGCGCTGTGGCGAGCGTTGGCGGCGACCGGCGAGGCCGACTACCTCGGCGAGACACTAGACCGCATTGGACGGCCAGCCGTGGCCCTTCAGGTGCCCGCCCCCGGCGCGGACCGCTACAGGGTGGTCTACGCCGATCCGCACACCGGAGCCCTCCTGGGCGCTGACCTGATCGGCACAGCCCACGAGACCGGACAGGGCAGCATCGGTCCGGCGGTCATCGGCTTCACCGCCATCTTCGGCGCGCGGCGAGTGTCGGAGGACGACCTGCCATAGCGAACGAATCCCCGGCCGGTGACGTCGCGCTGGGAGACGAACGAAGATGGTCCACCCCAGCTGGGTGTGCACCTCGGCCCTGCCGCCGCCAGCCGCCCGGCCGACGTAACCCGCTCAGTGAGGAGTTCTATACAGGGTCTATCGGGGCCAGTTTCGGGGCGCGGAGGATGACACTCATAACCTCGCGGCTAGCCAGCGAACGCACCGTGCCCCCGGCGCTGCCACAGCTCCTCGTTAACCGCGTTGCGCCACAGCCGCTGCTGGAACCGCCGTGAGCCGACGACGGCGCGGGCCTCCCACGGCAGGTCCACTTCCAGCGGGCTCATGCTCATCCCGTCCAGCGAGCTCTCCTTGTTCGCGGAGTCGACGGTGACGCCGTCGCCGGCATAGTCCTCGGCAATCAGGTTTGACGCTGCGCGGCATCGAACAGCGGCGCCTTGATCCCAGCCGGTTCCGTTCAGTTAGGTCAGGCCAGAAACGTCGGAGAAACAGGCGGCCCCGGATGCGGCGTGTCCGGGGTCGCGGGAGTCCGGATGTGACGATTTGGGCGGAACCGGGGCCTCCGAGTAGACTGAGCCGTCGGTCACCTGTGGCCAGACTCGTCCGTGCCCGTCCGTGGGCAAGATCCACAACGATTGAGAGTACATGGCAAAGAAAGAGGGAGCCC
>JAUMYR010000193.1 GCA_030528545.1 Propionibacteriaceae bacterium
AACAACGTCGCCGACCTACTCACAACACTCGGGCACTAAAGAGGTCCAACTCAGGCCACAGCGCCCACCTCCCCGGTAGCTGAGGCCACCACTGCTGCGTCCGGTTCCCGCATCGGACCCCTCTGGTCATTGGGTCAAGCCCATCCCGCGGGTTCTCTGACGGTGCTGGGCCGGTCCTAGGACCGCTGGCCGCTGCGCCTACTTGGGTGGCCGGGTCTCGATAATGACCGGGTTGATGGCGTCCCAGACGACGGCTCCGTCGTCCTCGGTGGTGATGACGTAGCGCACGGGTTCGTTGGGTTTCTCCCGGATCACCGTCACCTTTTTCACCGCGGCGGAGGTATTGAGGTAGGACGGGGTCCGCTCCACCATGCCGGGCAGCATAGCCAGCACGAACTCGCTGTTGTCGAAGACGTTGGTGCCGGGTTCCCCGTCGGTTTGTTCCATGTCCCCGTTAGGTTTGACGACGCGCCGCTGCCAGGGTTCACCGTGAGGTTTTCCCCACACCTCTGCGCTGGACCTAGTGATGACGATGCTCGACATGACACCACCCGTGTGGGGGTGGATCACGTGTTCGCTGCCTTCGATGAGGAATTCTGGGGAGCTCACCTCGGGAACTCTCACCTCGGGGGGCACATGGTGGATCTCGCTACTCGCCGCGACCCAACCCAATAAACCTAGGGATGCCAGCCCCAGGAACCCGACGAAAGCGATCGATCCCCCCAGGACGAACATGTGGCGCCGGTTGGTACGCCGGCCGGGCTGGGGACGATACGGGAACACCGGCTGCGGGCGCCGGACGAACGGGGCTGGGGGCTGCGGCGCCATCCCGGGAGCCGAAAACGGTGGGGCCTGAAAAGCGGAGGGGGGTTGCATCCGGGTACGAAGATCGGCAAGCGCCTCGTCCAGCAAGCTGACCCGTTCCGCGCTGAGGATCTGTTCGCTGCGTTCAGCGAACTGGGAGTCGCTGATCCGGCCCTGGGCGTAGGCGTTGGCTAGTTCGTCGAGGCAGCGGTCAACCTGGTCTGGAGTGGGGCGGGCCTCTGACATATCCCCGAGTGTAGGGCGCGCTGCCCGCCCGGGGGTCCGACTACGGTCTCTCACCACCACGACCCAGGTTGCGGACCGCACACGCCAGCCAGCCCACCCGTCCGGATGGCCAGTGCGGTGACGGCTCTGCCGGTGGTCCTTCCGGGATCGCCAGCGACGATCGGGCTGGGACTGCGCCCACCTCGCAGCCCCAGCCCCGGCCACGGTTCCCGGGCTAGCTCATCTGAGCAGACGTCCTGGGCACCGGGCAGGGGGCCATCCCCGCTGAGCCTGCCGTCCCGACGGGCTCCTCACCTGACCAGGGTGAGCGTCGTCGCGAGGCTGGCATCCGAGGAACCCCCGACCCACAGGTCCAGCGAGGTCGGCTCCAGCGTCCACGAGCGGGTAGCCGCGCTCCAGTAACGCAGTTCGTCGGGACCAAGCGGGAAGCTGACCGTGCGGGTCTCCCCACCCGCCAGAGTGATCCTCTGGAAGCCCTTGAGCTCTCGTATAGGACGGGTCGAGGTTCCGTAACGCTGGTGGATATACAACTGGACGACCTCGTCAGCCTGGAGCCTGGAGGTATTAGTCACCTCGACCGTGACTGTCGCGGTTTCTCCCAGAAGGAGGAGGTCCCGGTCAACGCGAAGGTTGGAGTATCGGAAGGTCGCGTAGCTGAGCCCATGGCCGAATACGTACAGCGGGGTGCTCTCCTCGTTCCAGTACCGTTTATCCTGATTTTCGGGCTGGAATGTCCGGTAGTGGTTGTACACCATCGGCACCTGCCCGACATTTCGCGGCCACGTGAAGGGGAGCCGGCCGGCGGGGGAGATATCGCCAGCCAGAGCTCTCGCGACCGCATCACCGCCGCGGGTGCCGGGATACCAGGCTTGGAGGATCGCTGGCACGTGGGCCTGTGCCCATTCCAGCTCAAGGGGGCGTCCCGACATCACGATGAGAACGACCGGGGTCCCTGTCGCGACAATCGCCTGGAGTTGTTCAAGCTGGCGTCCGGGTAGGGACAGGCTAGAGGCTGACGCCGCCTCGCCAATCTGATTCTGGCGCTGCCCCACCACGACGATCGCGACGTCGCTGCGCGAGGCCAGGCTGACGGCTTCAGCGATGGCGGCATCGTCGTCGTAGTCTTCTGGGGTATTCGCGGCGGAATGATCCATCCGGTCGAACATGGATGCGAACCGCCGAGGCGGGATACCGGCCCCGTCGCGGTACTCGACCTGAACCTTCGGGCCGAGCCTGGATACGAGTCCCTCGACGATAGTGACCGTTTCGTCCGTGTCGTGGTCGAAGACCCATGGGCCGAGGGTGTCCCGCTTGCTGGCGGCCAGTTGTCCGATGACGGCGACCGATCGGAGT
The DNA here is from genome assembly GCA_030528545.1 of Propionibacteriaceae bacterium. The sequence continues at coordinate 2,404 of JAUMYR010000193.1, forward strand.
GAGGCGGGGTCCAGCGGGAGGAGCCTTTGATTCTTCAGCAGGACGAGAGACCTCTCCGCGACGAGCGCCGCCTCTCGATGCTGGGGATCGCCCAGCGCTCTGTTTGCCGCGCTTTCGTCGGCCCACGGATTCTCAAACAGCCCTAACCGAAACTTGGCCGTCAGGACGCGGGCAACGGCACGGTCGATCGTCTCTTCGGTGATGGCCCCGGACGCCAGCGCCTGGGGAAGATAACCAAAGGCTGGTCCGGTCATGCACATCTCCATGTCTAGCCCGGCGTTGATGGCGCGCGCGGCGGCATCGGCTAGGTCTTCGGCGAAGTGTTGGGTCTCCAGCGACCGGACGGCGTTCGCGTCCGAGACCACGAAACCATCGAAACCGTAGGTTTCGCGCAACACGTCGGTGAGCAACCAGCGGTTACCCGAGGCCGGGACCCCATTGAGATCCATATATGCGCTCATGACCGTTTGGGCACCCGCATCCACCGCCGCCTTGAACGGGGGAAGGTACAGGTTCCACAACTCGGCGTCCGAGATGTCGGCGTCGTCATAGTCACGCCCGCCCAAGGCGGCGCCATAGCCAGCGAAGTGTTTGGGACAGGCCAGGACGCTCTCTGATGTGAAGTCGCCTTGGAGACCGCGGACTTGTGCGGCGGCCACCGAGCTGCCGAGGAACGGGTCCTCCCCTGCCCCTTCGACGATGCGGCCCCAGCGGGGGTCACGAGCGATATCCACCATGGGTGAGAAGGACCAGTGGATACCCACCGCGCGGGCCTCCCGAGCAGCCACACGCTGTGCCTCTTCGATCATGTCTGGGTCCCATGTGGCGGCCTGTGCGACCGGGACAGGAAATACCGTCCGGAATCCGTGGATGACGTCGAAGCCAAAGAGCAGCGGGATTGCCCACCGGTGGCCATCGAGAGCGAGCCTCTGGAGACGGTTAGCTGACTGGGCGTCCTTGACGAACAAGACGGAGCCGACCCCACCCCGCGCCAAGGCGGCTTCCACCTCCAAGGCTTGATGACCGAAGTCGCGCATGTCGGGTGGCATGGCATCATCGCCATCCAGACTCTGCTCCCCGGCCTCAAAGGAAGCGAGGTAGAAGTATTGAGTCAGCTGCCCAACCTTCTCGCTGAGGGACAAACGGCCCAGAAGGTCTTCAGCCCTCTCCTCGGGGGAGAGCGCAGGATCACGATAAGCGTATTCCTCAGTCATGTTCTTCCTCCAAACCTGCTACCGACGATCAACCAGAGTTGAAGCCGTTTGAGCGATGCCCTCAGGGCTCATCCCGCAATGGTCAAGAATCCACGCATCGGACCCCGTGGGAGCGAAGGTGTCTGGCAGACCCAACCGCACCAGCCGGGTGGGAGCCCGCTCCGTAAGCACCTCGGCCACAACCCCACCGAGCCCACCGGAGGCGAGACCCTCCTCAACGGTCACGATGCCCCGGGTTTCACGCGCCGCCGCGACCACGGCCTCGCCGTCGAGAGGCTTCACCGACCCCATCGATAGGACTCTAACCGATATCTCCCGCCCGGGGCGCTAGGCTCGGTGAGGTGACTTCTCGGGTGCTGGTAATCGTCGGGGGCAGTATCGCTGCCGTCAAAGCTCCTTCGCTGCTGCGCCGGTTGCGGGACCGGGGGTACCAGTTATCGGTGATCGCGACGCGAGCCGCCCTGCGGTTCGTCACGGAGCTGA
>JAUMYR010000194.1:0-3682 GCA_030528545.1 Propionibacteriaceae bacterium
TGGTGTCCTCGAACTGCCAGGCCGTCTGCCGGAAGTCCTCTGAGGCGGGGAAGGACCCAGCGGTGAGTAGGAGGTAGTCCGGGCGGTGTTGCTTGACCAGGCTGACCAAGTCGCTGACGGGGCCGATGACCGGTAGGGAGGAGCCAGGGATGGAGGCGGCGCCGGTGGTGACGACCCCGCTCACCCGGTAACCCAGCCAGCGTTCCCGCTGTATGACTTTGGCGATGTCCTGTACCGCGGCAGGGTCGCCCGCGATCACCATGTCCGACAGCAGATGGCCGCGACCACGGACGCGGTGCACGAGCCTGCGGGCTAGGAATCTTCCGACCAGCAGCACAGGTACGGCGAGGGCGAACAGCATCAGGTAGTAGGCCCGCGAGATGGGGTACTGGGCCAGGAAGGCTAGCTGCGCAACCAGGGCCCAGACGAATACCGAGGCCGCCATCACCCGCCGGTACTCGATCATCCCGGTGCCGAGCTGATCGGCCTCGTAGGTGCCGAAGGTCACCAGGGCAAGCAGCCAGAGCCCGATGATGACCACGGAGGCGGGCTGCACCAGTGCCTCCACGTCGGGGGCCTCGGAGAAGACGCGCCAGTTGGCCCGGGCGTAGAGCGCCAGCCAGCTGCATCCGGCGAGGAGAATGGCGTCCCAGCCAAGCAGCAGCAGCGGGATCATGCGCCACAGCCGCACCGGGATGTGCCATTTCGGCTCCTTCTGCTGTGGGGCGCGGCCGCCGATTCGTTGCGGCCGGGCCGCGTCCTGGTTGCGTGTTGGGCGGCTAGCTGGGGCGGACATCACGGCCCTCCCGCGGGGGAGACCAGGCGGGAGTACAGCGCTCCGATCTTGGCGCACATATCCGGCACTCTCGGCCAGGACCCCAGCCGGGGCCGCTCGGCGACGTCGGTACCCTGGCGGAGGATCGCGGCGGCGACCTCGCCGGGTGAGGTGGGTTCGACGAGGCAGCGCTCGGGTAACAGCTCGGGGTTGCCGCCGACCCGGGTCGCGACCACCCCGAGGCCCGCGGCCTGGGCGTCCAGCAGCGTGTAGGAGCAGTTCTCCCACACCGACAGCTGGACGATCACGTCTGCCTCGGCCAGCACCCGTTCGGCCGGGACGAATCCAGGGAAGCGGACGCTGTCGCCGAGCGGACGCGCAGCCTCCACGAGCCGGTCGCGAAGCGGGCCGTCCCCGGCGATCGTCAGCGTCGCGTCCGGGTGCGTCCTCAGCAGCACGGCGAACGCGCCGATCAGCGACTCGATGCCCTTCTCTGGGGCTAGCCGCGCCAGCGAGGCGACCCTCAGGCCCGGCGTGGGAGCCGCGGCGGTGAGGTGATCCACGCCGTTGTGGATCACCTCAACCGGGCACCGCGGACGCCACTTGGCGATCATGGCCGCCCTCGTCGCCTCCGACACCGCGATGGCTGCGGCGTAACGCCGCAGGCGGGCGGAGTGGACGCCAGCCATGACCCGGGAGCGGAGCGCTGAGCGGTGGTAGACCACATCGTCGGCGGCGATGCCATGCTCGGTGGTCACTAGTGCCGTCCCGAGCCCGGCCGCTGCGGCCGGGGCGACGATGTCGGCGTAGCTGAGGTGAGTGTGCACTACCCGGGGCCGCAGCCTGGCGATGGCCGTCCGCAGTGCGCGGGTCGATGAGGCCAGCCCCGCGCCCGGCCCGAAGGCCGCCTCGATCACGGGCGCACCGAGATCCCGCAGCTGCTCCGCGAGGTCCCCGCTTGGGACGAGGAAGACCACTCGCCAGCCGGGGATTCGCGACCTCGCCACATCGACGAAGTGCCTGGATACTCCGCCGATGTCTGAGACTGGGCTGACCCACAGGGCACTCAGAACCACTGTTCGAGCCGATCCAACGCGGTCCAGAACCCCTCACCGTTGTTGACGTGCCCCTGCCAGATCTCGGGGATGAAGCTTGCCCCCGGAGCGAGCCGGTCGAGCTGGTGGGCCAGCATCGCCCAGTCGATCTCGCCTTCGCCGACCTGCACCCCCTCGCCGTCCACCCCAGTCGAGTCGACCAAGTGCAGGTGATCGGCGTGCGGGGCCAGCAGTTCCACGTACTCGCTGAAGGGGCGTTTCGCGAAGTTCGCCGACAGTTTGGAATGGGACACGTCCAGGCACAGCCTGCGGCCGTAGGTGTGGGCGAATTCGGCGGTGTCCTCGGCACGGACGAACAGATTGCAGAACAGCTGCCCGCCCATGTACCACGGGAACGGCGGCAGGGTCTGGGCACGCAGCCGCACTCCAGAGTCGTCCACTCGGGCTAGGCCATCGGCCACCCGCTCGTACATGCGGGGCAATTCTTCCGGGCTGGCGAAAGCGTCCTTGGTGAACCCGCCAAGGGAGGCCACGACCACCGGGTCTTCCTCGCAGGTGAACCATTGCCTCATCCGTCGGGTGATATCGATCACGCGCTGCAATTCGGTGATGGAGCGTTCCCAGTGGGCGTCGTCGAAACTCGCCAGATTCAGCAGAAAGTCTCCCGCGAACAGGTCGGGGCTATGCGTCGTGTAGAACATGTCGAGTGGGGTGTCGAATACCGACTCCAGCGGAATTTCCAAGTCCTTGTAGGAAAAATGGAACTCCAGGAAGCCGGGGCGCGAATGCTCCAGCAGTGAACCGAAATCGTGGTAGCGCACCGGCAGGCCCCACGGGCGCCGGAAGGAGTAGTCGCGTCCCCGCACCGCCTGATCCGTCAGATCGGTTGCGTAGAAGAAGTCCCCTGGTTCGATCACCCGCTGGGCAGTCCGGCCGATCAGTTCCGCCAGCCGGTTGGGCTGGAGCCCCCGGCCGGGCGACTTCACGGCCACGTCGTCGGCGGCGATGACCTGCCCTGGGCTGATCCGCGTCGCCGCGACGAGAGACTTGGCCAAGTTCACCCGGTTCATCATCTCGCCGGTGGACACTGCCCGGGGGGATGCCGAACCAATCGCGTCCTCGACCTCGCGGATCTGGCGCACCATTGCGGCGAACTCGTCCGGCAGCAGCGACACCTTGTGGTCGTTGCCCTCCATGGACCGGTCGATCGTGAAGTGTTTTTCGATGATCCTGGCGCCGCGGGCTACCGCCGCGACCGGCACATGGTAGCCGCGCTCGTGGCCGGAGTAACCAACCGGGCACTGGCCGATCTCGGCGAGCCGATCCAGGTAGGCCAGGTTGATGTCCTTGAACGGCGCGGGGTAGGTCGACTGGCAGTGCAGCAGCGCGAATGGGGTTCCGGTGGAGCGCACCAAAGAGGTGGACTCGGTGATCTCGTCCTCGGTGCTCATCCCAGTCGAGATTACCATCGGCAAGCGGTAACTCGCGGCGTGGCGCAGCAGCGTGTGGTTGGTCAGGTCGGCCGAGGCGATCTTGAGCGCTGGCGTCCCGTAGTCGGCCAGCGCGGTGACGCTGAGCTCGTCCCACGGGGTGCAGATGACGTCGATGTCGCGGCGGGCGCAATGGTCGAACACCTCGAATAGTTCGTCGGGGCCGAGCGAGAACCGGCTGAGCAGGTCGAGGGTGTACTGCGGGCCGAGGTCTTCACCCGCGGCCAGGTTCGCCGGGCCGTTGCGGTACAGCGTCTTCAGGTCGCGCAGCTGAAACTTGACCAGGTCGGCGCCCGCGTCGGCGGCCAGGTCGACCAGGTGGCGGGCCAGGTCGACCGACCCATTGTGGTTGATGCCGATCT
>JAUMYR010000194.1:3692-4091 GCA_030528545.1 Propionibacteriaceae bacterium
GCTCGTGCTCCTCGCGGGTCGCGAACGCGACGATGTGGCCGCGCTCGGTGACCAGTGGCAGGACCTTGACGGCCTGGGTGAACAGCGCGGCCAGGTCGGCGGCGGCGACGTTGTCGGGTGCGGTGCGCGGGGACGGATGGGCGATCTCGGCGCACGGCCGGTCCAGGTCGACCGGGTGCCCGCGCAGCACCCAGCGGCGGAAATCGCCGTCCGAGATCGATCCGGTGAGCACCCCGTGTTCGTCGACGCAGAACACAATGCCGTGCTTGTTAGCACTGATTTTGTTCAATGCCGACAGAATCGAGTCTTCCGCGAAGACCACGAAGTCCATGATGATTCTGCTGATACTCAAAGCCCCTCCCAATTTGGGATTCTGCCACGCAGGGGGGCCACTCCAGC
>JAUMYR010000016.1:0-15132 GCA_030528545.1 Propionibacteriaceae bacterium
CATCGTGATCTTCTCTATCGCCAAGCTGGTACCGGCGGTCAACAAGTGGCTGCTGGCTACCGATCTCAAGATCCAGTGGCCCGGCCTCTACGGAAATCTGGTGACCGCTGAGAACAAGCCCTCGGGATCTGCGATCTACACCTTCTCGTGGCTGTCCGGCCCGGGCACGCTGCTGGTCCTGACCGCGATCATCGTGGCCATCGTGTACCGCGTGAGCGTCAAGGACTTCTTCGGGGAACTCACCGCGACCGTCTACAAGATGCGCTGGTCCTTCCTCACCATCGGCTCGGTGCTAGCGCTGGCCTACGTCATGAACATGTCGGGTCAGACCATCACCATCGGCACCTGGATCGCCGGCGTCGGCGCCGCCTTCGCCTTCTTCAGCCCGATCCTCGGCTGGATCGGCACGGCCGTGACCGGCTCGGATACCTCGGCGAACGCGCTGTTCGCGACGCTGCAGCAGACCACCGCGAACAACATAGGCCTCGATCCGACCCTGCTGGTGGCGGCCAACACCTCTGGTGGTGTCGTCGGCAAGATGATCAGCCCGCAGAACCTCGCGATCGCCTGCTCCGCGGTCGGCCTGATGGGAGCCGAATCCCAGATCTTCCGCAAGGTAATCTGGTGGAGCATCGGTTTGCTGGTCGTCCTCTGCCTCTTGATCGGTCTCCAGTCGACTCCGGTCCTGAGCTGGATGCTTCCAGCAGTCCACGGCTAAGGAGTCACCATGGCACCCGGAACTGGAAAGAGGGTGGCGCTGTTCGCCACCTGTATCAACGACACGATGTTCCCCGGAACCCCGAGGGCGGTCGTCAAGGTGCTGGAGCGCCTGGGCTGCACCGTCGAGTTCCCCAAGGACCAGACCTGCTGCGGTCAGATGCTCACCAACACGGGCTATTTCAAGCAGGCTCTGCCCACCGTCAAGAACTACGTGCGGGCATTCGGCGACTACGACTACATCGTCGGGCCGTCGGGTTCGTGCATCGGAGCGGTCCGGCACCAGCACCCGATGCTCGCCGAGCACGCGGGGGACGCAAAGCTCAAGGCCGAGTCCGAGGAACTGGTCAAGCGCACCTATGATTTCACCGAGTTCTTGGTGGACGTCCTGGGGGTGACCGATGTCGGGGCCTACTTCCCGCATCGGGTCACCTACCACCCGACCTGTCACTCGGTGCGGGTCGCCCACGTAGGCGACCGTCCGACCAGGCTGTTGCGGGCGGTCCGCGGCATCGATCTGGTGGCGCTTCCCGGCGCCGAGCAGTGCTGCGGGTTTGGCGGCACCTTCTCGGTGAAGAACCCCGACGTTTCCGTGGCGATGGGCGCGGACAAGGCTCATCACGTCATGGAAACTGGAGCCGAGTTCCTGGTCACCGGGGACAACGCATGCCTGATGCACATCGGTGGCATCTTGCACCGGATGAACTCTGGCATCAAAACCATCCACCTAGCCGAAATCCTGGCCCGCACGGAAGGAGACGCGGCATGACCGTCACCGCTACCAGGCAGCGCCTCACACCGGCGCCTCCGGAGGGCACCTATCTCGGTATGCCCGCCTTCCCAAAGGCGGCCAAGCAGGCGCTGCAGAACGAGCAGATGCGCAAGAATCTGCGTCACGCCACGACCACCATCCGGGCCAAGCGCGCGATCCGCGCCTCCGAGGTCAGGAACTGGGAAGATCTGCGCACCGCCGGTGAGCAGATCAAGAACCGGCTCGGGCGCCACCTGGACCACTACCTGGTGCAGGCCGAGGAGGCCATGACGAAGGCCGGGATCACCGTCCACTGGGCCAGGGACGCCGAGGAGGCTAACCGGATCGTCATCGACATCGCCCGTTCCAAGGGCACCAAAGAGGTCGTCAAGATCAAGTCGATGGCCACTCAAGAGATTGAGCTGAATGAGGCGCTCGAAGAGGCCGGTATCGCAGCCTGGGAGACCGACCTGGCCGAATTGATCGTGCAACTCGGCCACGATCGCCCCAGCCACATCCTGGTACCGGCGATCCACCGAAACCGCTCCGAGGTGCGGGAGATCTTCAAACAGGAGATGGGCCTGTGGGGCACCCCGGCTCCGGAGGGCGTCAGCGACGACCCGCCCGAGCTAGCGGGCGCGGCGCGCGTCCACCTGCGCGAGAAGTTCCTGCGGGCCAAGGTCGCGGTGTCGGGCGGCAACTTCATCGTCGCCGAGACTGGGTCGCTGGTGATCGTGGAATCCGAGGGCAACGGCCGCATGTGCCTGACCCTTCCCGAAACCCTGATCTCGGTGGTTGGCATTGAGAAACTGGTGCCGACCTTCGAGGACCTTGAGGTCTTCCTCCGGCTGCTTCCTCGCAGCTCCACCGGCGAGCGGATGAACCCCTACACCTCGGTGTGGACCGGCGTGACCCCAGGAGACGGGCCCCAGGACCTGCACGTGATCCTGCTGGATAACGGACGCACCAATGTCCTGGCCGATCCGTTCGGGCGGGAGGCGCTGCGCTGCATCCGCTGCTCCGCCTGCATGAATGTGTGTCCGGTCTATGAGCGGGTCGGCGGCCATGCCTACGGCTCGGTCTACCCGGGGCCGATCGGCGCGATCTTGACCCCGCAGCTGCGGGGGCTCGACAGCAAGGTGGACAAGTCCTTGCCGTTCGCCTCCAGCCTGTGCGGGGCCTGCAACGAGGTGTGCCCGGTGAAGATCCCGATCGCGGACCTGCTGGTGCACATGCGCAACAAGGCGGTGCTGAAGAAGACCCACTACCGCCCGACCATAGAGTCGATGATCTTCGGGGTGGTCGGCTGGATCATGGCAAGAGGCAGAAACCTTGCCTTCGTCCAGTGGTTCGCGCGGCTCGCGGGTCGCATGTTCAAGAAACGCACCCATTTCGGTCCGATGCCCTATCCGGCGTCCATGTGGACGACGGCGCGGGATCTTCCCGTGCCGCCCAGCCAGACCTTCCGCAAGTGGTGGGATGAACGGGAGGAGTCCAAATGAGCGCCCGCGAGGAGATCCTGGCCCGCATCCGCGAGGCGACTAAGGACGTGACCGAGAAGGATCCGGTCAAGGATGTGCCAGTGGAATGGGCCTACAACCAGCCCACCCCGCTCGATGACGTGCTAGAGACCTTCGTCGAGAACATCCTTGACTACAAAGCCAGGATCGTCCGCACACCGCCAGAAGGCACCGGTAAGGCCATCGTCGCGGCGCTGACCGAGCTCGGGGCCCGCACCGTGGTCGTGCCCAGCGGCGCACCATCGGTCTGGGTCTCTGCCCTCACCGAGGGCGGCATGGAGATCGTTCGCGACGAGCCGGAGCCTCTCACCCACGCCCAGCTCAACGATATCGACGCGGTGCTGACGGGTTCGGGTGTCTCCATCGCTGAGACCGGCACCATCTGCCTGGATCACCGCGACGATCAGGGCCGCCGGGCACTCACCCTGGTGCCGGACCGTCACGTCTGCGTCGTGCGCGCCCAGACTGTGGTCTCGGACGTTCCCGAGGCCATCACCCGGCTCAAGGGAGCTGTGCTGGAGGGTCGTCCGCTGACCTGGATCAGCGGCGGCTCCGCGACCAGCGATATCGAGCTGAGCCGTGTCGAGGGAGTGCATGGACCGCGGAAGCTGTTCGTGATCCTGGAAGAAGAGTAGTCAGCCGTCTCTCCCTAGCGGGGCCGACCGGTGATCCCACGGTCGGCCCCGCGCCTTTGCCGCCACGCGCCCCGTGGCTGGCTCCGGGGCGGGCTGGGACACAACCGGCTCAGGGCAAACCCAGCACACGCCCCAGGGCGACGGCGAGAACACCGGACAGCACCACCACGATGAACGGGGCCCGGAAGCGGAGAGCGATCAGCGCCGCGATGATCGCCAGCAGGCGGGCGTCGAGGACGAGGCGAGTGCCGTCGGTCACCGCGCTGATCGCGATCAGCGCACCCAGCAAACCGATGGTCGTCGAGGACATCATCGCCAGCGCCCGCTTGTTCTCCAAGGCCTCAGCCGGGAGCAGATAGCCCAGCAGTTTCGTCCCGAAAGCGATAGCGCAGGCCAGGATCACCCACCACGTCATCGGTCATACCTCCACCCCATCGCGGCGGATACCACGGCGGCGACCAGGATCGGTGTGCCGATCGGCAGCCACGGCGTCACCGCTACAGCCGCGACCGCCGCCGCCCCAGCGGTGGCTGCCGCCTCCCGGCTGCGCAGCCGAGGCCATAGCAGTCCGATGAAGGCCGCCACGGCGGCGCCGTCGAGTCCCCAGGCGCGGGGGTCGAGCTGGCTGGTGGTGACCGCTCCGAGCAGGGTCATCAGATTCCAGCACAGGAACACCCCCCACCCCGTCAGCCAGAAACCACGGGCACGCTCGACCCGATCGGTCTGAGTCAGGCACACCGCGACGGACTCGTCGATTGAGATGTGGGCGGCTGCCAGCCTGCGCCACCCCCGGGGCTTCAGCTCGGCGTTCATCTGGGCACCGTAGATCGCGTTGCGCACACCCATCAGGGAGGCCGCCGCGACCGCCGCCCAGCCGCCCCCAGCGATGGAAGCGGCGAAGGCGAACTGCGAACCGCCTGTGAACATCGCCAGGCTCAACAGCTGGGTCTGCCACACATTGAGACCGGCCGCGATCGCCAGGGCACCGAAGGAGATGCCATACAGGCCAGTGGCCACCGAGACCCACAGGCTCATCCTGGTTAAGGGGGACATCACCGGTGCGAGCCTACCTCACGGGCTCCCGGCCCGCCGGGGTGGGCGTGGGCTGGTTCGCGCCCCGAGGTGCGCCAGGCGCGCGAATCGGAGCCCGATCGCATAGTCTTGGCCCGTGTCAACGAATGGCGTGGTAGTGATCGGCACTTTCGATGGGGTGCACCTGGGGCACCAGGAGGTGCTCAGAAGAGCGAGGGAACTGGAGCCGGGGCCGCTGACCGTCGTCACGTTCTGGCCCCACCCGCTCGGAGTGGTCGCCCCAGAGCACGCCCCTAAGCTGCTGTGCGACCTGCACACCAGGATCAGTCTGCTCAAGGACGCCGGTGCCACCGAGGTCCGCGTGGTTCGTTTCCGGCCGGAGGTATCGCGGTGGAGCCCCGCCGAGTTCATCAGCCGGATCATTGATCCGCTGCTGCCCAGCCGTGTCGTGGTGGGAGACAATTTCCGGTTTGGGCACTGCGCTAGCGGGGACGTCGGGGCGTTACGGGAACTGTCTGGCGGGAGATTCGAGGTGACCTGCCTGGAGCTGAAGCGGATCAACCGAGCGACGACATCCTCCACGCTGATCCGGGAGGCCCTCTTCGAGGGAGACGTGCGCCGGGCGGCCCAGCACCTCGGACGCGATTTCCGCTTCCGCGGCGTGGTGGTCTTGGGAGATCAGCGCGGACGGGAACTCGGTTTCCCGACGGCGAATCTGATCGTCCCCGACGAACTGGCCGTTCCCGCCGATGCGGTCTATGCCGGCTATCTCACAAAACTGGATGGTTCGGCTCAGGGACCGTTGCCCGCGGCGATCTCGGTCGGGTCGAATCCTACCTTTGACGGTCAGGAACGCCGCATCGAAGTCCACGTGCTCGGCCGCACGGACCTGGAACTCTACGGCACCGAGGTCGCGGTCGATTTCGTCGCCCGGCTGAGGGGACAGATCAAGTACTCCAACAAGGAGGCACTCATCGAGCAGATGCGTGCCGATGTGGCTCAGGCGCGTCGCCTGCTGACCCTCGGCTAGGCGCTGATTCGCCCTGGGTGCGCGACATTTGGTAGCCTTTCCCGGTTGCCGTTTGATCGGCCGCGGTCCTGAAAGAGCTTCACCCGCATCCCGCACCCGAAGCGCCGCGCAACGAGTAGAGAGGACAGTGTCATGGATGCTGCCACAAAAAAGCAGATCATCGAAGAGTACGCCACCGCGCCCGGAGACACTGGTTCTCCCGACGTGCAGATTGCGCTGCTGACCAAGCGCATCGCGCATCTGACCGAGCACCTCAAGGCGCACAAGGGCGATCACCACAGCCGTCGTGGCCTGATGCTCCTCGTGGGCCAGCGCCGCCGCCTGCTGAACTATGTCGCCAAGAAAGACATCGAGCACTACCGCGAGCTCATCGCCCGCCTGGGCCTGCGCCGCTGACCTTGCCGGATGCGAGATCTGCCCTGCCTGCCGGCCGGGCAGATTTTGCACATCCGGGCGTAGACTGAGGCTCGGACACAACTGAATACCCAAGAACCAACGCGGGAGTTCGCCTTACCGGCTGATCTAAGTCTGGTCCTCGGTAGTGGCTTTCGGGACGTAAGGGCCCGCGGGCCTCGATCGAAGACCGGCTGGACGGTTGGCAACCAGTTCGGGTTGCCGGGGCGCCACCAGGCGTCCGGGTGCGGTGAGCCCCGCACAACAGAAAGTGAGTCCACGTGGACGACCTCCAATACACCGAAGCCGTGATCGACAACGGCTCCTTCGGCAAACATGTGATCCGTTTCGAATCGGGTCTGCTCGCCAAACAGGCCGACGGCTCCGCAGCCGTCTATCTCAACGACGACACCATGTTGCTCAGCGCCACGACCGCGCAGAAGACCCCCCGCGAAGCCATCGACTTCTTCCCGCTCACCGTCGACGTCGAAGAGCGGATGTACGCCGCTGGCCGGATCCCGGGCTCCTTCTTCCGCCGCGAAGGCCGCCCCGGTGAGGGTGCGATCCTGGCCTCCCGCCTGATCGACCGCCCGCTTCGCCCCGCCTTCGTCAAGGGTTTGCGCAACGAGGTGCAGGTCATCGTGACCGTCCTCGCGCTGAACCCACGGGTCTACTACGACGTGTTGGCGATCAACGCCGCGTCCATGTCGACCCAGCTCGCCGGGCTTCCTTTCTCCGGGCCGATCGGCGGCGTCCGCGTCGCCCTCATCGGCGATCAGTGGGTCGGTTTCCCCACCGTCAAGCAGATGGCCGATGCGACCTTCCAGATGGTCGTCGCTGGGCGGGTGCTCGCCGATGGCGATGTCGCGATCATGATGGTCGAGGCCGGTGGCACCGACTCCACCTGGGACCTGGTCCGCGCGGGCAAGACCGCCCCGACCGAAGAGGTCGTCGGGGCCGGGCTGGATGCCGCCAAGCCGTTCATCAAGGCGCTGTGTGAGGCCCAGGCGGAACTGGCCGCCGAACTCCCCAAGGAGACCTACCCCTTCCCGGTGTTCCTCGACTACGAGGACGATGTGTACGCAGCGGTGGAGGAACTGGCCGCCGCCCGGGTCGCCGAGGCCATGCAGATCCCCGGCAAACAGGACCGTGACGACGCCACGCACGCGATCCGCCAGGACGTCGCCGAGCAGCTCGCCGAGCGTTTCGAGGGGCGCGAGAACGAGATCTCGGCCGCGCTGAAGTCGCTGACCAAGAAGATCGTGCGGCGCCGCACCCTCACCGAGGGGGTCCGCATCGACGGCCGGGGCCCGCGCGACATCCGGACGCTGAGCGCCGAGGTGGCGGTCGTCCCCCGGGTGCACGGTTCGGCCCTGTTCCAGCGCGGTGAGACCCAGATCATGGGTGTTTCGACGCTCAACATGCTCGACATGGAGCAGAAGATCGACACGCTCAGCCCCGAGAACACCAAGCGCTATATGCACAACTACAACTTCCCTCCCTATTCCACCGGTGAGACCGGTCGGGTGGGTTCGCCCAAGCGGCGTGAGGTTGGCCACGGCGCGCTGGCGGAACGGGCACTGATCCCGGTGCTGCCGCCGCGCGAGGAGTTCCCCTACGCCATCCGGCAGGTTTCGGAGGCCCTGGGCTCCAACGGCTCGACCTCCATGGGTTCGGTCTGTGCCTCGACGCTGTCGCTGCTGAACGCGGGCGTGCCGCTGCGTGCCTCCGTCGCCGGTATCGCGATGGGTCTCATGAGTGAGGAGATCGATGGTGAGACCAAGTACGTGGCGCTGACCGACATCCTGGGCGCCGAGGATGCCCTCGGTGACATGGACTTCAAGGTCGCTGGCACCAGGGACTTCGTGACCGCCCTGCAGCTCGATACTAAGCTCAATGGCATCCCAGCGGTCGAGTTGCAGAAGGCGCTGCTCCAGGCCCGTGACGCGCGTCACACCCTGCTGGACGTGATGGCCGAGGCCATCGACTCCCCGGACGAGATGAGCCCCTTCGCGCCGCGGATCATCACCATCAAGATCCCGGTCGACAAGATCGGTGAGGTGATCGGCCCCAAGGGCAAGGTCATCAACCAAATCCAGGACGACACAGGCGCGAACATCGCGATCGAGGACGACGGCACCATCTACATCGGCGCCGAGACCGGAGAATCGGCCGAGGCCGCGCGTGCCGAGATCACCGCGATCGCGAACCCGACGATGCCGGAGAAGGGCGAGCGTTACCTCGGGACCGTCGTCAAGCTGACCACCTTCGGGGCCTTCGTGTCGCTGTTGCCCGGCAAGGATGGCCTGCTGCACATCAGCAAGCTGCGTCCGCTCGCCGGTGGCAACCGGGTCGAGAAGGTCGAGGATGTGCTCAGCGTCGGGCAGAAGCTGCAGGTCGAGATCAACGAGATCGACGACAAGGGCAAGCTGAGCCTGATCCCTGTCATCGAAGAAGGCAAGTCCGAGGACTGAGTCCTGCCGCGACGGCCCGCCGGAGAGCCCCGGCGGGCCGTCGCTTTTCAGGCCGCGTAGTCGCTCAGCACCGCCAGCGCCGAGTCTGCGTAACCGCCGCCGAAGAGGATCGCGTGCACCAGCAGCGGCGGGAGCTGGTACCACCTGATGCGGGAACGCCAGCCCTCGGCCAGGGGGAAAGCCTCCTCGTAGGCGGCGAAGGCCTCCGCCCCGAAACCGCCGAAAAGCCTCATCATCGCGAGGTCATATTCGCGGTGGCCCCAGTGTGATGCCGGGTCGATGATCCAGTTGCGCCCAGCGGAGTCCACCATCCGGTTCCCGGCCCACAGATCGCCGTGCAGGAGGGCGGGCGGCTCCGGCGGCCCGCACAGCTCGGATGCCCGGGGCTCGAGCTTATCCAGCAGGGGGAGGGCCGCGGGGGAGAGGACCCCCTGGGCGACGGCCCGCCCGGCCAGGGTGCAGATCCGCCGGGTGAAGAAGAACTCCGCCCAGTCGGCGCTGGGGGAGAGATCAACCTCAACCGAACCGAGATAGCCCGCCAGCTCTCCGTCGAGCCCGCCGAAGGCGGCACCACGGACGCCGTGCACACCGGCCAGCCCGAAGCCGAAGTCCGACTCGGTGCCGGGACGCCCCCGCCCGGGATCGATCCACTCCAGAACCAGCCCGTGGGCGGTTTCGGCCAGCACCTCGGGGACGCTGAGCCCGTCACCGGCGGCTTCCCTCAGGGTCCTGAGGGAGGCCGACTCCCGGGCGAACATGTCGGGCTGGGGGTGGGCGTGGCATTTGGCGAAGACCGGACCGTCTGGGGTTTCGACCCGGTAGGCCTGGTTGATGTCGCCGCCCGCAACCGGCCTGATCTCAAGCACCCGGTACCCCTCCAGCAGCTCTCGCAGCAGGGGATTCACGATGCTCCTCCCGCTTGTGGAGCCTCAGGCGGGGCGCCGAGCACCCAGCGCAGCGCCTGCCCGATGTCTGGGTGGTCGAAACCGAAACCGGCGGCCTCCAGCCGCGCGGGGAGAGCCCGCTGGCCCCCGGTCAGGGTCTCGGCGAACTCGCCGAGCAGCGCCCGCAGCGCGAACCTAGGCGCGGGCAGCACCGCCGGGCGGCGCAGCAACCGGCCGAGTTCGGAAGCGATCTCCCGCTGCGGGAGCGGGTTGGGGGAGACCAGGTTGAATGGCCCCCTCTGATCGGGGTGATCCAGCAGCCACAGCAGCGCCCGAACGTGGTCGCGCAGGCTGATCCAGGGCCAGTACTGTGAGCCGTCGCCCAGCGGCCCGCCGAGGCCGAGACGGGCCAGCCCCAGCATGCGTCCCAGGGCCCCGCCCGAGGGGGCCAGCACGATGCCGGTGCGCACCACCGCGTGGTTCGGTGCGGCCGCGGCGGCCTGTTCCCAGTCCCGGCAGACCTCGGCGAGGAAACCGCTGCCGGGGGCACTGTCCTCGGTGAGCGGTTCGGCTCCGCGGTCGCCGTAATAGCCGACCGCGGACGCACTGACCAGCCGGATCGGGTGGTCGCAGGCCGCGATCGCCGCGGCGAGGTCCCGGGTGCGATCCACCCGGGAGGTGCGGATCTGGTGTTTGTAGGAGGAGTTCCAACGCCGGTTGCCGAGTCCCGCCCCGGCGAGGTTGACTACGGCGTCGACACCGGCCAGGTCCCGGTGTCGTGGGCGGAGGTCACGGGGCAGGGCGGTGACCCGTTTGCCAGCCGTGGTGAGAGCAGTTGTCAGCGCGGTGCCGATGAGGCCGGAGGCGCCGGTGATCGCGATGTGACGCATGTCTTGAGCCTACGGGGTCGCCGCAACCCTGGCCCGGGCGGCGGCTCCCAGAGATAACCGCGAAATCGCCCAGCGGAAGGCCGGGGCGTCAACTAAGGTCATGGGTCATGACGGGTATTCGTGTGGGTATTTTTGG
The DNA here is from genome assembly GCA_030528545.1 of Propionibacteriaceae bacterium. The sequence goes on from JAUMYR010000016.1 coordinate 10,463, forward strand.
GGTCAACGGCAAGATGGGAAGCGAGGTCGTGCGCGCTGTCGGGCAGGCCGAGGGCATGCAACTCATCGCCGGAATCGACTTGGGCGACGATCTGGAACCGGCGAAGCGGGCCCAGGTGGTAGTGGACTTCACCCATCCCGATGCGGTCATGGACAACATCAAGTGGTGCATCGGCAATGGCATCGACATGGTCATCGGTACCACCGGGTTCACCCAGGAGCGGCTGGCCCAGGTCGAGTCCTGGCTCGCTGAAGCCCCCACTGTCGGGGTGCTCATCGCGTCCAACTTCTCCATCGGCGCCGTGCTGATGATGCAGTTCGCCGCCAAGGCCGCGGCCTTCTACCCCAGCGTTGAGATCGTGGAATTGCACCATCCGGGCAAGGCGGATGCCCCCTCGGGCACCTCGGTGACCACCGCGCATAAGATCGCCGCCGCCCGGAGCGCCGCAGGGCTGGGTCCGGTCCCGGACGCCACCTCCGAAGACCTTGGGGCCCGCGGCGCCGATATCGAGGGCATCCGGGTCCACGGAGTTCGGCTACAGGGGCTGGTGGCTCACCAGCAGGTGCTGTTCGGCACTCTGGGTGAGACCCTGGAGATCCGGCATGATTCCTTCGAACGGGCCTCCTTCATGCCGGGGGTAGTGGCCGCGATCCGGCACGTTCGCGATCACCCGGGCCTGACCGTAGGCATCGAGAGGGTGCTCGGGCTGGAGTGAGGTCAGCCCGCCGAGATATCGGTGTGCAGGCGCACCTGCTTGAGGCGGTGCGCCCCGTCCTCGGTCCCCAGTTCCCGGTGGGCCCCGTCTGGGGCCCAGCCGGAACCGGTGAGGAAAGCCCTGAGCCGGTCATCGGTCGTGGAGACCCACCATGTCGCCCGGGTATAACCGTCGATCCTCATGGTGTCGACGGCGGCTTGCATGAGCCGCGAGCCGTGCCCGAGGCCGCGCTCGGAGGGCGCGATGACGAACTCGTGGACGAGCGCGTCCCGCTGCTGGGCGTCGGCATCGTCGCTCGGCCCGACTAGGGCGAATCCACACACGCGGCTGCCGCTCAGGGCGACCAGCACACGGTAGTGGGCCAGTGGTGGCCGGGTGATGGCCTGGTGCCACACCTGAGTAGCCTCACCGATGTCGATGTGGTCCAAGCCGACCCGCAGCAGCGGATCGAGGGCCCAGGCCGCGCGCTGGATCTCGGCGATGGCGGGCGCTTCGGCGGGCAGGGCGAGCCGCACGTGTGGGGTTTCGGGCATGGGTGGCAGCCTACCGCCAGTATCGCGTCGGGCTCACACCCACGGTGCTGGCACCACTAGGCTGTGACTGTGTCTGCTGCTGTAAAACTGCCCCCGAAACTGCAACCAGGCGTCTTGCGAGTCATTCCGCTGGGCGGGCTGGGCGACGTCGGGCGGAACATGGCGTGCTTCGAGATCAACGGCCAGTTGCTGCTCGTGGATGCCGGGGTGCTATTCCCCGAGGACTACCACCCGGGCGTCGACCTGATCCTTCCCGCGCTGGACTACCTCGACGACCGCTTGGATGATGTGGCCGGTCTGGTCCTGACTCACGGCCACGAGGACCACATCGGGGCGGTGCCCTATCTGTTGCGCCGGCGCAGCGATATCCCGGTCTGGGGCTCCAGGCTGACGCTGGCGCTGGTCGAGGCGAAGCTCAAGGAGCACCGCATCCGCAATACCGATCTGCGCCGGGTGAGCGAGGGAGAGCGGCTCACCGCCGGGGAGTTCGATCTGGAGTTCCTCGCGGTCAACCACTCGATCCCAGACGCGCTGGCCGTCGCGATCCGCACCTCGGCGGGCATGGTGTTGCACACCGGCGATTTCAAGATGGATCAGCTCCCGCTGGATGGGCGGATCACCGATCTGCGGGGTTTCGCCAGGCTGGGGGAGGAGGGAGTCGACCTGTTCATGGTCGACTCGACCAATGCCGAGGTGCCTGGTTTCACCACACCGGAGAAGGACGTGGAACCGGCCCTGGAGAGGGTCTTCGCTCAGTCCAGCCAGAGGCTCATCGTGGCCTGTTTCGCCTCACACGTGCACCGTGTGCAGCAGGTGATGGACTTGGCGGTCCGGTACGGACGCAAGGTGGTCTATGTCGGGCGTTCCATGGTGCGCAACATGGGTGTGGCCCGTGACCTGGGCTATCTGAAGGTGCCAGCCAACACGCTGATCGAGCTCAAAGACATCGACCGCTATCCGCCGGAGAAGGTCGTCATCATCTCGACCGGGTCGCAGGGCGAGCCGCTGTCGGCACTAGCCCGGATCGCGAACCGGGATCACCCGGTGATCGAGATCGCTGCCGGAGACACCGTGCTGCTGGCCTCATCGCTGATCCCCGGCAACGAGAACGCGGTCTACCGGGTCATCAACGGACTGTCGCGGATCGGGGCCAAGGTGGTGCACAAGGGCAACGCGCTGGTGCACGTGTCGGGCCATGCCTCGGCTGGGGAATTGCTCTACTGCTACAACGTGCTGCAGCCGAAGAACGTGATGCCGGTGCATGGCGAGATCCGTCATCTCATCGCCAACGGGAACCTGGCCAAGGCCACGGGGGTCAGGCCCGAAGGCGTGATCATCGCCGAGGACGGCGCGGTGATCGACCTGGTGGGCGGCGTAGCGAAACAGGTCGGGCGGATTGATGCGTCCTATATCTTCGTTGACGGCACGACCGTCGGTGACATCAGCGAGGCGGAACTGACCGACCGGAGGATCCTGGGCGAGGAGGGGTTCATCACCATCGTCGCCGTGGTCGACCCGCGCAACGAGACCGTGGTCAGCGGCCCGGACGTGCACGCGCGGGGTTTCGCCGAGAACGACTCGGTCTTCGACGACATCGTGGGGGACGTGGCCAAGGAACTGGTCGCCGCGATGCGAGAGGGCACCGACGACGCCTACCGTTTGCAGCAGGTCATGCGGCGGGTGATCGGGCGCTGGGTCTCCAACCGGTTCCGGCGCCGCCCGATGATCATCCCGGTGGTCGTGACGACCTGAGTGGGCGCGCGAGTTGGTATTGGGTGGCTCGGCGGGGTACCATGTTCCGGTTGCCCGCTGCGTGGAGGCGGGTGAGAAGACTTTCATCCTGAGGAGACTCCAGTGGCTGCCGTGTGTGATATCTGCGCCAAGGGCCCGGGCTTTGGTCACAATGTGCCCTGGTCGAAGAAGAAGACCAATCGCCGGTGGAACCCGAACGTCCAGCGCGTCCGCGCGGTCGTTGCGGGCACCCCGAAGCGTGTCAACGTGTGCACTTCGTGCCTGAAGGCCGGCAAGGTCTCGCGCTGATCGGCTGATCGTTGAGGCTGTGGCCCGCGTCCCCACCGGACGCGGGCCACAGCCGTTTCCGGGGACGGTAGGCTCAAGCGGGTGAGCTGGCAGACGCAGACCTTTCGCGAACTGAACGTCCGGGTGGGCCAAGCGGTGGGCGGGAAGACGGCCTCCGCTTTGGAGAAGCTGGGCATCCGCACCATCGGGGACCTGCTGCGCCACTGCCCGAGGCGCTACATCAGCGGCACCGACATGAGTGACTTCGCCAGGCTGACGGTGGACGATGAGGTGGCGCTGATCGCCCGTGTCCACCGGGCCGAACACGCCGTGGGCCGTTCCAAGCAGCGGGTCAAGGTGACTCTGACCGATGGGCGTCGCTATCTCGGGGCGACTTTCTTCGCCGACAAGGACCACCTAGTCCGGCACTGGCTACGCGTCCTGGCCCCGGGAGCGCGAGGCATCTTCGTGGGTAAGGTCAGCGAGTTCAACGGGGCGTTGCAGCTCTCACACCCCGATTTCGTGGTGCTGGATGAACACAACCGGATGGTCGCCGGGTCGCGCGGCGAACGGCAACAGGCGATGGTCCGTCAGACCCAGCGCGACACTCTGGTCGGTATCTATCCCTCCAGCCGGGCGCTGCCGACCTGGATCATCGCCGACTCCGTTGCGCTCGCCTTAGAGATGGTTGGACGCCAGCCCGAGCCCCTGCCCGCATGGGTGCTGGAACGGGCCGGTGTCATGGAACTGATGCCCGCCTTCACCTCGCTCCATGCCCCGGCTACGACCGAGGAGGCACGGGTGGCGAGCCGGCGTCTCCGCTTCGATGAGGCTCTCGGCGCTCAGCTCTCGCTGGCCTATCGCAGGGCGGCGCGTCGGGCCATGGATGTCCCGGCGATCCAGGGGGGAGAACTGCTGAAAGCCTTCGACGCCCAGCTGCCCTTCGCGTTAACCGCAGGGCAGCGGGAAGTGAGCCAGGAGATCTTCGCCGATCTCGCCCGCTCCTACCCGATGAGCAGGCTGCTGCAAGGAGAAGTCGGGTCGGGCAAGACCGTGGTCGCCCTGCGGGCGATGCTGGCGGCCGTGGATTCGGGTCGCCAGGCGGTGCTGCTGGCCCCGACGGAAGTGCTGGCGAAGCAGCACTACCGCAGTATCTGCCGGCTCATGGGTGATCTGGCCCTCGACCTGGGCGGGGTCACGGTGGAATTGCTGACCGGGTCGCGTTCCTCGGCCACCAAGCGTGACGTGCAAGACCGGCTCGCCGCTGGGCAGGTGGATATCGTCGTCGGCACCCACGCTCTGCTCAGCCAGGGGATCGATTTCGCTGGCTTGGGCCTGGTGGTGGTGGACGAGCAGCACCGCTTCGGTGTGGAACAGCGCTCGGCGCTGGCAGACCGGGCGGA
>JAUMYR010000016.1:15232-26150 GCA_030528545.1 Propionibacteriaceae bacterium
ACGAGCAGCACCGCTTCGGTGTGGAACAGCGCTCGGCGCTGGCAGACCGGGCGGATGTGGAGCCGCACACCCTGGTGATGACGGCGACCCCGATCCCCAGGTCGGTAGCGATGACCATCTTCGGTGACCTGGACACCTCGTTCCTGCGGGATCTGCCGGAGGGCAGGGCTGGGGTGAAGACGGTCTTCGTCAACACCGAACAGCACCCGCACTGGGTGGCCCGCGCCTGGGAGCGGGTCCGTGAGGAGGTTTCCGAGGGACGCCAGGCGTTCATCGTGTGCCCGCGGATCGACGCCGAGGATTCCTCCTCCCCAGACGAGTGGCTGGAGGGCATTCCGGGCACCCGCACCCTGGCCTCGGTCACCCAGCTCGCCGACGATCTAAGTTCTGGCCCGCTGTCCGGGGTGAGGGTCGGGGTCGTACACGGCAGGCAACCCGCGGCGCAACGCGACGAGACGATGACCGCCTTCGCGGACGGCAAGATCGATGTGCTGGTCTCCACCACGGTCATCGAGGTGGGCGTGGACGTCCCGAACGCCACCATGATGGTGGTGGTGGACGCCGACCGTTTCGGGCTCAGCCAGTTGCATCAGCTGCGGGGCCGCATCGGCCGCGGACAGAACCCGGGGCTGTGCCTGCTGCTGGCCCCGGTCACCGATCCGGCGAGCCCGGTGCTGGACAGGCTCAACGCTCTGGCCTCCACCGCGGATGGATTCGAACTGGCCGAACTGGATCTGCGGTTGCGACGCGAGGGCAATGTGCTGGGCTCGGAGCAGTCCGGAGCCCCGAGGGTGCTGAAACTACTGCGTGTGCTCGATGACGCGGACCTGATCCAGCTCACCAAGCAGATCTCCGACGAGATCGTCGAAGGCGACCCGAAGGCCGAGGCGGGGTGGGTCAAGGATGTGCTTCGCCAGGTGAGTTCAGCCGAATGGATCGCCCGAAGCTGAGGGAAAACACGCGCGCCCCGGCCCGGAATACCGGGCCGGGGCGCGCGTGGTGAGAAAATCAGCTGTTCGGACCGAAGCGGAAAACCCGTCCGCTGATATCGCGGGCGCTGACCCGCACGAAGTGGGTCTTGACCGTGTCGATCCAGGGACGCAACGGCAGCGCCCGCGCCCGCGACAGCTCCTCGGGATCGGTGATCTCGGTGGCGGTCCCCTTGAGGACCACCGACTTGCCGCCCTCAAGGTCCCAGGTGTCCACCTCGAAGGCTACGTGGGCATTATTGGTCAGCTCGGCAAGCTTGCTGCCGTCGGCGGTGCGGAACACGACCGAGGTGCCGTCCACAACGTAGTTGATGGGGAAGATCTCGGGAGCATCATCGGCCACGGTGGCCAGCCGGCCGACCTCAAGGCCTGCCAACAGACCCCAGCAGGCGTCTTCGCTGAGAATGGTTACGGGTGCTTCGCTGTGTGCCATACGGCCATCCTAACCAGCAGACATTAGGCTGAACAGGTGACCCGAATCATTGCTGGGAGCGCGGGCGGGCGCAGGCTCCTCGCGCCGAAGGGAGAGCGCACCCGTCCGACGACCGATAGGACGAAGGAAGCCTTGTTCAGCGCGCTGGCGTCCTGGTTCGGCACGCTGCAGCGTCCTGCCTGGGATCAGCTCGGCCGGGTGGCCGTTCTGGACCTGTTCGCCGGTAGCGGTGCGATCGGGCTGGAGGCGGCCAGCAGGGGGGCCGCGCCGGTGGTCGCGGTGGAATCGGCACGGAGCGCCGCGGCGCTGATCGGCCGCAACGCCTCCCAGCTGGAACTCGGTCTCCAGGTCGTGACGGCCAGGGTGGCATCCTACCTCGAGGGTCCGCCCCGCCGGTTCGACCTAGTCTTCGCCGACCCGCCCTATGGGTTTGGCAACGAAGAGGTGGAGTCCCTGCTCTCCCGCTTGACCGCGGGATGGCTTTCTCCCGGAGCTCTCGTGGTCGTCGAGCGCTCCGCCCGCGACGATCCCTTCGGGTGGCCCCAGGAGTTCGCCGATACCTGGTCGCGGCGCTACGGTGAGACCACCCTTTACTATGCGACAACGCAACCAGCGGAGGAATGAATGGCGCTTCCCACACGAGTCTTATGCCCAGGATCGTTCGATCCGGTGACTCTCGGTCACCTCGATATCATCGGACGCGCGGTCGCGCTGTTCGGCGACGTCCTGGTCGGCGTTGGCAACAACAGTCAGAAGAACTACCTCTTCAGCCTGGACGAGAGAGTTGACCTGGTCCGTGAGGCGGTGGTGGGGCTGCCTAGCGTCCAGGTGGAGCCGATCACCGGCCTGCTGACCCAGTTTTGTGCCGACCGGCACATCAACGCGGTGGTGAAGGGACTGCGCTTCAGCGCCGATTTCGACTTCGAATTGCAGATGGCCCACATGAATCATGGCCTCAGCGGCCTGGAGACCATACTGTTGCCCGCCGCGGCCGAGCACGTGACGCTGTCGTCCACGATGCTGCGCGAGGTCGCCCGCTATGGCGGTGATGTCGATCGCTACGTGCCCGCGGCGGTCCGGGCGGCGATCCGCCGGAAACAGGCAGCAGGCGATTTGGCCTGACCGGCTGCGCCAAGTAAACTTTCCCCTCGGTCATGACGCAGTCATGCCCACCTGCGAAAGGAGCCCGTGATGCCGAGCTCACATCGTCTGGACCGTCGTTCGCCCCTGGTCGTGGAAACCCACGACCTGGCCCGTCGCCCCGGAACGATGAGGCAAGTGCAACGCGAGGTACCGGCGCCGGTGGGGATGGGTGTCGACATGATCGCGGTACCGGAGGGTTCCCCCATCTGGCTCGATCTTCGGCTCGAGTCCGCGATGGAGGGCGTGCTCGTGACGGGTAGCGCCGACGTGCGGTTGCACGCCGAATGCGCCCGCTGCCTGCGCGTGTTCGACTATGACGACACCTTCGACCTGCAGGAGTTGTTCTTCTACCCAGGCCGGGAGGCCGAGGAGGACGCCCGGTGGGTCGTCGACGAGTCGATCGACCTGGAGGAGGTCCTGCGGGACGCCGTGGTACTGGAACTGCCATTCACCCCGTTGTGTCAGGAAGACTGTGCCGGGTTGTGCGTCACCTGTGGCGTCAACCTCAACGATCAGCCGGACCACGGGCACGATGACACGTTCGACCCGCGGTGGGCCGGGCTGGCCCGCCTGACTGGTACCGAAGAATCAAACACGACGCTATAAGGAGAAACCGTGGCCGTTCCCAAGCGCAGGATGTCGCGTAGCAACACTCGTTCGCGGCGCTCGCAGTGGAAGACGACCGCTGCCAACACCGTGGTGTGCGCCAACCCGGCGTGCCGCGAGGCCCACCTGCCGCACACCGCGTGCCCGAGCTGCGGCCAGTACGGCCCGCGCCAGGCTCGCCGCCAGGTGCTGGAGGCCTGAGACACTGCTCGCAGAACAGTTGTCGAAGCTGGGTGTCCAGGTGGACACCCAGCTTTTCGAGCTTGCCCTGGTGCACCGCTCCTACGCCTACGAGAACGGTGGTATCCCGACCAACGAAAGGTTGGAGTTCCTCGGAGACGCGGTATTGCAGATCATCGTTACCGAGTATCTCTATCTGACCTACCCGGATCTGCCCGAAGGCCGCCTGGCGAAGCTGCGGGCGGCCGTGGTGAGTTCTACCGCGCTGGCCGAGGTCGCTCGTGAGCTGGGGATCGGACGTTTCCTCAAGCTCGGGCGTGGTGAGATCGCGACCGGGGGACAGGACAAGACCTCGATCCTCGCCGATGCCCTGGAGGCGATCATCGGAGCTATTTTCCTCTCCGGAGGGATGTCAGCGGCGGGAACCTTCGTGCACGATTTCGTGGACCACCGGATCGCCCGAGCCGCCGAGCTGGGCACCAGGCTGGACCCGAAGACCGAGTTACAGGAGAGGTGCGCGGCGTCGGGGTTCGCGGCTCCGGTTTACCAGATCACCGGCACCGGTCCTGACCACGACAAGACCTTCGTGGCCGAGGTCATCGTCGATGGACGGGTCCTGGGGCGTGGCACCGGTGCCTCGAAGCGGCACGCGGAGCAGCGGGCGGCCGCGGAGGCGGTTGAGAGTTTCGGTGCCTGAGCTGCCCGAAGTCGAGGTGGTCCGCCGGGGACTGGAATCACACCTTGGCGGACGGCGCATCCTGGACGTGCGGGTGAAGCACCCGCGTCCGATCCGGTCCTTCGCTCCCGGGGCCGCGGCTTTCTCGGAAATGCTTCGCGGGCGGCGAGTCGATGCGCTGCGGCGCCGCGGCAAGTACCTGTGGTGGGTGCTGGATAGCGACGCCTTGGTCGCCCACCTGGGGATGAGCGGGCAGTTTCGCTTTCACGACCCTAGGGAGCCGGAACACCGTCACACCCGGGTGGTTTTCGAACTGGACGACGGGCGTGAGGCCCGGTTCCTGGATCAGCGGATGTTCGGTGGGTTCGAGTTCGTTCCCGGCGGCGCGGAACTGCCTGTCGCCCACATCGCGCCGGACCCCTTCGACGAGGACTTCGATGAGCGGGAGGTCGCTGCGCGGCTGCTTTCCCGGCACACCGCGGTGAAGCGGGCGCTGCTGGACCAGCGCCTAGTCTCTGGCATCGGCAATATCTATGCTGATGAAGCGCTGTGGCGTGCTCGGGTGTACTACGGCCAGCCGGGCACCGGACTGGGAGTTCGCAAGGCGCTGACATTGCTGCGCTCAGCCCGAGAAGTGATGTCGGAGGCGCTGGAGGCCGGTGGCACCTCCTTCGACTCGCTCTATGTCAACGTCAATGGGGAATCGGGATACTTCGCCAGGGACCTCAGCGCCTATGGGAGGGAGGGCCTGCCCTGTTACCGTTGCGGCGCGGCGATCCGGCGTGAACCCTTCATGAACCGTTCAAGTTTCTACTGCCCCCGCTGCCAGCGGCGTCGGTAAGGTTGGCTCATTGTGATGGATCTCCTTCGCGGCGTGCGCGAGCGCTACGGAAACAGCTTGGGCCAGTTCATCCGCTTTGGCGTGGTGGGCGGCTCCGGGGTGTTCGTCAATTTCGCGGTGCTGTGGCTGGAACGCAAGCTGATCCCGCTGCTGTGGCCGTCCTCTGCCCAGGACGAGAACATCATCATCAACCTGGGCTCCAGCGGCTACAACCTGCGCTGGTACATGGTCTTCGTGACGGTGTCTTTCCTGCTGGCCAACCTGTGGAACTTCCAGCTGAACCGCTGGTGGGCTTTCAAGACCCATCGGCACTCCGGCTGGTGGCGTGAATACTGGCCCTTCCTGGCCGTCGGGCTGGTGTGCCTCGGGGTCGGCTCAATGGTGGTGATCGCTCTCATGCATCCGCTGTCTCCGGTGACTCTGCCCCGGGACATCTTCGATGGTTCCTCCGGCCTGAGGACCCCGCTCTACTGGGCCAACCTCATCATGATCGCCGTGACCATCCCGCTGAGCTTCCTCCTCAACAAGTTCTGGACCTTCCGTTCGATCCGCCGGAACCGCGGGGACGCAGCGGAGGGCTGAGATGTATCTCAAGCGTCTCACCCTGAGGGGATTCAAGTCCTTCGCCTCAGCCACCACGCTCAACTTCGAGCCGGGCATCACCTGTGTGGTCGGCCCCAACGGTTCGGGTAAGTCCAATGTGGTCGACGCGCTGAGCTGGGTGATGGGGGAGCAGGGGGCCAAGAGCCTGCGCGGGGGCAAGATGGAGGATGTCATCTTCGCCGGTACTTCTTCGCGTCCCCCACTGGGACGCGCCGAGGTCGTCTTGACCATCGACAACAGCGACGGTGCGCTGCCGATCGACTACACCGAGGTGTCGATCTCGCGGACGATGTTTCGCAATGGGGGTTCCGAATACGCCATCAATGGCAGCCCCGCGAGGCTGCTGGACGTGCAGGAACTCCTCAGCGACTCGGGCATCGGGCGCGAGATGCACGTCATCGTCGGGCAGGGGCAGCTGGACACGATCCTGCAGGCGACGCCGGAAAGCCGCCGCGGCTTCATTGAAGAGGCGGCAGGCATCCTCAAACACCGCAAACGCAAGGAGAAGGCCCTCCGCAAGCTGGACGCGACGAAGGCCAACCTGGAGCGGCTCACCGACCTGATCGGCGAGATCCGGAGCCAGCTCAAACCCCTGGGGCGCCAGGCCGAGGTCGCGCGCAAGGCCGCTACCATCCAGGCCGAACTGAGGGACGCCAAGGCTCGGCTCCTCGCCGACGACGTGGTGAGCGCCACCCAGGCGCTGGAGGCCGAACTGGCCGACGAGGCCGCGACCCGGGCCGCCCAGGACCAAGCGGAGGCCGAGGTGCGGGATTCGGCGGAGGCCGAGACCCAGGCGGAGGCCGCGGCAGCGGCAGCGGGGGCGAGGCTCTCCCGCGCCCAGGAGCTGTGGTACGGGCTGGCGGCGCTGCGGGAGCGGGTCGCCTCCACGGTGTCGATCTCGGCGGAACGGACCCGTCATAGCGCCACGGCTCCCCAGCTTGAGACCGGTGGGCGCGACCCCGAGGAACTGGAGGCCCAGGCCCAGCAGGTGGCAGAAGAGGAGGCGAGGTTACGGGTTGAGGCCGAGGAAGCCGAGGCGGCGCTGGCGGAAGCGACGTCGCGACGCAGCGCTGTCGAGACCAGGCATGCCCAGGCCGAGCAGGACTATCTAGCCGGGCAGCGCGCGGTGGCCGATCGCAGGGAGGGGCTGGCCAGGCTGACCGGGCAGGTGAACTCCCTCCGGTCCCGGCTTGAGGCTTCCGCTGAGGAACTGGAACGCTTAGAGCGGCGCCGCCAGGACGCACTGGGGCGCGCCACGGAGGCCAACCTCGCGTTCCACAGACACGAGGTGAGCCTCGCTGAACTCAGTGACGAGGAATCTGGCCTGGACGCCGAATACGAGTCCGCTGTCGCGGAGCTGACCGGTGCCGAGGCTGAACTCTCCGAGCTCAAGGCCTCTGAGAACGCGGCCAGCCAGCGCCGTGCGGCGCTGGCCGCGCGGGTCGAGGCGTTGCGGCTGGGGCTGGAGCGAGCCGACGCTTCCGAGTCGCTGATCGAGACCAGACGCCAGGGGGTGGTGGGTCGGCTCTCGGGCCTGATCGAGGTTGAGCCAGGCTGGGAGGCGGCGCTCTCGGCCGTTCTCGGAGCGGCCGCCGAGGGGGTCGTGGTGGCCGGGAGCCGCGAGGCCAGGGAGATCGTCGCGGAGTTGCGGGCCAGCGACGAGGGCCGGGCCGCGCTGGTGCTGGCCGGGCTGGATGAGCCCGCTGCGCCAGGCCTCCCAGCGGTGAGGGGACGTTACCTGATGGAACTGGTCGCGGCGGGTCCGCAACACCGGGGAGCGCTCGGACACCTGCTTGCGGGCGTGGTTGCCGTCGAGGAACTCGCCGAGGCCTTCGAGGCCGTCGAGATGATGCCGGGGGTGACCTGTGTCACCAAAGACGGGACCGTGATCTCCCCAGCCCTGGTCGTCGGGGGGTCCGGAGCCAAGCCCTCCCTGATCGAGGTGCAGGCGGCCGTGGAACAGGCGGAGGCAGAACTGAGGCTGGCCCAGCACGAGGCGGAGCGGATCAGGTTCGCGGCCAGCCAGGCCCAGGCCCGGGCCGAGACGGCGAAAGAGCGCGAGCGGGCGGCGCTGGCGATGTTGCATGAATCGGACGCCCAGGTCTCTGGGCTGGCCGACCAGCTGGCGCGTTACCGCCAGACCGCGGCCTCGGCGAGTCAGGAGGCGCAGCGCCTGGCCGAGGCGATGGCCCAGGCGCAGGTGACCAGGCAGCGCGATGTGGCCGCGCTCGCGGGGCTAGAAGAGCGGCTGGACGCGGCCAGCACAGATGCCGAGCTGACCGAACCCGACCCCACCGAGCGGGACGAACTGGCGGCCGCGGCCCGGGCGGAGCGCCAGCACGAGATGGAGGCCAGGCTGGCGCTGCGCACGGCGGAGGAACGGATCCGAGCGTTGTCCGGTCGGGCGGATTCGCTGCGGCGGGCGGCGCTGCACGAGCGTCAGGCCCGGGCGAAGGCGCTGGCTCTGGCGCAGCGGCGGCGCCGGGAGGCCGAGGTCGCCGCCGCGGTGCACCAGGGGGCCACCGAACTCGCGGCCCTGGTAGACCTGACCCGGAGCCGGGCGACGCTGGAACGTGAGCTGGCCGAGGAGGCCAGGGCGCGGGCCGATGCCGCGCTGACCGCGGCCCGCCACCGGCACCGGGCAGCCACCGCGGCGCTGGAGGAGATCGTCAAGGGTGCCCACCGGGACGAGATGGCCCGGATCGAGCACCGGATGCGACTCGAACAACTCGCCGAGAAAGCGTTGAACGAGCTGGGTTTGGAACCGGAGACGCTCATGGCCGACTATGGCCCCCACCAGCCGGTGCCAGTGCTGACCAGACCGGACGGTGCCGCGCTCAAAGCAGACGACGAGCAGCCCCCGCCGGTGGCCTATGTGCGGGAGCAGCAGGAGGCGAGGCTGCGTGCGGCGGAACGCAACCTCGCGGTATTGGGCCGGGTCAATCCGCTGGCCTTGGAGGAGTTCGAGGCCATGAGCGCCCGGCACACCTTCCTGGCCGAGCAGCTGGAGGACCTCAAGTCGACTCGTCAGGACCTGCTCGACATCATCGCCGAGGTCGATGCGAAGGTGGAGCAGGTCTTCGCGCAGGCCTACCGGGACGTCGAACGGACCTTCGGGGAGGTCTTCTCCCGGCTCTTCCCGGGCGGGCGGGGACGTCTGCTGCTCACCGACCCGGGGGACTGGCTGAACACCGGGGTCGATGTGGAGGCCAAACCGGCCGGTAAACAGGTCAAGAGGCTGTCCTTGCTGTCGGGCGGGGAGCGGTCCTTGGTGGCCGTCGCTTTCCTGGTCAGCCTGTTCATCGCCAGGCCGAGTCCCTTCTACATCCTGGATGAGGTCGAGGCGGCCCTCGACGATGTCAACCTGTCGCGGTTGCTGGGTATCTACGCCGAGCTTCGCGAGTCCTCTCAGCTGCTGATCATCACCCACCAGAAGAGGACCATGGAGATCGCGGACGCCCTGTACGGCGTCACGATGCGTGGGGACGGGATCTCGGCGGTCATCAGCCAGCGCTTGCAGGAGCGCGAGTAGCGATCCGTGGATGAGGATTGGTTGAGATCCTGCTGAGATTGGGCCGACGAGCTTGAACTGCACCCGGTATCGGTCAGACTGGAAGACGGTAGTTCGAGGAGGTCTCGGTGTTTGTCGTGGCGGTTGTGATCGTGGTCCTGTTGGCGTGTGGAGTGCTCGCGGTGGTAGCGGTCGGCCAGGGCGGGCGCTATGCGGACAAGAACCCCAAGTTCACCGAGTTCGCATCGAGGGCCGTCAAGCACCTCAACGGCGATGGCGAACCGCCAGCCAAGTTCATTGATCTCGTGGAACGGTAGGCCTCGGCCCGGCCGGATCGGGTATCCGCTCCGGTGTCGGTGGCGGCGTTGCGTGTTCTGGGCATAGGGCTGACCGCCCGATCGGAGCTTCAGCCATGCGCTTAGGCGGTGATCCTTTCGCTGCCCGCGGGGTAGACTCCCAGCGTGGATTGGCTGTTTTGGCTCATAACTTCGTTGATCGTGGTCGCCATCGTGGGGGCAAGTTTCCTGGTATGGCGCAGCAATCGGGCGTTGCCCGCCCCTCCGGTGCGAGAGGAGCTTCCCCTTGGTGAGGGGGAGGAGCCCGCCTCCGAGGCAGAACCGGGCCCGGCCGAGCAGGCACCACCGGGCGCTGTCCTTGAGGCTCCCGAGGCTCCCCGCGGGCGCATGGCCCGGCTGCGGCGCCGCCTCGCCGGAAGCAATAACGCTCTCGCTCGTGCGCTGGCAGACCTGCTGTCGGTGGACCGGTTGGACGCCGATGTCTGGGACGACTTCGAGGCCACACTGATCTCGTCCGACCTCGGGGTGGGTCCCACCACGGAGCTGACCGAGGCGCTGCGCCGGGAACTCGCGGTCGATGGGGTCGCCGACCCGGTGCGCGCGAGGTCTGTGCTGCGGCGAGAGCTGGTCAGGCTCGTCGATCCGAACCTGGATCGGGGGTTGCGGACCGAGGGCGCCGACGGCAGCCCCGGCGTGGTGCTCGTGGTCGGGGTGAACGGCACCGGCAAGACGACCACGGTCGGCAAACTCGCCCGGGTGCTCGTCGCCGAGGGCAAGTCGGTGCTTCTCGGGGCGGCGGACACCTTCCGGGCCGCGGCGGCCGATCAGCTGACGACCTGGGGCGAAAGGGTCGGGGTGCGCACGGTGCGCGGAGCCGAGGGCGCAGATCCCGGGTCGGTCGCCTTCGACACGGTCAACCAGGCGCTGGAAGCGGGCGTTGACGTGGTGCTGATCGACACCGCTGGCCGGTTGCACACGAAGACGGGCCTGATGGACGAGCTGGGCAAGGTCAAGAGGGTTATCGAAAAGAAGGCCCCGGTGACGGAGGTGCTGCTGGTGCTGGATGCCACCACGGGCCAGAATGGCCTGACCCAGGCGAGGGTGTTCGCCGAGGTGGTAGATGTCAGCGGTATCGTGCTGACCAAGCTGGATGGCTCGGCCAAGGGCGGCATCGTCGTCCAGGTGCAACGAGAACTCGGCGTCCCGGTCAAGCTGGTGGGGCTGGGCGAGGGTGTAGACGACCTGGCCCCCTTCGACGCCGAGACCTTCGTCGATGGGGTGCTCGGGGAATAGTTAGCCAGCACCGGCACCCGGTTCAGCGCCCGCGACGGGGAGCCGTTCTGTCCCGGGGTATCCCCGTCGTTGCCTATTCGGGGTGGCAGAGCGGTCTAGAGCCGGTGCCGCGGTCGCGCGTCGCCCCGGTGTGGCCCATGGGGCCGGGGCCGGAAGATGTGGGCAGGCGATCGCGGGCGCCCTTCTGGGGCCTGGAGGCGAGGTCCAGCGGGTCGGCCCTGTCCCATCGCTCACCCGGCGGCGCGCGGGCTTTCGCGCGGAAGCCGGGGCTCTCGGACGGAGGCCCCTCCTGGTGCCTGGCTTGGCCCAGCGCAGCCCTTGGGGGCGCTGGCGGAGTCCCGGGATTC
>JAUMYR010000016.1:26250-30652 GCA_030528545.1 Propionibacteriaceae bacterium
GTGCCTGGCTTGGCCCAGCGCAGCCCTTGGGGGCGCTGGCGGAGTCCCGGGATTCCTATGCCGCCATCTGACGGCGGCTCGTGACGCGGCGGCGAGGTGCTTTGCGCCGGTGGGCTCTCTGGGCCGGGTTCTGGGGCATGCCGCGAGGCGGGCGATGGCCCGGGGAGACTTCCTTGCAGACGGCTCTCTCCGGTCTGATTCCCCGGTTGCCCCGGATGGTCCGCTGGGGTGTGCGGGCCGAATCGCGCTGGGGCGGAGCCCCTTTGTCTTCGCGGGGAGGGCTTCCATTCGGTTCTAGTGGAGGCTGAGCGGTAAAGAGCGCGGGGTAAGGCCCTTCCGGCCCCTCTTATTCTTTACCGCCGGGTGCATTTATCGGGTTATGCGTAACGCAATTGAGCGGTCACTTGACGCAAGCCAGGCAATAGCACTAACTTTCTCTTTCGGGAGGGAGACACATGGACAAGAGAAAGCGCATAAGCGCTGTGTAGACACCCCCCAAGCGCCTGATCGAGGGGGTCAGGCAGGATCTATCTCTAGAAAGGGGGGCCGCGATGCTCGCTGCATACTGCTACGTCACCGCTGCTCTGCATTCCGTTTCGCGTCGTTTCCAGGACAAGGAAAAGGGCGCCACCGCCGTCGAGTACGCGCTCATCATCGCGCTGATCGCCGTCGTCATCATTGGCACTGTCACGCTCCTGGGTGGTCAGATCAGGACTGCCTTTGAGAACGTGTCCAAGGCCGTCGCATCGGCCAACACGCAGGCTCCGTAGTAGCTGACCTGGCCTGGCGGCTTCCCAAGGGGAGCCGCCAGGCTCCATTGCCTTGGGCGAAGTGGAGAGCGTCCTCAGCGCAGTGGTGAGTAGTGCCCGGCGGGGTTACGCATTTGGGTGGGAGGTATCATGAAGGGCCGGATGATCGCGGCGATAATAGCGGTCGTATTAATGGTTATTGGGGCACTGCTGCTCCTCAGATATGTAGCGACGGTTGACCAGCAGGCTCAGGAGAAGCTGGAACCGGTCGAAGTCTTAGTCGTCACCAAGCCGATCGCGCGGGGCCAATCTCCGGCTTTGAATGACAATGTCGAGATCAAACGCATCGCCAAGGTCGCGGTCGTGCCGGACGCGGTGAGCAAATTCAGCGAGATCAAGGATAAGTTCGCCGCGGTGGACATGATCCCCGGCGAACAGGTGCTGCAACCGCGATTCCTCGACGCCGCGGCGCTGGGCAGCGCCGGGGTGAAGGTCCCCGATGGAATGCTGCAGGTGACCGTCCCGCTGAGCGCGGAACGCATCCTCGGCGGTTATGTCAAACCGAATGATGAGGTCACGATCGTGGTGACCTCTGACGGCAACACCAGGTCGGTGCTGCACGATGTGCTCATCACCAGGGTCCAGGTCCCGGGGGAGGAGAAGAAGGCCGAAGAGGGCCAGGGTCCCGAGAAGCCGAAGGAGCCCAACGGTTCCTCCGGGGCGCTCATCACCTTCGCGCTCAGCCTGGAGAATGCCGAAAAGGTGGTCTGGAGCGCGGAGAACGCGACCATGTGGCTGCTCGCCGAGGGCGAGAAATCGATCACCAGCAACGGCAACGCCGCTCCCATTAACGGCGAGGTGATCTTCAAATGAACCACCCGCTCTTCATCGGATCGGCCCGCGGAACCCATGAGCGGATCAGCGAGGCCTGCGGCACCCAGGTGATGGCCGTCGCGCTGGCAGATATCCACGGGGCCGAGAGCCTCGCCCGGCTCATGGCCGCGCGCCCCTCGGTGGTCTTCGTCGAGATCGTGGGCAATCCCGCCACGGCCCTCGCGCTGACCTCGGCCGTGGCCCAGCACTACGGCGCCCCGGTGGTGATCGTGGCCGAGCGGGCCGAGGAGCTTGGGCTCAGCGCGCTGCGCTCCGGGGCCCGCGACATCATCAGCCCGAGCGCCGGTATTGACGACTTCCGCAACGTCTTGGGGCTGATCGACCGCATGCCGGGCAACCCGGTCGCGCCGACGCTCCAGGGCCGGATCATCACCGTCGCCTCGCCCAAGGGCGGGGTGGGTAAGACCACGGTGGCCAGCAACCTCGCCGTCGCGCTCGCCATGCAAGAGCCCGAGTCCACGGTGATCGTCGACCTCGACCTGCAATTCGGCGATGTTGGTTCCGCGCTCAACCTGACCCCGGAATACAGCGTCGTCGAGGCGGTCGCGGCGGCCAACAGCGGCGACGCGCTGGCCACCAAGAGCCTGCTGGCTCGCCACTCGACTGGGCTCTACGCCGTGGTCGGTGCCGAGACGCCCGCCGCCGTGGATGGGATCTCCTCCAGCGACGTGGCTGCGCTGCTGTCGATCCTCAAAGCCTCCTTCAAATATGTCGTGGTCGACACCGCCCCCGGCATGACCGACCACACGCTGTCGGCCTTCGATCTCACCGACGACCTGATCCTGGTCACCAGCCTGGATGTCCCCGGGGTGCGGGGGCTGCGCATCGAACTCAACACGCTGAAACAGCTGGGGCTGATGTTCGACGGGCGGCACATGGTGCTGAACTTCAACGACCCCAAGCGCGGGCTGACCGTCGGCGACGTCGAGGCCACGGTCGGGGTGAAGGTCGACGTGGCGATCCCGCAATCGGCGGCGGTGCCGCTGTCGGTGAATCAGGGGATCCCGCTGCTGCAATCGGGCAGCAAGGACCCCGCCGCCCGGCAGCTGCGGATGGTGGTCGAGAGAGTGACCGGCGCGGCCCCGGAGGCCCCGGTGCGCCGCGGGCTGCTGGGTAGGAGAGGCTGAAGATGTCTCTCCGGGAACGTTTCAAGGCGCTCAACGCGACGGCTCCGGCGCGTGCGAAGGAACCAGAGTTCTTCCTGCCCGTCGCCGAGGAGCCACTCAACCCCCAGCGGGCTCTAGAGGACACCATGACCGAGGAGCCGGTCGCGGCTCCCGGACGGCTGGCCCAGCTAGAGCCACAGGCCAGGCCCCGCCCCGACAGCCCCCAGGCCCGCCCAGAGGGCGATCGCTCGGCGCTGGGGCGCCTGAAGGAGCGGGTGACCGCCTCGCTGTACCAGCAGATGAGCCTGCGCCTCAACGAGGCGAACCTGACCGATGTACAGCTCAACGCCATGGTGGTCGAAGGCCTGACCGAGGCGCTGGAGGGGGAAGGGCTGGCGCTGACGGCGGCCGAGCGGCGCAGGCTGCTGGATGAGGTCATCGCCGAACTCATCGGCCATGGCCCGATCGAGCCTTTGCTGAACGACCCCGAGGTCAGCGAGGTGATGGTCAACGGCGCTCACCAGGTCTACGTCGAGCGCCGGGGGAGGCTGGAGAAGACCGGGATCCGGTTCCAAGACGACGAACACGTGCGCCGGATCATCGACCGGATCGTGAGCAGGATCGGGCGAAGGATCGACGAATCCTCCCCTCTGGTGGATGCCCGCCTCCCCGATGGATCCCGCGTCAACGCGGTGATCCCGCCGCTGGCGGTCAACGGCTCCGCCCTGACCATCCGCAAGTTCAGCAAGGAGGGCCTCAGCGTTCACGACCTGATCCGCCTGGGGACGCTCAGCCCGGACGCCACCGAGCTGCTGGAAGCCTGCGTGCGGGCTCGCCTCAACATCATCGTCTCTGGCGGCACGGGCAGCGGCAAGACGACCATGCTGAACGTGGTCTCGGCCTTCATCCCCGACGCCGAGCGCATCGTCTCCATCGAGGACGCGGTCGAATTGCAGTTGCAGCAGGAACACGTGGTCCGGCTGGAATCCCGGCCCGCCAACGTCGAAGGCAAAGGTGAGGTCACGATCCGCGAACTCGTCCGCAACTCCTTGCGCATGCGCCCCGACCGCATCATCGTTGGTGAGGTCCGCGGAGCCGAGGCGCTCGACATGTTGCAGGCGATGAACACCGGTCACGACGGTTCGCTGTCGACGGTGCACGCCAACAGCCCCCGCGATGCCATGTCCCGCCTGGAGACCCTGGTCCTGATGGCCGGCATGGACCTGCCCTTGAGGGTAGTCAGGGAACAGATCTCTTCCGCGGTCAACCTCATCGTCCAGATGGCCCGCCTGCGAGACGGCACCCGCCGGGTCACCGCGATCAGCGAGGTCCACGGCATGGAGGGCCAGGTCGTGACCTTGCAGGACGTCTTCGTCTTCGATTTCTCCGCCGGGGTGGACGCCAACGGCAGGTTCCGCGGCCAGCTGATCCCCACGGGGGTGCGCCCCAAGTTCGCCGAGAAGTTCGAAGAACTGGGCATTCCCTATGTGTTCCGGGCCTTCCAGCGGCAGGGGATGCGATGAATCAGTGGCTGGGTTTCTCGTCTCGCCCCCTGATCGCGACCCTGATCATCGTGGTGGGCGTCCTGGTCGTGGTCGGGCTCTTCGTGGTGCCCGACGCCAAGAAGGTCTCGCTCAAGCGTCGCCGCCCCTA
>JAUMYR010000016.1:30752-34272 GCA_030528545.1 Propionibacteriaceae bacterium
GTCAACGTCCTCATCTCCAGGCGACGCTCGGCTTTCGCCAACCAGCTGGACGAGACGACCCAGATGATGGCGGGAAGCCTGCGCTCGGGCTATTCCTTCAACCAGGCCATGACGGCCGTGGCCAAGGAGGCCGATCAGCCGACCGCCGAGGAGTTCGCCCGGGTAGTGAACGAGTTGCGGCTCGGGCGCCCGATGGAGGAGGCCATGGCGGTCGCCGCCTCAAGGATGAAGAATGAGGACTTCGTCTGGATCCTCCAGGCTGTCAGCATCAACCGGGAGGTGGGCGGCAACCTCGCCGACGTGCTGGAGGAGGTCTCCCGCACGATCCGGGAAAGGGCGGAGCTGCGCCGCCAGGTCGCGACCCTCAGCGCCGAGGGGCGGCTCTCTGCCATCGTGCTGATGGCATTGCCTTTCGTCGTCGGCGGTTTCGTGGCATGGAGCAATCCCACCTATCTGAAGCCCCTGTTCGAGACCATCCTCGGCATCCTGATGCTGGCGGTCGGGGCGGTGCTGATGGTCGTCGGGGCGCTGTGGCTGCGCGCCACGATCCGGATCAAGTACTGACCGAGGGGAGCCCAGATGTCCTTACCAATGTTTTTCCCGGCCATCGCCCTCATGGCGGGTACCGCGATCGCCGCGGGCCTGCTGATCGCCGGTCCCGACAAGGCCTATGCGCGCACCCGGGCCAACCTGCAACGCGGCCTGAAGGCTCGCAGCGTGGAGCGTCCCGAGGACAAGAGCAAGCTGAGAGAACTGATCAGCCGCTTCCTCGACACCCCGGAGCGGCGTGGCCGTTATGCCAAGCTCATTGCCCGGGCGGGCTACCCCGATACCTGGACCGTGGACCGGGTGCTCTCGGGCAAGATGCTCCTCGCCCTGGTGGCGACGGCCTTCCTCGCCCTGATGCTGCTCAACTCGGCCTCGCCGATGACTATCGCGATGATGATCGGGGCCGTGGTGCTCGCCTTCTTCCTGCCCGACATCTTGCTCTATAACACGGCGGCGAAACGCCGCGAGCAGATCGAACTAGTGCTGCCGGACCTGCTGGATCAGATGAGCATCGCCGTGCAGGCGGGGCTGGCCTTCGACGCGGCCATGGTACACACCTCCCGGCAGAACAGCACGATCCTTGGCCAGGAGCTGATGCGCACGGTCAAAGACATCCAGGTGGGCAGGACCCGGCGGGACGCCTACGAAGACCTCATCGACCGCTCGGGCTCGCCGCAGCTGAGACGCTTCGTCCGCGCGGTGCTCCAGGCCGATACCTACGGCGTGCCATTGGGCACCGTCCTCCACACCCAGGCTGGCGAGATGAGGAGGATCCGGCGCCAGCGGGCCGAACGCAAGGCGATGCAGGTGCCCACCCTGGTGATCTTCCCGCTGATGCTGTGTATCCTGCCCGCCCTCTTCATCGTGATCCTGGGGCCAGCGGTGATCAACATCATGTCTATCTTCGGCGTGATGGGGGGCTGAGGGGTGATCGTGACGGTGCTGGCGGCCTTGCCTCTGGCGGCTGTGGCCTTGGTGGGCGCCCGGAGGGAGCGGGTCAGCCTGCCGCTGTGGGCGGCCTGCGGTGCCGGGCTCGCGGCGGGGGCGTGGCTGTGCTGGCGTGGGGTTCCGGCCAGCCTGTGGCCCTCCCTGATCGGCATCCTCGGGATCTGGTCCCTCGCCTGTGCGATTGACCTGGCCACCAAGCGGCTGCCCGATCTGTTGACCCTCGGTGGCTTCGTGGCCCTGGTGTTCGCCCTCGGCGGTTCCATGGCGGCGGGCGTGGCCCCCGCCGGGATCATCGTGGCCGTGGTGTGCGGGGTCTGCTCCGGGGCGCTGTTCCTGCTGATCGGGCTGATCGCACCGCACCAGTTCGGTCTGGGCGATGTGAAGCTCGCCCTGAGCACAGGGACGGTGCTGGGGCTGTTCGGATGGCACGCGGCCCTGATCGGGCACGCTGTGGCCTTCGTGGCCTCGGCGCTGGTCGGTCTAGTCATCGCCGCGGTCTTGAGGAGACTCCGAGGAATTGAGGTGCCATTCGGCCCATTCATGGCGGTGGGCGCGGTGGTGGGTCCGGCCATCACGAGCGGACTGATCTGAGAGGAGATGAGATGAAACCTACCGAAAGGTCCGAACGCGGCGCGGCGGCCGTCGAGTTCGCGCTCGTGATCCCGCTGGTCATCCTCCTGGTGCTCGGCGCGATCGACTTCGGCCTGCTGCTCCAGGCCCGGGCGCAGGCCGCCAACGCCGCCCGGGAGGGGGTGCGCGCCGCCGCCTTGGGCAGGACCAAGGCCGACAGCGAGGCCATCGCGCTGAACGCGGTGAGCGGCATCCTGGGCGAGGTGAAGGCGAAGGCCGAGTGCGTCGCCGTGGTGGGCTTGCCGCGAAGCTGCACGCTCGGTGGGGCCTCTTCGGGGGACGACGCCAAGATGACGGTCACGATCCGCTATCAGGGCGTTACCGGCCTGTTCCCGGCTCTGGCCGGAGCTGACATTGTCAGCGTGTCAACGATGAGGATTGAGTGATGACTAAACGAAATAGACCTAAGAATGAGCGCGGCGGGGTTGCGATAATCGTTGCGGTCTCGTTGGTACTGCTGTTCGGCGCGGCGGCGATGTCGGTGGACATCTCGCGTCTCGTCGGAGGCAAACAGCAGCTTCAAAACGCGATGGACGCCGCGGCTCACGCGGGGGCGGGCATGTTGCCAGACGACCCGGATGGTGCCATCGCCACGGCCAAGAGGCTGGCCAGGATCAATGACCCGGACGCGGACCCTGTGGTGGACATGTTCTGCGTCATCGCCTCGAAGGGGGCATCGCGGCTGCCCGAGGCCTCGCAGATCCCCAAGGTGTGCCAGCCGGGGGCCGGGTGGCAGGCGCGGGTAGTGTGCAATGAGTCGATCTGTGTCATTCCCTGCACCCCCGGGCCGAACACGCGCTGCAACACGCTGCGGACGCGGGCGAGCAAGGACGTCCCATACGCCTTCGCCCCGGTCATCGGGTTCAGCCACGGATCCACCGGTGAGGTCGTGTCGGTCGCATGTCACGGCTCCTGCGGGGACACCGCGCCGAACGCCATGGACGTCGTGGTGGTGGCTGACCGGACGCTGTCAATGTCGCCAGGAGACCTGGAAGCCATGAAGACCGGCATCAAGTCGATGCTGACGGTCATGAACCCAGACCTACAGTATGTGGCGTTAGGGACGATCCACCGGGCGGCTGGCATGTATGCGTGCGGGCAGTCGACGAGGACTAATTCTGGTCCCTGGGTGGCGACCGAGTTCACCAACGACTATCTGCTACCGGGGGATCTCGGGAACAGGCCGCTCAATCCGACTAGTCGGCTCGTCAATATGGTCTCGTGCATGCGTCGCCCCCTTCGGGGAGAGAACACGGGCGGTACGCACCTGGCCGCGGCGTTCAACGGCGCCTACCGCGCGCTGAGGACAGCGAATACCTCGCACCTGCCGCCGCGCCCGGGTGAGGTTCGCAAGGTGATCGTCTTCGAGACCGACGGCATGCCAGACGAGTCG
>JAUMYR010000195.1 GCA_030528545.1 Propionibacteriaceae bacterium
TCTGCGAGTGTGGCCTGACGCCGCCGCTGCACTCGCGTCGGTGAGTCACTCATGGCTCAATCATCTCGCATTTCTGCTCACCGTTGGGACATTTAGCCGTCCTGGCTGAGGATCTGCGCGCGCGGGGTGGGCGTCCTCGGCTATCCCTTGACGAGGGATGTTACGCGCTATGAAACTGGTGCCCGGCGCCCGGCGGCGCTGAGCTTCGGTTCCCTCCCTGGCGTGGCCAGCGCCCCGGGCGCTCACCTGACTGAGCGGACCCTGAAACCAAATGTTACGATTCTGTAACGATCGTTTTCGCTTGTCAGCGCGGAAAATACGGACTTGTGGGCGCGCTGTGCGTGGCCTTGTGGATAAGTCGCGGCGGAGTTCGGCCACTCATCCACAGTCTGTGGATGGATTGTCCACAGGCCGGGCCCGGGCTGGAGAGGCGCGGGTGCGCCGGAGGCGCTAATTTTGCAAGCCCGTGAGTTGAGGAAGGCCCCGTCACGAAAAATGTCGGTGGACGTGCCTAGCCTGAAGACGAGGAGGTGATCGGCCATGGCGGAGGTGCTGCGTTTCGACCAGCACGGTGGTGCATCCCCGGAGCTCGATCGCACTCCACCCCAGGATCTGGCGGCTGAGCAGAGCGTGCTCGGTGCCATGCTGATGAGCAAGGACGCGATCAGCGCGGCCGTCGAGATCGTCCGGGGCGGCGATTTCTACCGGCCCGCCCATGAGTTCATCTTCGATGCGATCGTGAACCTGTATGGCCGGGGCGAGCCTGCCGATCCGGTGACGGTGGCGGCTGAGCTGAGCAAGCGCGGCGAGCTGGGCCGCATCGGTGGCCCGGTCTATCTACACGACCTGCTGGCGGCGGTCTCGATCGCGGCGAACGCGGCCTACTACGCCGAGATCGTGCGCGACAAGGCGGTCCTGCGGCGCCTGGTCAACGCCTCGCTCAAGATCGCACAGCTCGGCTATGCGGGCGTCGGTGATGTCGATGCCATCGTGGACGAGGCCCAGCAGACCCTGTTCGAGGTCACCGAGAACAAGACCAGCGAGGACTATCAGCCGTTGTCGATGCTGATCCAGCCCACGCTGGACGAGATGGAGACGCTGTCGCGCAATGACGCGATGTCGGGGGTGCCGACCGGTTTCTCGCAGCTGGATTCCATGACCAATGGCCTGCATCCGGGGCAGATGATTATCATCGCGGCGCGTCCCGGCGCGGGTAAATCGACCCTGGCCTTGGACTTTTGCCGTTCCGCGGCCATCCGGCACGGGTTGACCACGGCCTTCTTCTCGCTGGAGATGAGCCAGACCGAGATCGTGATGAAGCTGGTCAGCGCCGAGGCCGGGGTCTCGCTCAAGCGGATTCGCTCGGGCGGGCTGGACGAGTCTGAGTGGGATGCCGTGGTGGCCAAGATGTCGGAGATGAACGACAAGCCGCTGTTCATTGATGATTCGCCGAACCTGACGATGATGGAGATCCGCTCCAAGGCCCGCCGCCTCAAACAGCGCCATGACCTGAAGATGATCGTGATCGACTACCTCCAGCTGATGAGCTCGGGCAAGAAAGTCGAGTCTCGCCAGCTGGAGGTCAGCGAGTTCTCGCGCCAGATCAAGCTGCTGGCCAAGGAGCTGGAGGTGCCGGTGGTGGCGCTGAGCCAGCTCAACCGTGGCCCGGAACAGCGCAAGGACGGCGTCCCACAGGTCAGCGACCTGCGCGAATCCGGCTCGCTGGAACAGGACGCCGATATCGTGCTCCTAGTGCACCGCGAGGACATGTACAACCGGGATGACCCCTCGGTGAAGGGCATGGCCGATATCTACGTCGCCAAACACCGCAACGGCGAGACCGGCAAGATTGAGTGCGTCTTCCAGGGCCACTACTCCCGCTTCACCGACGTTGGGGTCGGGGTCTGAGACTGCCCCGGTGATGGGGCGGACCCCGAAGCTCGCTGTGGGGCGGGCCCGGTGCCAGCGGCCAGCGCTACCCAGCAGGGAGGAACCGGGAGCCAGCGCTGGCACGATCGAGGCCCGCGAGACCACCACACCGCTCCACCGGAGCCGCGAAGGGTCAGCCGCTCGCGGTGATCGTGACCGGCCGCCGAGGAGTCCGGCCGTGGTCTAGGCCCCGGTCGCAGGGGCCGCTCCTGGAGGTGGGCGGGGCGCCGAGCCTTATCACCCGCGCAGGGTGCCGCTCCGGGGGATGTGCCCGGCGCTGGCGGGCTCCTCCCGCCCAGCGAGGGATGGGTCCCGGCCTCACCCGATAGGGCTATCAGGCGAGCCCGGCAAAAGCCGGTTTGTGTGTTCTGTCACAATTGAGGGGGAGAGAGCGATGTGAATGCATCGTTGATGTGGAGAAGGACGCCTGCTCCTTGTGAGGGAAGCCGGCGGGGAGAGGGAATATGGTTGCGGAATGGAGAGTCGCTGCGGCTGATATCGGCCATCTGGTGGGAAGGATATTCGATTCGTCGCGGGATAGCGCGTTAGTCGTGGTGTCCCCGGCCAGCGATACTCAAGAACCACGAATCGACACCCGGATGCTGGCGGAAAAGCTGGCCCCGGGAACCGAACTCGCTGTGCTGGACAGCATGGCGGCCTCGGAGCGGTTATCGGATACCGTCGATAGGCA
Source organism: Propionibacteriaceae bacterium (assembly GCA_030528545.1). Next base: position 2,621 of record JAUMYR010000195.1, read on the forward strand.
ATTCCACTGCTATGGCGGCAGCGTTCGCGTCGTTCTCGCCGGTGCGGCCCGGACCGATCACTGGCGCAGGCATCGGCTGTTCCAGATATTTCCCGGGGACGACGTGGAGCGGGCCTGCCGCCAGATCGCCCAATATGTCGAGGACCACCAGGGGGCCGGGGCGCCGGTGCGAGTCGTGGCCGCGCCGCCTGGGAGAGGCCCACGGACTGCTTTCGACCCCGGCCAGGAAGCGCTGCTGCTCGGGCTGAAGTCCCAGCTGGAAGCCGCCGAACCGAGCCCCGAACCCGCCGCGTCGCCCCGGCCGGAGCCGACCCCGCCACCCGCCGCGCCCAAACCCCAGCAGGCCGGTCCCCCGGCCGACACCGCCGCCGGAGCCGAACCCTGTCCGGGCGGAATCGGGGTGGACGAGATGCAGCGCCTGCTCCGCTCTCAGGCAGACGTCATCGCTAGCCTGGTGCACCGGCGGATCCAAGACGATTTGCTCGCTCTCGTCGGCAATGACCAGGACGCGATAGCCCGCGAGCGCTCCCGGGCCGATGTCGCGGAGGAGGAGCTAGACCATCTGCGTCGCCGAATGGAGGAGATGAAAGAACGGGAAGAGCAGAAATCCTTCCCGAAGATCTCTCAGGACCCAGAGCGGCAATTGCGCTGGGAGATCGAATATGAATGGCTGACGGGAACCCCGGAGCCGGAACGGGAAGGGAACAATCTCCGGCGTTACCACCTTGGGCAGGGATTCTTGAAATCGCTGGAGGCCGATATCGTCCCGCGGCGCAAGACGATTCAAGTGATCGTGGACGTGCTGACCGCCCGGTGCTGGGACCGGCGAGAGACCCATCAATTCACCGAGAAGTCCAAAAGTGATGTGCAACGCTCCAGGCCGGATGGTTCTACGGCCTGGCGCACCTATGTCAAGACCGGTGCTCCCGGGGCCCCGCGCCTCATCTGGTGGCAATTGCCTGACGGAGCGATCGAGCTAGACCACGTCGGACACCACGACGACCTGCTGCGCTGACGCCACCCCTAGGATGGGCCGCTCCCCCGAGTCCCGGTTCGCCGCTGGCGGGGCCTCTCGGCTCGGAACGCGTCCGTGTGGATTCCCGAGGATCGCGGGTGCGGTTCCTCTGAGCCCCAGCCCGGCTGGCGGAGCCGAGGGCGGCACCCCACCGCGGGCGCGGCGGCCCCGGGCTCAGGTGCATTCCCGGGAGTCGGTCATGGTGGCCCGGGTGAGCAGGCAGGACAGGCCCCGCTTATTGGCGGTCAGCGGAACCGAGACGAAGGAGGCCAGCACCACCGCGGTCGCGATCAGGCCAAGGATGTCCGACAGCACCGGT
>JAUMYR010000017.1:0-3189 GCA_030528545.1 Propionibacteriaceae bacterium
CCGTGGTGCGCGAGCCGGAAACGGCCGAAGCCTCCGAGGAGACCGTGACCCGGGCAAGCCTGCATGAGGGCCAGCCCAGCGAGGTTCCGGCCGAGGACGCAGACTTGAGCGCGGCTCAGGTTCGGATCAGCGAGCTTGAAGAGCAGCTTCGCAAGCAGGAGATCGAGATGGCCCGGCTGGAGACGGGCGCGACGACGGCCTGGGACACGACCATGCCGCAACTGCTTGGTCGCATCGAGGGCTTGGAGAAGGAACTGCAACAGGCTCGCGAGGAGTCGCGCCAGTTGCAGAACCTGCTTGAGATCGAGCGCGGTCGCGCCGCTGACGAGGGCTGGCCCAGCACCCCCGCTGAATAACGCATGGCGCCGCGCGCCTGCCACAGCGATGGTGGTGCGCAAAGCCGTCCGCTCTGGTAATATCTTGACATCAAGAGATCGTGGCGTAGTGGCCGGGTCGAGAGAGAAGTGAGCCAATGAGTAAGAACAGTTTCGGTGCCAGATCCACATTGGACGTCAACGGCACCCAGTACCAAATCTTCCGCCTCGATGCGGTCGAGGGGCAAGACAGCCTGCCGTACAGCCTGAAGGTGCTCCTGGAAAACCTGTTGCGCACTGAGGACGGTGCCAACATCACCGCAGACGACATCCGGGCGCTCGGCGCCTGGGATCTGAGCGCGGAGCCGGACCGGGAGATCCAGTTCACCCCGGCTCGCGTCATCATGCAGGACTTCACCGGTGTGCCCTGCGTCGTCGACCTTGCCACCATGCGCGAGGCCGTTGCCGCGCTCGGTGGTGACCCGGCGAAGGTCAACCCGCTGTCACCGGCCGAGATGGTCATCGATCACTCGGTGATCGCCGATCACTTCGGCACCCTTGAGGCGTTCAGCCTCAACACGGCGCTAGAGTATCAACGCAACCGGGAGCGCTACCAGTTCCTGCGCTGGGGCCAGACCGCTTTTGCCGACTTCAAGGTGGTTCCCCCGGGCACCGGCATCGTGCACCAGGTCAACATCGAGAACCTGGCCCGGGTCGTCTTCCCCCGCGTCGTGGATGGCGTTCTACAGGCCTACCCGGATACCTGTGTCGGCACCGATTCCCACACCACCATGGTCAACGGCCTAGGGGTGGTCGGCTGGGGCGTCGGCGGTATCGAGGCCGAGGCGGCGATGCTCGGCCAGCCGGTCTCGATGCTCATCCCGCGCGTGGTCGGCTTCAAGCTGAGCGGGAAACTAAACGACGGCGTCACCGCCACCGACCTCGTGCTCACGATCACCGAGATGCTTCGCCAGCACAAAGTCGTTGGGAAGTTCGTCGAGTTCTATGGCCCCGGCGTCTCCCAGGTGCCGCTGGCCAACCGCGCCACTATCGGCAACATGAGCCCCGAGTACGGTTCCACGATCGCGATCTTCCCCATCGACGATAAGACCACCGACTATCTCCGCCTGACTGGCCGCGACGAGCAGCAGATCGCCTTGGTCGAGGCTTATGCCAAGGCCCAGGGGCTCTGGCACGATGACGATCACGAGCCGCGTTACTCCGAGTACATCGAACTGGACCTGGCCGATGTCGTGCCTTCGATCGCCGGCCCCAAGCGTCCCCAGGACCGTATCGTGCTCGCCGACAGCCAGAAGGCTTTCGCCGAGGCCCTGCCCGCCTACACCGCCAACGTCGACGCCGCTGTGCCGGTGAGCCTGGCTAACGGCAGCGAGTTCGAGCTCCGGCACGGGGCAGTGACCGTGGCCGCGATCACCTCTTGTACCAACACCTCCAACCCGTCGGTGATGCTTGGCGCTGCGCTGGTGGCCAAGAAGGCAGTAGAGAAGGGGCTCCGGCCGAAGCCGTGGGTGAAGACGACCGTTGCCCCCGGTTCGAAGGTCGTCACCGACTACTACGAGAAGTCCGGTCTGCAGCGTTACCTCGACGAGCTTGGGTTCACGACCGTCGGATACGGTTGTGTCACCTGCATCGGTAACACCGGCCCGCTCATCCCCGAGGTCAGCAAGGCGGTCAACGACAGCGACCTGGCCGTCACGGCAGTGCTGTCTGGCAACCGCAACTTCGAAGGCCGGATCAGCCCTGATGTCAAGATGAATTACCTGGCCAGCCCGCCATTGGTCATCGTCTATGCGCTCGCCGGAACCATGGATATCGATCTGGCCACCGACCCGATCGGGCAGGATCACAATGGCAAGGACGTGTTCATGGCCGACATCTGGCCGACCACCGCCGAGATCGAAGAGGTGATCGGCGGATCGATCAGCGCCGAGATGTTCGCGGCTCGCTACGCTGACGTCTTCTCTGGAGATGAGCGGTGGCGGTCCCTACAGACCCCAGAGGGTGACCTGTTCGAATGGGACGAGGCCTCCACCTACGTTCGTAAGCCACCCTATTTCGACAACATGCCTGCCACCCCAGAACCGGTCGGTGACATCGCGGGAGCCCGGGTGCTACTCAAGCTGGGGGACTCAGTCACCACCGACCACATCTCGCCAGCAGGCAGCATCAAGGCCGACAGCCCGGCTGGACGCTATCTCACCGGCAATGGCGTGCAGCGTGCGGACTTCAATTCCTACGGCTCCCGCCGAGGCAACCACGAGGTCATGATCCGGGGAACCTTCGCCAATATCCGGCTGCGTAACCAGCTCGCTCCCGGCACCGAGGGTGGCTTCACCCGCGACTTCACCCAACCGGACGCGCCGGTGACCACGGTCTACGACGCCAGCGTCAATTACCAGGAGGCCGGTGTTGCGCTGGTGATCCTGTCCGGCAAGGAATACGGCTCTGGGTCCTCTAGGGACTGGGCGGCTAAGGGCACGTCCCTGCTCGGCGTGCGGGTGGTCATCGCCGAGAGCTATGAACGCATCCACCGGTCCAATCTCATCGGCATGGGTGTGTTGCCGTTGCAGTTCCCCGAGGGGGAGAATGCCGACTCGCTCGGGCTCTCCGGTGAGGAGGTCTTCTCGATTGAGGGGATCACGGCCCTGAACGATGGGGTGACGCCGAAGACCATGAAAGTCACGGCCGAGCGTCCCGACGGCTCACGCATCGTCTTCGACGCCGTGGTGCGCATCGACACTCCTGGTGAGCGGGCGTATTACACCAATGGGGGAATCATGCAGTACGTGCTGCGCAACCTGGCCAAGGCCTGATTCCGGCGCCTACTGAGCCCAGGGCCCGAACGGATCTGGCC
>JAUMYR010000017.1:3289-8191 GCA_030528545.1 Propionibacteriaceae bacterium
CCATGCCCATCGGAACCAAGGAGCGCTCGATGCCGGGCCCTGAGCTTCCAAGTCGCCGCGAAGCGACAGGTAGTCATAAAATGTCGGCTATGTCTTTGTTGGAACGGATCGCCTCGCCAGCGGACCTGCGTACCCTCTCTAAGGATGAGCTGGTAGAACTGGCAGCGGAGATCCGTTCCTTCCTGGTCACCAACGTCAGCCGCACGGGGGGCCACCTGGGACCTAACCTCGGAGTCGTCGAACTGACGATCGGCGTGCACCGGGTATTCGATTCGCCGCGAGATCCAATCATCTTCGACACCGGCCATCAGAGCTATGTCCACAAGATTTTGACCGGACGCGCGGAAGGGTTCGCGACCCTGCGTCAGGCGGGTGGATTGTCGGGCTATCCCGCCCGCTCGGAGTCCGCGCACGACTGGGTGGAGAACTCCCACGCCTCGACCGCGCTGTCGTGGGCCGACGGTCTCGCCAAGGCCTATCGCCTGCGCGGGGAGGGCCGAACGGTAGTCGCCTTCGTGGGCGACGGCTCGCTCACCGGTGGCATGGCCTGGGAAGCCCTGAACAACATCGCGGCGGAACGGGATCTGCCACTGGTGATCGTGGTCAATGACAATGGCCGCTCCTATACCCCGACCGTGGGCGGTCTGGCCAACCATCTATCGGGCCTGCGCACCGATCGCCGCTACGAGAAGGCGCTACAGGTCATCAAGAAGAATGTCCGGCAGACCCCGCTGGTGGGGCCTCCGCTCTACGACCTGCTGCACGGCCTCAAGGTCGGACTCAAGGACTGGCTGGCGCCTCAGAGCATGTTCTCAGACCTCGGCATCAAATACCTTGGCCCGATCGACGGGCACGATATCGGTGCGGTCCTCGCCAGCCTGGAACAGGCCAGGCAGTTCCGGGCCCCGGTGATCGTGCACTGCATCACCCGCAAGGGCAACGGTTTCGCCGCCGCGGAGAATCACGAACAGGACCGGTTCCACGCGGTCGGGCAGATTAACGAACTGACGGGGGAGCCGCTGTCGGCGACCGCTCAGCCGACATGGACCGATGCCTTCTCCGAGGCGATGGTGCAGGTGGGCCGGGAACATCCGAACGTGGTCGCGCTGACTGCCGCGATGCTGCACCCAACCGGGCTGTCCGGCTTCGCTGAAGCCTATCCAGAGCGCTGTTTCGACGTGGGGATCGCCGAACAGCATGCCGTGGCGAGCGCCGCCGGTTTTGCGGCGGGCGGGTTGCATCCGGTTTTCGCGGTGTATTCGACCTTCCTGAACCGTGCCTTCGACCAGTTGCTCATGGACGCGGCGCTGCATGGGGCCGGGATCACGATCGCCTTGGATCGCTCGGGAGTGACCGGCCCCGACGGAGCCAGCCACCATGGGGTCTGGGACGTCCCGCTGCTGGGCCTAGTGCCCGGGATCCGGCTGGCGACGCCGCGGGACCGGGAGCACCTGGTGAGGGTCCTGAACCGCGCTGTCGGGATTGATGACAGGCCAAGCGTGATCCGCTATTCCAAGGAACGGCTGCCCGATCCGCTACCGGCGGCGGAAACCCTCGGTGGGGGAGACGATGCCGTTGACCTGTTGTCGCGAGACCCGCACGCGAGTGTCTTGGTTATCGGCTATGGTCAGTTCGCCGGAATGGCTGTCGAGGTGGCCGCGGCATTGCGGGGACAAGGAGTCGCCGTCACGGTTGCCGACCCCTTGTGGGCGCTGCCGGTCAGTCCGTGTTTGCGCGACCTGGCGGCCCGGCACCGCCACGTCGTGACGCTTGAGGATAACCTGCTGTCCGGCGGTTTGGGAGAACGTCTCGCCTCGCTGTGCCCGGTCCCGGTGCACAGCTTCGGCATTCCCGCGGAGTTCCTCCCCCACGGGACCCGCGCTGAGGTGCTGGATGGCCTCGGGCTCAGCGCCGAGGCGGTGAGCCTGCGAGTCTTGGAGCTACTGGGAGTTAGCCCGCGAGAGTCTGTCGGAGCACCTCGCTGACCGCCGCGATCTGCCACGGACGCACGCCCAGCTCGCTCAGCCTGGCCTCGATCTCGGGAAGCGGGGGCGGGCTGAATACGATCTCGCGCAGCGCCGCGGGCTGAATCAGATTGGCTGGTGGCACGTCCAGTTCGGCCGCGCGCTGATCGATCGCGGTCCTGGTGGTCTCCCATCGGGCCGATGCCTCCGGGTGGTGCCTGGCCCAGTTCCGCGGATGCCCAGGCCCAGGATGGGCCGGGTTGCGTTCCGGCCATTGAGATCGGGGCAGTTGTCCCACCGAAGCGATGGCGCGCAGCCAGTTCTGCGTGAACCTCTTGGCTCCGCGGAAACCGAACTCCCGGACCTGGTCCAGTTCCGCGCGTGAAGGCAGCGGGCCTGAGTCGGTCACCGGTGCCGACAGCGCCACGATGCCAGAATCGGGCAGGAGCCGTCCCGTGGGCCGGTCCAGGCTGGCAGCGATGGATTCCCTTTCGCGCCACAACGCGCGGGCGAGGGCGAGTCCGCGCCGGTGTTTGACGTCGCGTAGCCCGCTGAGCCGGCGCCAGCGGTCCTCATCGGGCATCTCAGGCGGCGGCTGGGCGGATTTGAGCACGTGAGCGAACTCCTGCTGGGCCCACTCCCGCTTACCCGCGGAGAGCAGTTCCCGCTCCAGCAAATCGCGCAACTCGATGAGTAGCTCGACATCCAAGGCGGCATAGGTAAGCCAGCTCTGGGGCAGGGGACGGGTCGACCAGTTATCGGCCGAGTGAGCCTTGCGAAGGCGTAACCCGAAGTGGCGTTCTACGAGTGCGGCGAGCCCGACTCCCGGATAGTTGAGCAGCCGCGCGGCCAGTTCGGTATCGAAGATCGCCGCGGGCTGGATCCGGTCGCTGAGCATGCAGGGCAGGTCCTGGCTGGCTGCGTGGACGATCCATTCGGCCTCTCCGACGGCGTCGGTGAGTAGGCTCAGATCCGTCTTACCGCCCACCTCGAACGCGATGGGGTCGATCAGGGCAGTTCCGACGCCTTCGCGACGGAGCTGAAATAGGTAGGCCTTGGGGTGGTACCGGTGGCCGTGAGCGCGCTCGGCATCGAAGGCGACCGGACCGCTGCCGCGCCTGAGGGAGTCAGCCAGGGCGCTGAGCTGGGCAGGGGTCGTGACCAGCGTGGGAAGCGGTTCGCGCGGCCTCTCCAGATAGGGCAGATTCTCCCCGGTCACGTACGTCGTCCTGCCCTCTGGAAGTAGAAGACCCCGCTCGGTAGGGGAGGAAGCCCCCCGATGGCGAACAGCAGATCCTGGAAGGCCTCCAGGTGCGGGGTGAAGGATTGCCCCTGATCGAGCTGGGGGGTCCACGATGCCCGAAGCTCGATCACAGCGCTGTCCTCGGTGTTGGCGATGGCCCCGAAACTGCGGCTGTAGGACACCGTGACGGTGCCGGCGGGCTGGATGTGCGTGGCTTCTCGCTGCTGAAGGGAATCCGTCAGCCAAGACCAGCCGACCTCGGACAGCAACGGATCGGAGACCATGTCGAGATCGACCTCGGCACGGACGTAGACCACGCAGCGGTAGGCCCCCTCCCACGCGACGTCGCCGCGCGGATTGTGAAGCAGGATGATTCGCCCGGTGCTCAGGGTGGTCTCCCCGCTCATGACATCCGCGGAGGCGGCGACGGAATAGGGCGCGATGCGCTGTGGTGAGCCTACCTGCTCGACCGCTAGCTCGGGGCGCCACTGCATGGCGGCAAGCTCAGCGACTGCCTGGTCAAAGCCTGCTGAGCTCTCCGGGAATCTGTTGCCGGACACACCGGAAGGTTATGCATCTAAACCGGGCCCTGCCCAGGCGGCGCGCCGACGCTGCCTCAGCTTTCATCCAAGGTCAGGCAAACGGAGTTGATGCAATAACGCAGGTCCGTGGGCGTGTCATAGCCCTCGCCGGAGAATACGTGGCCGAGGTGGGAGTCGCAGGACGCGCAGCGCACCTCGACCCGGGGGCGTCCCGGAAGGGAATCGTCTTGCAGATAGCGGACGCGTTCCTCGGCCATCGGTGCGAAGAAACTGGGCCAGCCGCAGTGGCTGTGGAACTTCTCAGCGCTGCGGAACAATTCGGCGGCACAGGCTCGGCAGCGGTACACCCCGGGGGTGTCGGTGTCGGTGTACTCGCCCGTGAAAGGCCGTTCGGTACCGCCTTGGCGCAGCACGAAGTATTCCAGCTCGCTGAGCTGCTCTCGCCACTGGGCGTCGCTCTTGTGGACCCGCAGGCCATCTCCTGGCTGTGACACGTGCTCTCCCCTCTCCTCGCTTCATTGGTGTTATCGCATCGTCAAAGATAGCTGGATACTGAAGCCTCACCCACGCACCGGACTGGCCCGCGGTATAGGGGCCCGGCGCCATCAGGGGGAGTCGGGACTAGAGCCTGTTCCCAGTGGTCTACCGCCTCAAATGGTCCTACCCGGTGTGACGCCGGGTGGTCGCGTGAGGACCGGGGCGGCAACGGCCATCAAGGGTGGTGGCCACTCCCGTCCCCGGAAGAGAGGAGTCCGAGGACGGCAATGGCGGTTTACAGGGCCAAAGCCGACTCGGTAGCGGAGTCGAAATCCAGCAGTGCCATCGCGGCGTAGGCGTAACGGGCAAGGGCCAGGTTCAGCAGCCCATCGCTCAGTTTCAAGGGGCTTGCCACCGCTATCGCGCCCGCCGAATGTGCGGCACGGACGTGGGCCAGGTAGGACTCGTCGGGGGCGAGCCACAGCGATCCGACCGCGATATGACGCCGCCCTCTGGCTCTCAGGGACGCAACTGCGGCCCCGGTGGCCTGGCCGGGAGCATCGCTCAGCGCGACCTGGCAGGGGAGCCGATGATGTGCTGCCCACTGGCGGGCGCGCCTGTTGAGCAGAGCGCGGCCCCGGGCATCGCTCGGCCCTCCGGCGGCGAGCACCAGGCC
>JAUMYR010000017.1:8291-25567 GCA_030528545.1 Propionibacteriaceae bacterium
CCGTGGTGGGCGATACCAGACTTGAACTGATGACCTCTTCGGTGTGAACGAAGCGCGCTACCAACTGCGCCAATCGCCCCTGCGCGGACTAACCATAGCGCATGTTGGCCGCGGACGTGCAATCGGAGGCTGCTGAGCGCTCCGGTTTCCCCTTTTGGGGCTGGATGAACCGCCTTTCACTAGGCCTTTCGTTATTCGGGGGGTTCCGATTTTGATTCTTGGGGAAACCTCGGCTATGGTTCTCTACGCATCGGAAACACGGTGGTGGATCCGAAGGCGCGCGGACGTGGCTCAGTTGGTAGAGCATCACCTTGCCAAGGTGAGGGTCGCGAGTTCGAATCTCGTCGTCCGCTCGGAGGTCTCCTCCTCACCACTCCAAAAGGGGAGGTTTCCACTTGGTGGAGTGGCCGAGAGGCGAGGCAACGGACTGCAAATCCGTGTACACGGGTTCAAATCCCGTCTCCACCTCGGGCGGTTGGCGCAGTTGGTAGCGCGCTTCCTTGACACGGAAGAGGTCATCAGTTCAAATCTGGTATCGCCCACCATCAACCCTCTAGGAAACTAGAGGGTTTTATTGTCGGCACAAATCCCGAAAGTAATGGCGGAACCGTGTGGAGCGGTGGGCTCAGCAGGTCACCACGCCGGTGGGGGAGCGCTACGCCAAGCGTAGGCGAAGTGGCACAATGTTCCCGGTTAGCTACAGAAAGGAATGCTCGTGTCTGCCTCCATCGTCATCGTCTGGCCCGACTCGACCGAGGAAGTGGCGTTGACGGCTGGCACTACCGGGCTAGACCTGTTCGGGAATGACCGCTCGGTCGTGGCGATGCGGGTTGATGGCGAGTTGCTCGATCTGCAACGTGAGCTGAGCGCTGGAGCGCGGGTGGAACCGGTGCGGGCCTCCTCGGAGGATGGCCTGAGCATCATCCGTCACTCCTGTGCCCACGTCACTGCCCAAGCGCTGCAAGAGATCTTCGCCGAAGCCAAGCTTGGCATCGGGCCTCCGATCACCGATGGCTTCTACTATGACTTCGCGGTAGACCCATTGACGCCCGAGGACTTGACCGCTATTGAGAAGCGGATGGGCCAGATCGTGCGCGAGAGACAACGCTTCGTCCGCCGGGAAGTGAGCGATGAGGAGGCGCGTCAGGAACTGGCCGGGGAGCCATTCAAGCTCGAACTCATCAGTGACAAGGCCGCTGCCTCGGCTTCCGACGGCTCCGCCGTGGAGGTGGGCGAGGGCCAGCTGACCATCTACGACAATGTGCGCCGGGACGGCTCGGTGGCCTGGAAGGACCTGTGCCGCGGTCCCCACGTGCCGCACACCGGCTATCTCCAAGCCTTCGCGCTGACCAAGTCGAGCGCTGCCTACTGGCGGGGCGACCAGCGCAATGCCGGGTTGCAGCGGGTCTATGGCACGGCCTGGGCGGGCCGTGATGACCTCAAGGCCTACCAGCACCGGATGGCCGAAGCCGCCAAGCGAGACCACCGCAGGCTCGGCACCGATCTCGACCTCTTCAGCTTCCCCGACGAGATCGGCTCTGGGCTCGCGGTCTTCCATCCGAAGGGGGCGATCGTGCGGATGGAAATGGAGGACTATTCCCGCAGGCGCCACATCGAGGAGGGCTACGAGTTCGCCTACAGCCCGCACCTGACCAAGGCCAGCCTGTTCCAGACCTCGGGTCACCTCGACTGGTACGCCGAGGGGATGTACCCGCCGATGCACATGGACGAGGAACGCGACGCCGAGGGCAACCTGCGCAAACAGGGCCAGGACTACTACCTCAAGCCGATGAACTGCCCGATGCACAACCTGATCTTCCGTTCCCGCGGACGCTCCTACCGTGAGCTCCCGCTGCGGCTGTTCGAGTTCGGCACCGTGTACCGCAACGAGAAGTCGGGTGTGGTGCATGGCCTAACCAGGGCCAGGGGATTCACTCAAGACGACGCGCACATCTACTGCACCCGCGAGCAGATGCGCGACGAGCTGGCTAGCCTGCTCACCTTCGTGCTCAACCTGCTCAAGGACTACGGCCTAGACGATTTCTACCTGGAGCTGTCCACCAAGAATCCCGAGAAATTCGTGGGCGACGACCAGACCTGGGAGGAGGCCACGGCGGTGCTCGCCGAGGTCGCCGAGGCCTCCGGGCTGGAACTGGTGCCCGATCCGGGAGGCGCCGCGTTCTATGGTCCGAAGATCTCGGTGCAGGCCAGGGACGCCATCGGGCGCACCTGGCAGATGTCGACCATACAGCTGGACTTCAACCTTCCGGAGCGGTTCGAACTGGAGTATCAGGCCGCCGATGGCACACGCAAGCGTCCCGTGATGATCCACCGCGCCCTGTTCGGCTCCATCGAACGCTTCTTCGGTGTCCTCACCGAGCACTACGCCGGTGCCTTCCCGGCCTGGCTGGCGCCGGTGCAGGTGCTCGGGGTGCCGGTGGCGAGCGAGTTCGACAACTACCTGGAAGGGATCGCGGCGCGGCTCAGGGAGCGTGGCATCCGGGTCGTTGTGGATCTCTCCGATGATCGCTTCGCGAAGAAGATCCGCAATGCGACTAGGTCAAAGGCCCCCTTCATCCTGATCGTTGGCGGGGAGGACCGGGACGCTGGATCGGTGAGTTTCCGCTATCGCAATGGCCAGCAGCGCAACGGTATCCCGGTCGACCAGGCGGTCGAGGAGATCGTCGGCTATATCGCCAGGCGCGGCAACGACGACCCGGCACCGGAGTCCTTCGCGTGAGCGAGCCAGAGGTTTTTTCCAGCGCCGACTTCGCGGGCGTGCCCGACGCCTTCGGCCGACTCTGGACCCCTCACCGGATGGCCTACATCAAGGGGGAGGGCAAGCCGACGGCCGAACGCGGTTGCCCCTTCTGCGCTGCGCCGCGGCGAGGCGATGAGGAGGGCCTGATCGTCCACCGGGGAGAACTCGCTTACGTCGTGATGAATCTCTTCCCCTACTCGCCCGGTCACCTTCTGGTCTGCCCCTATCGTCACGTGCCCGACTACACCGGCATCACTGACGAGGAGGCCGCGGAGATCGCCCGCCTGACCCAGACCGCCATGAGGGTGCTGCGCCAGGTGAGCAGCCCTGCTGGTTTCAACCTCGGCATGAACCAAGGAGCGGTCGCGGGGGCCGGTATCGCGGCCCACCTGCATCAGCATGTGGTGCCCAGGTGGCCCGGAGACATGAACTTTTTGCCCATCATCGGGCAGACCAGGGCGTTGCCGCAGCTCTTAGGGGACGCGAGGGGGGCCATCGCCGATGCCTGGCCGGCCTAGCGCGTCAGGGACGCCGAGGAGACCGAGGAGCGCGTGCCGGACTAGGGCCAGCTTGTCTGATCGCCTAGGCTGGGCGCGTGCAGCACGCTGAACCGCCGGTATCCACCTCACGCTCCGTGAGCTATGACACCGAGCGCGCGCTCACCTTTCCGAATGTGCTGTCGATACTCCGGTTGCTCGGGGTGCCGCTGTTCTTGTGGTTCATCCTCTATCTGCGCGCCGATAGGGCCGCCTTGGCCGTGTTGATGATCGCCGGGTTCACTGACTGGCTCGACGGCTATCTGGCACGCAGATGGCACCAGATCTCCCGGCTCGGGCAGATGCTCGACCCGGTGGCTGACAGGCTCTATATCTTCGCCGCACTGCTGGGGATGGCCTTCCGGGGCATCGTGCCCTGGTGGCTGGTCGTGATCCTCGCCGGCCGGGACCTCATGCTGGCCTGCCTAGTCCCGGTGCTGAAGACCCGCGGTTACACATCCTTGCCGGTGCACTTCGCTGGCAAGGCCGCGACCTTCTGCCTGCTGCTGGCCTTCCCGCTCGTCCTGCTCGGCAGTCCGGGGGCGCTCGGCTGGGCTGGTGCCCACGCCCTGGGCTGGGCCCTCGTCGGCTGGGGTGCCGTCCTGTACTGGTGGGCTGGGCTGCTCTACCTGCGTCAGACTGGGGAAGTATTGCGTCAGACGCCGAGGCGGCGATGACCCAGCGCCGCCTCGATGAGAGCATGAGCCTGCTCAACCTCGTCCGGGAGACCGCCGTCGAGCCCGCCTACCTGTCTGTAGCCTCGGGCTCGGGCAGGCGTCCGGGCTGGGTCACGGCGATGCTGGGGGTCGCGGTGGGGGTGATGTTCGCGATGTCGGCCCTGCAATCCACCGCGAGTATGCCGCAGAACGCCCAGGAGCGCACCGAACTGATCGCCAGGATCCAGCGAGTCCGGGAGGAACAGGAGGTGCGCCGGACCCGGCTGGTTGAACTGGAAGCCGAAACGCAGCAACTGGGACAGCGGCTGGTCACCAACCCCCTCCTCTCATCGCAGTTGGACCTGCTGGAACCACCGGCGGGCAACCGCGGCGTGCGTGGGCCGGGCGTGGTCATCCTGGTCGATGACAATGAGTCCGCCCAGAAACCCTCGGAGCGGGTAAACGACCGTGACCTGAGGCAATTGGTGAATGGGCTATGGCAGGCCGGGGCCGAGGCGATCGCGATCAACGGACACCGGCTGAGCACCCGCACGGCTATCCGCAACGCCGGTTCGGCGATCACGGTCGACTACACCTCGCTGGTGCGGCCTTACTCGATTGAGGCGATTGGCGACCCGAAGCGGCTCCCGGCGACCTTTGGCCAGACGACCGGAGCCTCCTGGTGGAACTCGCTGAGCGCCAACTATGGATTACGTTTCGAGATGCGTAGTGTGAACGAGCTTGTGCTGGCCGCCGACCCCGGCCTGGGGGTGCGGATGGCCACGATCGCAGAGAAGGAGCAATCATGATCGCGATACTGGGCCTGATCGCTGGGATCATCGTGGGTCTGGTGCTGCAGCCCGGCCTGCCGCCGGCCTTGCAGCCCTACCTCCCGATCGCGATCGTGGCCGCGCTGGACGCCATCTTCGGGGCGGTGCGAGCCTACCTCGACGGGAACTTCAGTGACCGGGTGTTCGTGGTGTCTTTCCTGTCCAACGTTGTCATCTCGTCGCTGATCGTATTCGTGGGGGACGCCATCGGCGTCGGTGCTCAGCTGTCGACGGGCGTGGTCGTCGTGCTGGGGATTCGCATCTTCACCAATGCCGCGGCCATTCGACGGAGTTTGCTGCATGCCTGAGGAAAGAACCCGCCGGACCCACACACCGTCTTCGATGAAGGCACTGCTGCGACGGGCCCAGCGCCGGGCGGCCCGCCAGGAACGCGCCGCGGCGGGCCAGGCCATCGAAGTGGCGGGCGGCGCGGGGCAAGACCGGCCCCAGGAGACAACGGACAAGTCCTCCGTGCTCGCGGACTTCCTCCGCCCCAGCCGGAGCCAGGCGATCGTCGCCGTCGTGTTGTTCATCACGGCCCTGCTGATCTCAATGGGGGTAAAAGCGCGGACCACGGAGACAGATTTCGCGTCCATGCGCCGGGCCGACCTCATCCAGATGCTCGACACGCTCAACGCCGATGCCCGGAAACTCGAAACCGAGATCAACGAACTGGAGCGGACCAAGCAGAGCCTGCTGTCTGGGGCCGATTCCGCGAAGGTGGCGGAGGAGGAGACCAGGCGCCGCCTGGATGCCATGAGGATTCTGGCCGGCACGGCTTCAGCATCAGGCCCGGGGATCAGGATCGTGATCACCGACCCAGCCAAGAAGGTCGGGCCGGAACTGGTCCTCGACGCCATTGAGGAGATGAGGGACGCTGGCGCTGAGGTCATGGCCATCAACGGTACGATCCGGGTGGTCGCCAACACCTGGTTCGGGCGTTCCAGCAGCGGGGGCCTGACGGTCAGCGGCGAACCGGTGAGTTTTCCACTGACCATTGAGGCGATCGGGGACCCGGCCACGCTGGAAGCGGGGGCCAGGTTCCGTGGCGGGCTCGTGAGCGAGATCCAGAACGAGAGGGTCAACGGCGGCGTCACCATCAACCAGCTCGATCACCTCGAGATCCGTGCGGTGGCCAAACTGGATGCTCCACAGTTCTCGCGTCCCTCCTAGTCGGGAACGAAAATCCAACAAAGGAACTGCGGAGCGCCCATACCGCGCGGTTGGGCGTTACGCTTGGCTCGGAAACCACATTGAGGAGCGAATATGACGACTTACCCGGAAGACCTGAGCTATTCCACCGAACACGAGTGGGTGCGGGTCGGCAATGGCAACACCGTGCGAATCGGCATCACCGAGTACGCCGCCGACGCGCTGGGCGATGTCGTCCACACGGTTCTGCCCACGGTGGGTGAGGAGGTCGCCGCCGGCGATGCCTGCGGAGAGCTCGAGTCGACCAAGTCGGTCTCCGACGTGTTCACTCCGGTCTCGGGCGTCGTGGTGGCGGTCAACGAGGCGCTGGCCGATTCCCCCGAGGTGGTCAACAACGATCCCTACGGCGACGGGTGGCTGTTCGAGATCGAGCTTCGCGACGCCGAGGAGCTCGAAGACCTTATGGACGCGGACGGCTATGCTGCACTGATCGGCGACTGAGCGTCGTGACGGTAGGATTTGGCTGATTCAACACGGAGAAGGAATATGCCATGACTTGTCCAAAGTGCGGAGCCAACAACTCGGCTGGAAGCAACTTCTGCAATCAGTGCGGTCAGGCTTTGATGAGCTCGATTGAGACCACCAAGGTGATCGCGGCAGTCGTTGACGACGCGACGAGCATCATGGAACTGGACAGCGACGAACTGGGCGCGATCGCCCAGCTTCCTGAGGACGCCGCCCTGCTCATCGTGCAGCGCGGCTCAGGGGCCGGTGCCCGCTACCTGCTCGACAGCGAGGTCACCTCCGTCGGCCGCCACCCTGACTCCGATATTTTCCTTGACGACATCACGGTCTCCCGCCACCACGCCAGATTCGTGCGGCGCGGCGCCGAGATGATGGTTGAGGACCTAGGCAGCCTCAATGGCACCTACGTAAACCGTACCCTGGTGGATGGCTCTGCTGTTTTGCGGTTGGGCGACGAAGTGCAGATCGGCAAGTTCCGTTTGGTGTTCTTCGTCGGGGAGCATGGCTTGCGCTGATGGCGGTGGCTATGCGCAGCATCGGGCAGGTCCTCGAGATCGTGAGGGAGGAGTTCCCTGACATCTCGATCTCGAAGATCCGTTACCTGGAGTCCGAGGGGCTCCTTTCACCCGAGCGCGATCAGCCTTCCGGCTACCGCAGATATGCGCCCCACGATATCGACCGGCTTCGCTATATCTTGCGGACTCAACGCGATCAGTACCTTCCGCTGAAAGTCATCCGAGAACACCTGGAACGGATGGACGCAGGCCTGGCACCGGCTCCGGTGCCGCCACCTGCGGCGCCCGAACCGCTGAAGCGTGCCGAAGATCCAAGCCCGGGACGAGCCGCGGAGGCGGAAGGACAGAGCCGTGCGGCGATGCGGCTGACCCGCAGGCAACTCCTTGAGGTCTCTGGGCTGCCGGAAGCGACCCTGATCGAGCTGGAGCGGCACAAGATCATCGTCCCCGGAAGACGCTCGGTCCATTACGGCAGGGACGCGCTGACGATCGCCATCGCGGCAAGGAGGCTGTCGGCCTTCGGGCTGGACGCCAGGCACCTGCGCCTCGTGCACCAGGCAGCCGCCCAGGAAGCTGGTCTCATCGACCAAGCGCTCGCCCCCTACCTGCGGCAGCGTGCCGATTCCCGAGAGACGGTGACCGAGGTCGTGCGTATGGTCGTGCATGCCCACGTCGCGATGTTGCAGGGGCTGGTCAATAGGTAGGCTTGAGGCATGCGGTCATTGGAGATTCTTGGCATTCGGATCGATGCGCCATTGGCTACTCCCGTGCTGCTGCTCAAGGATGCCGATTCCGGGCGTTGCCTGCCTATCTGGATCGGAGCAGCCGAAGGCGCGGCGATCGTCAGCGCGCTGGAGGGGATCGCCCCGGAGCGGCCGCTGACCCACGACCTGTTCGCCACGGTCCTCAAGGAGGTGGTCACTGGCCCGGTGCGAGGAGAGATCACCTCGGTATCGGAGGGGGTGTTTTATGCGGAACTGCACCTGGGGGACACCGTCGTGTCGGCTCGACCCAGCGATGTGGTCGCCCTCGCGGTCCGGATGGGTTTCCCCTTGTCCTGCCCCGAGGACTTGCTAGCTGAAGCTGGGGTTGAGCTTTCCCGTCCCGAACGCGACGAGGTCGAGCTTTTCAGGGAGTTCCTCGACTCGGTGAATGCCGATGATTTTGAGGGTAAAGGCCCTAGTCAATAGCGATACTCGTGGATTCTCTGGCTGTCCGGCCGAAGCCGGGCGGAAAAAAGCGGCGATGAACCGGGCGTGTCGTTGACCGCTTTCGCGGGACCGGGCTAGCGTGGCGAGTGCACCCGGACCCAGTTCCGGCTCGCCCCGACACCGACTGAAACGAGGACTTCATGGCGACGTCCAGCCCCGATGCGACTCCGTTGCAGGCTTTGCTCATCGAAGGCGATTACTCCCCGGTCCCCACCGATCAGGGTTTCCGCGGGCCAGTGGCGCAGCGTGTCGCGGGCATCACCTACCGTCAGCTGGACTATTGGGCGCGCACCGGGCTGGTCGTGCCGGAGATCAGGGCGGCCGGTGGGTCGGGCACCCAGCGCCTCTATTCGTTCCGGGACGTGCTGCTGTTGCGCGTGGTTAAGAGGCTCCTTGGGATCGGGATCTCGCTGCAGCAGATCCGCCTGGCGATCAACCATCTCCGGGAACGGGGAGTGGAGGATCTCACGGAGATCACCTTGCTGAGCGACGGGGTGTCGGTCTATGAGTGCACCAGCGGCAACGAGATCTATGACCTGAGCAAGGGCGGGCAGGGCATGTTCCTCATCGCGCTGGGTGGGGTGTGGCGCGACCTGGAGGGCGAACTATTGCACTTGCCGACCGAGAAACCAGGATCGGGCGCCCCAGCCGTCGACGAACTCGCCCAGCGCCGCCGGAGGCGGGCTGCCGGATAGCCGAGGCAAGAGAGCTGTCGGCTAGGATCGGAGCGTGCTCAACGACGTCTCCACTTTCGCTTCCCGGCATATCGGCCCCACTCCGAGCGAGCAGGCCGAGATGCTTGCCTGGCTCGGATATCAAGACCTCGATTCCCTGACCGCGGCGGCGATGCCGGAAGAGGTCCGTTGGGCGGACCGGCTGAACCTGCCCGAGGCCTGTGACGAGGCGACACATCTGAACCGGATGCGCGCGCTCGCGGCGAAGAACAATCCCCTGCGAGCCATGATCGGCCTGGGATATCACGGCACCGTGACTCCCGCCGTCATCCGCCGCAACGTGCTGGAAGACCCGAGCTGGTATACCGCCTACACCCCATATCAACCCGAGATCAGCCAGGGACGCCTGGAGGCCCTGCTGAACTTCCAGACCATGATCGCCGACCTCACCGGTCTGCCGGTGGCGGGTGCCTCCCTGCTGGACGAGGCGACCGCGGTCGCCGAGGCGGTGCGGATGGCCCGCCGCCAGGTGCGTAAGGGCCGCGATGTCATCGTGGACGCGGGAATACTCCCGCAAAGCCTCGCCGTGCTGCGAACCCACTGCGCCACGCTGGAGGCCAACCTCACCGAGACCGCCGATGTGCTGGCCAGCATCCAGGCCCACGACCCCTTCGCGGTGGTTATCCAGACCCCATGCACCGATGGGCAGCTGTGGAGCCCTGAGGCCCTCCAGGAGGTCGTCGAGGCTGCCCACGCCAAGGGTGCGCTGGTGATCGCGGCTTGCGATGTGCTGTCGTTGACGCTGGTGACACCGCCGGGGGAGTGGGGGGCCGATGTGGCTGTCGGCACCACCCAGCGGTTTGGCGTCCCCCTGTTTTTCGGCGGCCCTCATGCCGGTTACATCGCGGTGCGCAAAGGACTGGAACGCGGACTTCCGGGACGGCTGGTCGGGGTCTCGGTCGATGCTGACGGGTATCCGGCCTACCGGCTGGCGTTGCAGACCCGCGAACAGCACATCCGCAGGGAGAAGGCAACCAGCAATATCTGCACGGCCCAGGTGCTGCTCGCCGTCGTGGCGGCTATGTATGCGGTCTATCACGGTCCCGAGGGGCTGAAGCGGATCGCGCTAGGCGTGCACGACAACGCACGGCGGCTGGCTGGGGCGCTGCGTGAGGGAGGGTACGAACTGGCCAGTGAGCGGTTCTTCGACACGCTCACGGTGCGCGCCGTGGGCCGCGCCCACGACATCGTCGCGGCCGCGCGGAAGGCCGGGGTGCACCTGAGGCTGGTCGACGCCGACCGGGTGGGGATATCGGTCGGGGAGGACGCTACCGCCGAGGACCTGGCCGCGGTCCGCTCCGCCTTCGGCGTCCGGGAAGCCTCCCCGGTGGGAGGCTGCGGGCCGCTGCGCACGAGCCCTTACCTCAGGCACGCCGTGTTTGAGTCCCACCACAGCGAGACCGAACTCCTGCGCTATCTGCGCGGCCTCAAGGACCGGGACTTCGCTCTCGACAAGGGCATGATCCCTCTCGGCTCGTGCACGATGAAGCTGAACTCCGCCGCGGAACTGGAACCGATCAGCTATCCGGGATTCGCGGATCTGCACCCATTCGTCCCCGCGGCCGACGCAGCCGGATACGCAGAGCTGATCGCTGAGCTCCAGGGATGGCTGGCCGAGATCACCGGCTATGACGCGGTCTCGCTGCAGCCGAACGCCGGTAGCCAGGGAGAATACGCCGGGCTCATGGCGATCCGCTCCTTCCACCTGGCTAACGGCAACCCGGAGCGAGTGGTCTGCCTCATCCCGGCCTCCGCCCATGGCACCAACGCCGCCTCGGCGGTCATGGCCGGAATGAAGGTCGTGGTGGTGGCGACGGCGGCGGACGGATCGATCGACCAGGCTGATTTCGCGGCCAAACTCGCCGCTCACGCCGGCGAGCTCGCCGCGGTCATGATCACCTACCCCTCCACCCACGGCGTTTTCGAAGACGGCGTGGCCGCTTTGTGCGAATCGGTGCACGCGGCTGGGGGACAGGTCTATATCGATGGCGCCAACATGAACGCGCTCGTCGGCCTGAGCAAGCCTCGCGCGTTCGGTGGCGACGTGAGCCACCTCAACCTGCACAAGACCTTCGCCATCCCGCACGGTGGAGGCGGGCCGGGTGTCGGACCGATCGGGGTCCGGGCCCACCTGGCGCCCTTCCTGCCGAATCATCCGGTGGTTACAGTCGGCCCTGAAACCTCCCATGGCCCGGTCTCCGCCGCTCCCTACGGCTCTCCGGGAGTGTTTGGGATCTCTTATGGCTATATCGCGATGATGGGGGCCGAAGGGCTGCGCCGCGGCACCCAGGTGGCCTTGCTCAACGCCAATTACGTGGCGGCCCGCCTGAGGGAGCACTATCCGGTGCTGTATACCGGAGCTTCGGGGCTGGTGGCCCACGAGTGCATCTTCGATCTCCGTCCGCTGACTAAGCAGACTAAGGTCACCGTGGACGATGTCGCCAAACGGTTGATCGACTACGGTTTCCATGCCCCGACGCTCAGCTTCCCGGTGGCCGGTACGCTCATGGTCGAACCCACCGAGTCGGAGCCGAAGGCCGAGTTGGATCGCTTCTGCGACGCCATGATCGCGATCCGTGCCGAGATTGACGCCGTCGCCAGTTCCGTCTGGCCTGTCGGTGACAACCCGCTGGCTGGGGCACCGCACCCTCTCGTGAGGGTGCTGGGTGAGTGGGACCATCCCTATTCCCGTAACGTGGCCGCGTTCGGTACCGATCAGCCCTCCCCGGGGCAGGCCAAGGCTAAGTTCTGGCCGAGTGTTGGACGCATCGACGGAGCCTATGGAGACCGTAACCTGGTGTGTTCCTGCCCTCCGCCGGAGGCTTTCGAGGCGCGATGAAGCAACGCATCCAGGCCATCTTGGCCCACCCTGTCACCCAGCACCTGCAGCGGGCCATCACCCGGTTCACCGAACGTAACGGCAGCCTGCTCGCGGCGGCCATCACCTACTTCTCGGTGCTGTCCCTGGTGCCGGTGCTGATGTTCTTCTTCGCGGCGTTCGGGTTCGTGATGACGGTGTTCCTCAGCGACCTGCTCGACGACCTGAAGTCTTCGGTACTGGGCGCGCTGGGCGGGGGGCAGATCGCCGAAGCTGTCGCACCGATGATCGACAAGGCACTGTCGAACTGGGCGAGCATCGAGGTCGTGGCGGCGGTGTTCGCGCTGGGGCTGTGGAGCGGCACCGCCTGGGTCGGCAACCTTCGCAGTGCGGTCCAGGCGATGTGGCTGGAGGACCCGGTCGCTGACGCCCCATCGCGTAATCCTGTCGTCGAGTTCGCGGCCAACCTCGGAGTGCTGCTGCTGTTTCTGCTGGCGACCTTCGCCACCGTGGTGGTCTCGACCATAGCGACCCTGTTCAACGCAGAACTGCTGGGGTGGCTGGGACTCTCCGAGGTCCCCGGCCTGGGCCTGCTCTTTGGCGCCCTCGGCCTGCTTATCACGCTGCTATGCAGCACCGGGCTGTTCTGTTTCCTCTTCCGGGTCCTTCCCGGCCAGCGGGCGCCTCGCGGCTACCTGCTGCGGGGGTCGCTGCTGGCTGGCATCGGGCTGACCGCTCTCCAGTCGCTGGCGGGCCTGGTGGCGAAGCTGTTCTCCGGAAACGTGTCGGCCGCGGTTTTCGGTCCGGCCATCATCATGATGCTGTTCTTCAACCTGTATGCCACCATCACGATGCTGGTGGCCGCGTGGATCGGGACGGCCATTGAGACAGCACCGGAGGCCGAGCAGGACGGCGACGCCCCGGAGGGTGCCACCGAACCTGCCGAGCCGCGTCTTGGGCCGTGGCCGCAGCGGGCCACAGGCAAGCTCTACTCTCCCGACGAACCCGGCTCTCATCCCGTGCCCGATCCCAACGTCTATGTTCCCCAGGACGTGGCGGCCAGGGGAGTCCGTATCGGGGCGGGCCTCGGTTATGGCTTGGGTGCGCTCACCGGAGCCGGGCTGGGGGCGCTGTTAGCTGCGCTCACCCGGGGAATGTTCCGCAGAAAGTGAATGCGGCGGGCATTGGCCCGCCGCATTCATCGGGAAGCTCAGTGAGCCTCGGCCGGAACCGGTTCGTCCTGACCGATGGCCGACAGCATGTCGAGGTACCACTGCTGGGTGATATCGAACGGCTTGCCGCCCTTGATCCGCTCGAAGGCGATTGAGGCCAGCACATCGCCGTTCTCCTCGTCGTGGCCGACGACTCCCGGCTCGCCGCGCAGAGCGCAATCCACCGCGAGATCGGTGCACTGCTTGATGAGGGCGAGATCGGCCTCGTTGGCCGCCGCAGAGCGGGAGAAATAGCCCGACTTCTGGACCATGACCTTCTCGGCGTCCAGCATCTTGGCGAACTGACCGGCAAACCAGGCTCCCGGATTGACCTTGTCGAGCTTGACATGGCCGAACGGATCGCGGGGGACCTCTTCCCCGGCGCGTTCCATCTCGGCGACGATCGAATCCAGGCCAGCCCCCTCGGACAGGAAGATCGTCACATTGCCGACCTCGTCCATGACCTTGCGCAGCCGCGCGGACTCCTTCTCGATGTCGATGACGGCCTCCGGGACGAACACCGCGTGCACGTCCCAGGCCTCCCGGCTGAGGCCGATCTCGGGCAGCCATTCCTGGGTGTCGAGCCACTCGCGGTACTTCTGGGCGGTGGCGGCGGTCAGCCAGCCACAGTGACGGCCCATGACCTCGTGGATGATGAGCATCCGGGAGCCAGAGTTGTGTTCGGCCACGATGTTCTTGGCGAAGATGGCGCCCTGTTCGGCGGCGGTCCAGGCCCCGAGGGACTGACGGATCGGGATGACATCATTGTCGATGGTCTTGGGCAGGCCAACCACAGTCAGGGGGTAGTCGTGTTTGGCGAGGAAGGCCGCCAGGTCGGCGGCGGTGGTGTTGGTGTCGTCACCGCCGATGGTATGCAGCACATCCACGCCATCCTCCACCAGGCGGTCGGCCGCGACCTTGAGGGGATCGGCACCCTCGGCGACCAGGCCGCGCTTGACCAGGTCCTTGACGTTGGTGAGCTTCACCCGGGAGTTGCCAATCGGCGAGCCGCCGAAGAGGTGGAGCAGGTGAGCCTTTTCCCGGACCGCCTCGGTGACCTTGAGGTAGTCGCCAGAGAGCAGGCCTTGGTAGCCGTGCCGGTAGGCGATGATTTCGACCTCGGGAGCCAGTTCGGTGTAGCGCTGGATCAGGCCGCCGATGGCTGACGACAGACAGGGCGCGAAACCGCCAGCGGTGAGCAGAGCCACCTTTTTGACCATGGATCTTCCTTTCGGTTTGATGCTGACCCAAGCCTAAGGGAAAGCGGTGCCCGGGTCAGACTCGGCCCGGGCCTAGAATCAGGCCATGGCCAGGTACTTCGACGTGAACCCCGACAACCCGCAACCCCGGTCCATCGCGCAGGTCGCGGAGATCGTCAGGGGCGGAGGGCTGGTCGCCTATCCGACAGATTCGAGTTTTGCTTTCGGCTGCAGCGTGGGCAACGGCGCTGGCCAGCAACGGATTCGCCGGATCCGTCAGCTTGACGACCGGCACCATTTCACGTTGATGGTGGCCGAGTTCGCCCAGCTGGGCGCCTACGTCATGATGGATAACTGGGAGTTCCGTGCGATCAAGGCGGCTATCCCGGGCCAGTACACCTTCATTCTCCGGGCGACTCGTGAGTTACCGCGTGCCATGCTGCAGCCGAAGAAACGGACAGTCGGGGTGCGCGTACCGAATAATGTCACGGCTCAGGCCTTGCTGGCCGAGCTCGGAGCCCCACTGCTGTCGTCCACCCTGCTCCTGCCCGGGCACTCCGACCCGCTCACGGACGGCTGGACGATCAAGGACGAACTGGACCACGACATCGACGCAGTGCTGGATTCCGGGGACGCGGGCAACCAGGTCACGACCGTGGTCGATTTCAGCAGCGGTGAACCGGTGGTGGTCCGCTATGGTGCCGGGGACCCGAGCCTGTTCGAATGAATTACCTCGGGCTCACCCGCCGGATCTTGGATGAGTCCAGGTGAAACTCGGTGGACGCCGGGCGGCGAAGGCGGCCATGCCTTCGGGCAGGTCTGGGCCGCAGGCGGCCTCTCGGACCCAGCTCGAGACGAGTTCTTCGGTCAGGGTGTCTTCGGTGTGGGCGTCCACGATCTGTTTGGTGGCTTGCAGGGTCAGCTGAGAGCGGCTGGCGATCGTCACAGCGAGTTGCTGAGCGCGCTCCCAGAGCAGCCCTGGCATCACTAACTCGTCGACCAGGCCGAGGTGTAGCGCCCTGGTCGCATTGATCCGGTCTCCGGTGTAGATGAGGTATTTGGTACCGGCTGGGCCAATCAGGGAGATGAGGCGCCGGGTGGCCGACAGCGGGTAGACGATGCCGAGTTTGGCCGGGGGGATTCCGAAATGGGAATCGTCGGCAGCGAGCCGGATGTCGGCCGCTGTCGCGAGCTGGCAGCCCCCGCCGAGACAGTTGCCGCGGATGGCGGCGATCACTGGTTTGGGGAAACTGGCGATGGTCTGTTCCGCCCGCACCGGCAGGTGGCTGTGATGCAGGTCGGTGAGCGAGGCGATGTCGGAGCCAGCACAGAAGGAGCGGCCCGCCCCGGTGAGAATCACCACCCGGACGGAGTCGTCGTCCGACAGCCGCCGAAACGCGGTGATGAGGTGTTCGTACATGCTGGGGCTCAGGGAGTTGAGCTTGTGCGGGCGGTTCATCGTGACGGTCGCGATCGCCCCATCCCGATCGACCAGGATCTCGGAGTCATTCATCTGTCAGGCTTCCTCTCGCCGAGATATAGCCTAATTCCTGGGGCTGGGCAGCGCAGGGCTTTCGTCCGGTAACACCGGTGCCTGGGACGGTGCCACCGGAGCGGGGCACTCAGCAGGAACAGTGGGTGAACCTCCCACCCAGCGCGGTCGCCGCCACGGGAAGAGCCGACAGCTGTTCTGGGCTGGCGGTGAGCGGATCGGCGTCCAGGACGATCAGGTCCGCTGGTTCCCCGGGCCGGACCTGGGTGCGGGTGGAGCAGGCGATCGCCGCCGCCACCCCGATCGCCTGCTCGCTATGCCATGGCCGTCCGGCGACGACGCGGTGGGCAGCAACCGAGATGCTGTGCCAGGGATCGAGCGGAGCGACAGGGGCATCCGAACCGAATCTCACCTGGGCCCCGGCATCTAGCAGGCTGGCCAGGGGGAAGGCCCGGGCAGTGCGTCCGGCCCATAGCTGATCGGCGACCGCCCAGTCGTCGATCAGGTGAGTGGGCTGGATGCTGGCCGTGATCCCGAGGGCGGCGAAGCGGGGCAGGTCCTCGGCGGCGACGAGCTGGGCGTGTTCCACGCTTCCCCGCGCTCCGGTCGCCGCGAAGGCGTCCAGAACCATGGCCACGGCGCGGTCGCCGATCGCATGGACGGCGGCATGGATGCCATGAGCATTGGCCTTGGTGAGGACCCCTGCGAGCACATCGGGCTGGATATTGGGCACACCATGCCAGCCGGGGTCATCGGCATACCCGTCGTGGCACCAGGCGGTCCGGGAATTGATCGATCCGTCCCCGAAGATCTTGAGGGAGCCGACGGTGAGCAGTTCATGCAGCCGTTCACCGGTGCGCCATCCGGTCTTGATCAGCCGGTCCAGGTCTTCGAGCTGGGTGGCCGATACTACTTTGAGGGTGTCGAAACCCGCTGCCATGCGATCCAGCCAGCGTTCGGTCTTCCAGTTCATCTCGTAGTCGACGATCCCTACGACGCCCCGGGCAGAGACCGATTTCGCGGCCTCTGCGACGGCTCCCGGGCGGCTAGCGAACTCACCGAGAGCGCGTTGCCCGACCGAGAAGGCCTCGTGTTCGAGGAGGTGGCCATGGTGGCCGGACGGTAACCCGAAGCGGGCCAGCGCCGTGCTGTTCAGCCAGGCGCCGTGCAAGTCTCCGCTAAGCGCCACGATCGGACGCTGGGCGCTGATCTCGTCCAGCAGCGTCGCCGAAGGAGGGGCGGGCCACTGGGCGCAGCGGAAACCGTGCCCGAGGACCAGTCCGTCCTGCGGCCAGCAGGCGGCGCCGATCATGGCGGCCGCCTGTTCGGCGTTCTCGGCCCCCGATAGGTCGATCCCGCTGGACAACGCGGCGAAGGTGTCAAAGTGGACGTGGGAGTCCCACAGCCCGGGGATCACGATCCGGCCGTCGAGGTCGACCACTTCGACATCGCTGGCGGTGCTCACCGGACCGATGGCGGCGATCTCGCCATGAGCGATCCTGATCTCGACCGGTTCGGGGGAGCCGAGCAGCCGGACGTGACGCCAGATCATGAAAAGACCTCCTTATCCGCGGGACGCGGGATCGTTCTTGGGGTAGTTGATGATTCGTTCAGAGGGTCAGGGCTCGACCCCACC
>JAUMYR010000017.1:25667-29071 GCA_030528545.1 Propionibacteriaceae bacterium
CCGGGCCGGTCACGGCAGCATCCCGCGCAGCCACACGGCTATCCCCGCCCAGGCAGCGGCGAACAGCATGCTCAAGAAGGTGCCGATGATGAAGCGCTCGGCGGCGCCGGTAGAACTCACCTTCAATTCGGGATAGCGGGCTAACCCCTTCATCGCGATCACCATCGCGATGCCAGCGGGGAAACCAGCCACCAGGCACACGAAGACGGCGATCCGCTCCAACGCGCCGATCCATGCTCCACCGCGCAACCGGGTGCCCGCCGCGATGACCGCCGGGCCTTGGGCTCCCCGGGAATCGACCAGCCGAAACATCCGTTCCACGAAGACGATCCCGCACAGCGACGCGATCGCGCCGCACAGCCCGAACAGCGCGATACTGGTGCTCAAATCCAGCCAGGTCACCCCATCACCCTAGCGCTGGCCTCCGACAGGCTGAGCGCCGAAGTCAGTAAACCCGAGACCAGCCGGGCGCCCGCCTCGATCTCGGTGAGGTGAGCCCGTGATGCTCGCTGGCTCACCGCTGACGGGGAGATCCCCAGCCTGGCTGCCGCCTCGGACTGGTTCAGTCCTCCGGCCAGCAGGTCGGCCAGCTCCCAGCCAGCCCCGGAGCGCTGAGCGGCGAGCGTGGTGAGCAGCCACAGTGCGGCCTCCGCCGGTTCGGCCCCGGGGCCGCGGACCGCGACCCCGCAGGGGACCCGCCCAGCGCGCTCAATGGCCTGCCGCGCCTCGAGGTAGGCCTGGCCGCGGGCGGCCCGGGTGGATGCCGCCAGCGGGGTCTCCACCGTGCCGATGCCAAGCCCGATCCGCCACAGACCAGAGCGGGTCAGCCGCAGCACCACGGCGACCGCGGTGTCGGGACAGTCGGTGAGTCCCTGGATCTCGTCCCCTGTCGTCCGCTCGAAGGGCAGGAGCATCGAGTGGCCGTTGAGCTCGGCCAGCGCCGTCGGCACCCGATCCGGGTTGCGTCGGCTGGCCCGCTGGTCGGCGTTGATGACGATGCCATGCAATAAGCTATCTGGCTTCATTCTATGATTTTAAGGTATTAGACTTCATGAGCTCAATGGGTGTCCCGGAAGACTGGGGTAGGGTGGCGCCGATGCAGGACAGGGTAGGGGCGCGCCACGCGATCGTTGCGTGGTTTGCCGACAACGCGCGCCCGCTGCCGTGGCGCGAGCCCGGCACCACACCGTGGGGAATCCTGGTCAGCGAGATCATGAGCCAACAGACTCCGGTGGCGCGGGTGGAGGCCCCGTGGCGGGCCTGGCTGACCCGGTGGCCGACGCCCGCGGACCTAGCGGAGGCCGGGAGTGCGGAGGTGCTGCGGGCCTGGGGGAGACTGGGTTACCCGCGCCGCGCCCTGAGGCTCTTCCAAGCCGCCCGCGTCCTCGCCGAGGAGCACGGCAACCGCGTCCCAGACGACGAGGAGGCGCTGCTGGCGCTGCCCGGCGTCGGCCGGTACACCGCCGCCGCGGTCATGGCCTTCGCCTTCGGGAGACGGTCGCTGGTGCTCGACACCAACGTCCGCCGGGTGCTCGCCCGGCTCGACGGCGGGAGCGAATTCGCGCCCGCGGCCGAGACAGCGGCGGAACGCGCCAGGGCCAGTGCGTGGTTGCCGCGCGACGACCGCGAGTGCGCGCAGTGGTCGGTCGCCGTGATGGAGTTGGGCGCGCTGGTATGCGTGGCCCGCTCACCCCAGTGTGGGCAATGCCCGG
Source organism: Propionibacteriaceae bacterium (assembly GCA_030528545.1). The sequence continues at coordinate 27,380 of JAUMYR010000017.1, forward strand.
TCGCCTCCCAGTGCGCCTGGCTGGGTGCCGGGCGCCCGGCCTGGGAGGGCCCGGCCCGCGTGGGGCAGGCCTGGGCGGGCACCGACCGGCAGTGCCGGGGCCGGATCATGGCCGCGTTGCGGGCCAGCGACCGGCTCCCATCGATCTGCGATATCGCCTGGCCCGACCGCGACCAGCTGGCCAGATGCGCCGACTCCCTGATCGCCGACGGGCTGGCCCACCGGGACGGGGACGGGCTGAGGCTGGGCATAGGCTGAGGCCATGGCTGAGCTGACCGATCCCTGCCCGGGCTGTGGGCGCCTCATGCGCTGGGAGACCTCCCACGAACGCTACGACGGCTGCGGGTTCATCCGGCCCTGCTGCGAGGGAGCCCCGCTCCGGGCAGGGAGCCCGTCCGATGCCTGAATGCCCCTGCGGATCCCGGACCGGCTACGCGCGATGCTGCGCTCCGATCCACGACGGGCAGCGTCAGGCTGTCACCGCCGAGGAACTGATGAGGTCGCGCTACGCGGCCTTCGTGCTGGGCCGGGCCGATCATCTCTATCGCAGCTGGCACCCGCGGACCCGGCCACCTGAGGTGGAATTAGCCGAGGTGCGGTGGCTGGGTTTGACCGTGATCGAGGTGGTTGGCGGCGGCCCCGAAGACGAGACCGGGACCGTGGAGTTCGTCGCCCGTTACCGCGGCGGCAGCCTGCGGGAACGCTCCCGGTTCGCCCGGCGCGCGGGCCGCTGGATGTACCTCGACGCCGAATGAGGGACCGGCGGCGGTGCTCCGGGACATGGCGGCCCCGGTGTCCCCGGCCCCCGGAGATATTCGGATGCCGATGGCCGAGGGGATGGGTTAGCCTGAGTATCAGGCCGAGGCGGAGGTAGCGATGTTGGTGCTGTGATCCAGGTACCCCACAGCAGGTGGGTGTGCCGCACCCGGTTCCCCGAATCACCCTGCGAACTCAAGGATCACCATGCACTCCGCCGACGCGGCCGTCACCGTCGAAGATGTTTCCTTCTCCTGGCCGGATGGCACCCCGGTGTTCACCGGGCTCTGCGCCACCTTCACCCCCGGGGTGACCGGCCTCATCGGGGCCAACGGCGCGGGCAAAACGACCCTGCTTCGGCTCATCGGGGCCGAACTCACCCCGCACGCCGGGCGCATCCACGCCCCCGAACGGACGGGCCGGGTCCCCCAATTGGTCGCCGAGGACGCGGGTGCCACGGTGTCCGACCTGCTCGGGATCTCCCGCGTCCGAGCGGCGCTGCGGGCGATCGAGGCGGGGTCACTCGCAGACTCCGACTACGAGTCCGTGGGCGAGGACTGGGACATCGAAACCCGCGCCCTGGCCCTGCTCGGCAGGTTTGGTTTCGTGGCCACCGCCCAGTTGCTGGATGCCCCCGCGACGCGCCTGTCCGGGGTCAGGCGAGCAAGATCGCGCTGCTGGGGGCCAGGCTGGCGGCCTGGGACGTCACCCTCCTCGATGAGCCGACCAACAACCTTGACACCCCAACCCGCGGCTTCGTCTACGACGCGCTCACGGACTGGCCGGGTGTAGTGATCGTGGCCTCCCACGACCGCACGCTACTCAACCTGGCCGGCCACATCGCCGACCTCGATCCCAGAGGCATCCGCAGCTTCCGCGGCAATTTCGACGAGTACCGCCACTACGCCGCGGGGCATCAGGCCGCGGCAGAGCGGCG
>JAUMYR010000017.1:29171-34045 GCA_030528545.1 Propionibacteriaceae bacterium
CCCGCATGCCGCAGGCCATCCGGATAGACCTGCCCGAGACCGCGCTTGCCCCCGGGAAGCAGGTCCTGGCCTTCGAGCTGGCCGGGGACCGGTTCGACCTGCGCGGCCCCGAGCGGATCAGGATCACCGGTATCAACGGGGCCGGGAAGTCGACCCTGCTCGGCTGGCTGACCGGATCGGTGTCCGAGTCGGGGTGCTACCCCCGCAGCGTCCTCGGCGACGCACGCCTGCTCGTGGCGCCCACCGTGCCGGTCGGCTTCCTTAGGCAGCGCCACGATGACCTCGATCAGTTCGCCACCCCGCTCGATGCCATCGTCGCTTCGGCTCGCTCGCGGGGCCCGCAGGAGGCCAGGCGGCTGCTCGCCCGGTTCAACCTGACCGGTGACGCGCCCGTGCGCTCCATCGGGACGCTGTCGGGAGGGGAGAGGTTCAAGGTGGCGCTCGCCCGGGTGCTGTTCGCCGTCCCCGCGCCCCAGTTGCTGGTGCTGGACGAACCGGCCAACAACCTCGATATGGCCTCGCTGAATCAACTGGCGGACGCGCTGGCGGGTTACCGTGGGGCGTTGCTCGTCGTGACCCACGACGAGCGGCTCACCGCCGATCTCGGCCTGGACCAGACGTGGACCGTGGCTGCCGGGCGGGACGGTATCCGCCTAAACCGGAGCTGATCTCGCTATGATCGTGCCCCGTGGGCCGTACGAAGGAACAGATGCACGAGATCGGATTCGACCGCGAGAAATACCTGGCCCTCCAGACCGAGCACATCGACGCGCGGCGGGAGCAGTTCGGCGGGAAGCTCTACCTGGAGTTCGGCGGCAAGCTCTTCGACGACATGCATGCCTCCCGGGTACTGCCGGGCTTTTGCCCCGACACCAAGATCGAGATGCTCTCCAAGCTGGCCGACGAGGTCGAGGTCGTCGTGGTGGTGAGCGCGCTCGACCTCGCACGCAATAAGGTTCGCGAGGATCTCGGGATCTCCTACGAAGACGATGTGCTGCGCCTGATCGACGCCTTCCGGGGCCGGGACCTGTTCGTGGGCAGCGTCGTGATCTCGCACATGACCGACGGCAATTCCCGGGCGAAGGCGTTCAAGCGCAAACTGGAACGGCGAGGGCTCAGGGTGTATCGGCACTTCCCGATCAAGGGCTATCCCAACGATGTCGCCCGTATCGTCAGCGAGGAAGGCTATGGCCGTAACGAGTACGTCGAGACCTCCAGGGACCTAGTCGTGGTTACGGCCCCAGGCCCGGGAAGCGGCAAGATGGCGACCTGCCTGTCGCAGATGTATCACGATCACCGGCGGGGGATCAGCTCCGGGTATGCCAAGTTCGAGACCTTTCCGATCTGGAATCTGCCGCTGGACCACCCGGTCAACATCGCCTACGAGGCCGCGACCGCCGACTTGGACGATGTCAACATGATCGACCCGTTCCACCTGGCGGCTTACGGTGAGCAGGCGGTCAACTACAACCGCGATGTCGAGATCTTCCCGGTGCTCAACCGGCTGTTCGAACAAATCCTCGGTGCCTCTCCCTATAAGTCGCCCACCGACATGGGGGTCAACATGGCCGGGCATTGCATCTCGGACGACCAGGTGTGCCGCCGGGCGTCCGCCCAGGAAGTCATCCGCCGCTACTACAAGGCCCTGGTGCACGAACGCCGGGAGGAACTGGAGCCCGGGCAATCCAGCCAGATCGCGCTGCTGATGAGCTCGCTGGGGGTGAGCCGGGAGGACCGCCCGGTGGTGCGTCCGGCGCTCGAGGTCGAGAAGCAGACCAAGGCCCCAGCGGCGGCGATGCAACTGCCCGACGGACGCATCGTCACGGGCAAGACGTCGGCCCTGCTCGGAAGCTGCTCGGCGATGCTGCTGGATGCTCTCAAGGCGCTCGCCGGTATCGATCCGGAGATCAAACTGCTGGACCCGGCCGCGATCGAGCCGATCCAGACCCTCAAGACCAAGCACCTGGGAAGCCGCAACCCCCGCCTGCACACCGACGAGGTGCTGATCGCCCTCGCGGTCAGCGCGAAGAGTGACGAGCACGCCAGCCGGGCGCTGGAGGAACTGCACCGGCTACGCGGCTGTGATGTGCACACCTCGGTGATCCTCGGGCCGGTCGACGAGGGCATCTTCCGCAGCCTCGGGGTGCATGTCACCAGCGAGCCGGTGTATCAGACCAAGTCCCTGTACCGGAAACGCTGAACCGGGACGTCAGCACCCAGCCACGTCGAGGGCGGCGTTGACGATGGCCCCGGCGTCGAGGTGGAAGGCCCGGTAAAGGTCGGCCACGGTGCCGGACTGTCCGAAAGAGTCGGTGCCCAGACACACCGTGGGCACCCCGAGCGCCCCTCCCAGCCAGGCGAGATGGTGGCTGGCGCCGTCTTGCACCGTGACCAGCGGCACCCCGGCGGGGAAGACACCGAGCCCCTCGGGCTGGGGCCTGCGGCTGGCGGTGCGCACGCTGTCTCGGGTGCGTTCCCGCCAGGAACGGTACAGCCTGCCGGGGCTGGGGACATCGACGACGGTGACGCCGATGCCCTCGGCGCTCAGCTCGGCCGCGGCTTTCAGGACCTCGTCGATGACGACCCCACAGCTGGCGATCGCGACCCGGGGCGCCGTTTCCCCGGCGGGCAGGCAGCTCAGCCGGTAGGCCCCGCGCAGCACCTGGGTGCGCAATCCGGCATCACCGGTCCTGGCCCTGGCGTCCTCGAAGGGGGACTGGGGCAGTGGTCTGGTGCTCAGCCGGAAGTAGGCCGCACAGGAGCCGTGGCCGCCGCGGGCGATCCGGTCGAGGGCGTCGCATAGCAGCCAGTCGAGGGCCTGGGCGTAGGCCGGTTCGTGGTAATCCAGGCCGGGCAGTTCCACGCCGATGGACGGGGTGATGGTGGACTGGTGGGCGCCGCCCTCGGGGGCGAGGGAGATCCCAGAAGGTGTCCCGGCGAACACGAAGCGCGACCCGGAATACAGGGCATAGATCAGGGCGTCCAGGCCGCGGCAGACGAAGGGGTCGTACAGCGTCCCGACGGGCAGCAGGCACTGGCCCGAGAAATGTTCGGACAAACCGAGCTGACCCAGCAGCAGGAAGAGGTTCATCTCGGAGATTCCCAGCTCGATGTGCTGCCCGCGGGGGGACTCCAGCCACTTCAGCGAGGGATCGTCGGACCAGGTGGGACGCTCATGTGGGGCGAAGACCCCGGCGCGGTTGATCCAGCCGCCGAGGTTGGTCGAGGTGGCGACGTCGGGGGAGGAGGTGACCAGGAAGGGCCGGGTGCCCTCGTGGCGCCCGAGGTCGAGCAGGATGCGCCCGAAGGTCTCCTGAGTCGAGACCGGGTGGGTGGCGCGGGGGAAGGTCGCGGCGGGCACGCTCGGGCGGGCTCCCACGGGTGGGGGCTGGCGGTGCAGGGCGGCGGCGCGGCGGGCGAGGAGCTGTCCGGCGGGGGAGTCGGGCGGGAAGCGGTCCCACTGGGTCTGTTCGGTGAGTCCGAGCCGGTCGCGCAGGGCGATGACCTGTTCCGGGCTGAGCACGGCCGCGTGGTTGCGGGCATTGCCCTGGATCGGCAGGCCCCAGCCCTTGTGGGTGTAGGCGAACACTGCGGTGGGGCGCTCCGGGTCGATCTCATCGAGCGCGCTCAGCACGGAGGTGAGGTCGTGGCCGCCGAGATCGGTGACGAGCCGGGCGACAGTCTGGTCGTCGAGACCGTCCAGCAGGGACCGGACGCGCCGGGGAGCGCCGTCCAAGAAACGCTCCCGGATCGCGGCGGGGCCCCGCCCGAACAGCGACTGGTAGCGCTCATTAGGCATCTCATCGATCCAGGCGAGCAGGTCATCGGCGTCGTTGTCGGCGGCGAAACGGGTGAGCCGGGTGCCGTACTTGATCTGGATCACCTGCCAGCCGTGGGAGGCGAAGGCCCCGTGCCACGGGCTGATCCGCACATCCGGGACGACCCGGTCGAGGGACTGGCGGTTGAAGTCGATCAGCCAGGTGACGGCCCCCAGGTCGGTGGTCCCCGGGTCGTGCACCGCCTCCCACACGTTGCCCTCATCGAGTTCGGCGTCACCGAGCACGGCGAAGAACCGGGACGCCTCGCGGGCGCCGAAGTGGGCGTCCACATAGTTGCGGGTCGCTGCGGCGAACAGCGTCGCGGCTGGGCCGAGACCCACCGACCCGGTGGAGAAGTCCACGCGGTCGGGATCCTTGGTGCGCGACGGGTAGGCCTGGAGCCCGCCGAACTCCCGCAGCCCGAGCAAGTGGTCGCGATCCAGCGTGCCCATGAGGTAGTTGAGCGCGTGCAGCACCGGCCCGCCGTGGGGCTTGACCGCGACGAAGTCGTCGGCGCGCAGGTGATGCAGGTAGAGCGCGGTCATCAGTGTGACCATGGAGGCGCACGAGGCCTGGTGTCCGCCGACCTTCAGCTCGCCACGGCCGGGGCGGCGGTGGTTGGCGTAGTCGATCATGTTGGTGGCCAGCCACAGCAGGCGATCCTGGATGGTCTCAAGCACCCTCAGGTCGGGCTCATCAGCACACACGGCTACTCCTTTGTCGCGTCATATCCAACATTGCCACGCGCGCCCTCACCGCCCGCGGCAGGGGTGGGATAACCGCACGGCCGTCGCGCGCCTATTGGGAAGGGGGTGAATAGCGTGGCAAGCAGGAAACCAGCGGTGGAGACTTAGCGCCAAGGCGGTGTCTGGAAGAACCGTGTCCAGAAAAGCCAGCGCGCGAGCAGCACTGACCAATCCAAGGCCGAAGCTCAGGCCAGGGGGCGGGACATGGCTAAGGAACGGGGCACGGAGCACATCGTCAAGAAGGTGGACGGTACCATCGGCGAACGCAATTCCTACGGAAACGACCCGCATCCGCCACGCGGCTAATTTC
>JAUMYR010000196.1 GCA_030528545.1 Propionibacteriaceae bacterium
CACCAGTCCGCCCGAGGGACGAAGCCCCACCACGCGGCGAGCGTTGTTGAGGGTCGCTTCGATCTTGGCTCTGTTGCGGACGATCCCGGGGTCTTCTAAGAGGCGTTCCACGTCGGCGCCGGTGAAGGCAGCAACCCGGTCCACGTCGAAATCGCTGAACACCTCCCGGAACCGTGGTCTGCGTCGCAGGATCAGCGACCAGCTCAACCCGGCCTGGAAGGCCTCCAGGCTGAGGCGCTCGAACACCCCGTTCTCATCGGTGACGGGATTACCCCATTCGTTGTCGTAATAGTCGCGGTGCAGGTCGTCGACATCGGCCCAACGCGGACGCACCAATCCGTCGGCGCTTCTCACCAGATCGTTCATGTCACCAGTGCATCACGGAGCACCGACCATTGAGGACTCCTCCGGCGGTCCTGTGGACAACTCTCCCAGCTATCCACAGCAGCGGGGATCGCCGTCACCGGTGGTAGGGCTAGCCACTAAGGTGACACCCTCCTTCCCGGCGGGCCAGGCAGTGGCTAGCCTGAGCGGGTGTTCGGTCGCCTGCCAACCCACGTCAACTGGCCCGTCTTCGCCTGCTCGGGTGCGCTCATCGTCGCCATCGCGAGCTGGGCGGCTTTCGCACCCGAATCAGCCAGCGGCGTGCTGTCGTCTACGGTCACCTGGATCGCGGTCAATCTCGGCTGGTTCTATATCGCTTTGGCCACGGCGGTCACGATCTTCATCATCGCTATCGCCGCGGGACGCTGGGGAACGATCCGGCTGGGGCCCGACCATTCCAGGCCGCAGTTCTCCCTCTATTCCTGGAGCGCGATGCTGTTCGCCGCCGGGATCGGTGTCGACCTGCTCTTCTTCGGTGTCGCAGAACCTATTTTCCAGTATTTCAACCCGCCGGACGGGACGCCCGAGACCGTGCAGGCCGCACGGGAGGCCATCGTCTTGACAGTCTTTCACTACGGGATCACCGGGTGGTCGCTGTATGCGCTGATGGGCATCAGCCTGGGCTATTTCGCCTACCGCAGAGGCCTGCCACTGAGCGTGCGCTCGGCCCTATATCCCCTGATCGGACGCCGGGTCCACGGAGTCGCCGGCCACGCGGTCGACATCGCCGCGGTCCTCGGCACCGTATTCGGTGTCGCGACCTCGCTAGGCATCGGCGTCGTACAGCTCAACTATGGCCTCACGGTCCTGTTTGGCTTGCCCGAGGGTACGGGCACCCAGGTAGCGCTCATCGCGGTCGCGATCGCGATCGCGACGATCTCCGCGGTCTCCGGCGTCGACAAGGGCATCAAACGGCTCTCCGAACTGAACGTCGGGCTGGCCCTAGTGCTGTTGGGATATGTGTTGCTGACCGGAGAGTTCGCCCGGATCCTCAATGGCCTGGTCATGAACGTCGGCGACTATGCCGCGAGTTTCCTCGGGCTGACCCTCAACACCTATGCCTATACCGACGCGACCTCCTGGCTCGGTTCCTGGACCCTGTTCTTCTGGGCGTGGTGGATCGCCTGGGCTCCTTTCGTGGGTCTATTCCTCGCTCGGATCTCGAAGGGACGCACCCTGCGCCAGTTCGTGATCGGCACCCTCACCTTGCCCTTCGTGTTCGTTCTGTTATGGATCGCGGTATTCGGCAATGCCGCGATCCAAAGGGTGCTCGCCGGGGACCGGGCCTTCGGGGAACTCACCATGGCGAAACCGGAACGGGGCTTCTACGAATTGCTCACCAGCTATCCGGGGGGACTGGCCGTCACCGCGGTCGCCTCCATCATCGGGTTGCTGCTCTACATCACCTCAGCCGATTCGGCGGCCCTGGTCACGGCGAACCTGTCCTCGCGGCTGGCCACACCGGACGCGGACGGCCCGCGCTGGACCCGCATCTTCTGGGCCATCGCTACCGGCGGCCTGACCCTGGCGATGTTGCTCGTCGGTGGCATCCCGGCGTTACAGAACGCGACCCTCATCATCGGCTTGCCTTTCGCGATCGTCATCATCGTCGTCATGTTTGGGCTAGTCCGGGCGCTCCAGCACGAGACCCATCTCGCCGCGGCTAGGGCCCGTAACCCCGCCATCGCCGTGGAACGGAGCTGGTCACAGCGGCTGGCCTATGCGGTGACCTACCCAGACCGGGGTACCGCTCACCGCTTCCTCCGCGAGGTCGCCGCACCCGCCCTGCAAGCAGCGGCGAAGGAAGCCACCGACCTCGGGCTGGACGCCTCCGCGACGCTCCGGGAGGATCAGCCCAGCGTCGAGCTCACGATCCGCCTGGACGGGGACGATTTCACCTACCGGGTGGCCCCCGTGGAACGCCCGAAACCGTCCTTCGCGCTGCGTTTCGCCCCGACCGACGATGTCTACTACCGGTTAGAGGTGTTTTCCTCCACCGGATCCTTGGATCACGACATCGCGGGGTTCAGCCAGGACCAAGTCATCGCCGACGCTCTCGGGCTGTTCGAGTCCCACCTGGATTTCCTGGAGCGCTGTGACCGGCCCGGTCCGGGCGAGCGGCTACGGGAACTGAGGCAACGGATCACCGGAGTGGCGGCGAAACTCCGCCTTCGCAGGAGCTGAGCGGGCAGCGATTGTCGGCGCGTGCCACTAGTGTGCTGGCATGTACAAGCTATGGCGCCGCCTCAAGAACCTGGTCAGCAGTTTCTGGTTCGTCCCCGTGGTGTGTGTTGGGGCCTCCGTCCTCATCGCCGAGACCCTGGTGGCGATCGACCGGAACATCGAGCACGCGCGATGGTCGATCCTTGCTCCCTTGCAGCGCATGGGTCTGGAGGGTGCCCGCGGGCTGCTGGGCGGCATCGGCGGGACGACCTTCGGCGCGGCCGCCACAGCTTTCTCCATCACCATCTCGGTGATCGCCACGGCCTCCACCAGTTATGGCCCGCGCCTGGTCGGCAACTTCATGTCGAACCGCCGCAACCAGTGGACGCTCGGCGTGCTGGTCTCCACCTTCGTCTACACCACCCTGGTGGTTCGCACGTTACGCTCCAGCGACGACGGTGCCGTGTTCGTTCCCCACCTGGCGGTACATTTCGCGATCGGACTGGCGGTCGTCGACGTGTTCTTGCTGATCTCCTTCATCCATCACATCGCGACCAGCATCCAAGTCGACACCCTGACCAGCGTGGTGTCATCGGCCTTCCTGCGTACCGCGAAGCGTTCTGACGAACTGGCCTGTGACGAGCAGAGCACCACCTTGGAGCCACCGTCTGGGGGCGTCCTGGTGCGTGCGGCATCCGATGGTTATATCGTTAACATCGTTCCGCGGTTGCTATTGAGTGCCGCCGAGACCCACGACACTCAGATCGTCCTCGAAGCCAGGGTGGGAGACCGGGTGCTGGTGGGCACCCCCCTTGCCCGGATCTGGCCAGGAGAGGACGCCGATGCCCTGGCCAAGGCGACACTGGGGGCGATCGATATCGGTCCGCGCCACGATCCGGGAAGCGATGCCGGATACGCCCAGCAACAGCTCGTCGAGCTCGCGGTGAGAGCCTTGTCGCCCGGGGTCAACGATCCCTACACCGCCGTCAATGTCGTGGAAGAACTGGCGCTGGGTCTGGCCCAGCTGGTGGCGGCGCCGATGCCCGCGCCGGTCTTGGTCGACGAGGGTGGGCAGGCGCGGGTGTTCCTGCGTCCGGTCACGGTGCGGGAGCTGATCGACATGCCATTCACGCAGATCCTTCCCTTCTCGGCCGGACAGCACCTCGTTCACACCGCCCTGGTCGATCTTGCCCGCCATATCGAGCAGCACAACATCCATCCGAGCCTGCGCGGCGTGGCCTGGCGCCACGTCGCCACGATCCGCCAGCAGTCCATCGACCATTCCGCCATCCCCGGCGAAACCGATCTCCTGGACGCCCATATCGCCGCCGCTGAGCGACTCCTCGAATTGTCTCGGAGCCATCCAGAGGACTAA
>JAUMYR010000197.1 GCA_030528545.1 Propionibacteriaceae bacterium
CACCCGGGTCATGAGTGGAAGATGGCGGTGGTCGAGGGGGGACGCCAGGCGATCACTCACTACGAGACGCTGGAGGCCCACCGCTCGGCGACTCTGTTGGAGATCCACCTGGAGACGGGACGCACCCACCAGATCCGGGTACACATGGCGGCGATCGGCCATCCCTGTGTGGGGGACCCGCTGTATGGTTGCGATCCGGTGCTGGCGGAGCGGCTCGGACTGCTGCGGCAGTGGCTGCACGCTACTCGGCTGGGATTCATCCATCCGAGGGCCGGTGACTATGTTGAGTTCAGCTCACCCTATCCGCCCGACTTGGCCCGTGGGTTAGGGATAATCCGAGAGGGCTAGGTAAAGTTCTTTCCGTGAGAAGAGCGAAGATTGTATGTACTCTGGGCCCGTCTGCCCAGACCCCGGATCGGTTACGGGAGATCGTCGAAGCTGGCATGGATGTCGCCCGGTTGAACATGAGCCATGGCGACTACGCAGAACATGAGCGGCGGCTGAACGCGGTGCGCGACGCCGCGTGGTCGGTCGGCAAGACCGTTGGGGTGTTCGCCGATCTGCAGGGGCCCAAGATCCGGCTTGGCCGTTTCGCCGAAGACAAGGTGACGCTCTCCTACGGACAGACTTTCACCATCACCACCGACGACATCCTCGGCGATGTGAGCCGTTGTTCGACCACCTACAAGGGGCTCCCGGGAGATGTCCGGGTAGGGGATGTCATCCTCATCGACGATGGTCGCATCGCCCTGGAGGCGATTGAGGTCACCGAGACCGATGTGGTGACCAAGGTCACGGTCGCTGGCCCGGTCAGCAACAACAAGGGCATCAACCTGCCGGGTGTGGCGGTCTCGGTTCCGGCCCTGAGCGAGAAGGACGAGGCCGACCTGCGGTGGGCGCTCAAGAAGGGCATTGACATGGTCGCGCTGTCCTTCGTGCGCAACGCCGACGACATCACCCGGGTGCACGAGATCATGGACGAGGAGGGACGCCGGGTCCCGGTCATCGCCAAGATCGAGAAGCCACAGGCGGTAGAGAATCTCGACGCCATCATCGACGCCTTCGACGCCTTCATGGTCGCCCGCGGCGATCTGGGGGTCGAGCTGCCGCTGGAGGAGGTGCCTCTGGTCCAGAAGCGGATCATCACCGCGGCCCGCAAGTGGGCCAAGCCGGTCATCGTCGCGACCCAGATGCTCGACTCCATGATCGCTGCCCCCCGCCCGACCCGCGCGGAGGCCTCTGACGTTGCCAACGCGGTGCTCGACGGTGCCGACGCCGTGATGCTGTCGGGGGAGACTTCGGTCGGGGCATACCCGGTCGAGACGGTTCAGACGATGGAACGTATCGTCCGCACCACCGAGACCCATGGATTCAGCAATATCGAGGAGATCGACTGGGATCCGCACACGACCGGTGGGGTGCTGGCTAAGGTCGCGGCCGAAGTCGCCGAACGTTTGGGAGCCCGCTACCTGGTGGCTTTCACCAAGTCGGGCGACACCGCGCGGAGGCTGTCCCGGATGCGAAACCCGATCCCGATGCTGGTGTTCAGCCCAGAGGAATCGACCCGCCAGATCATGACCCTGTCGTGGGGCGTGCACACCCACATGACTCCGGAGTTTTACAACCAGGAAGACATGGTTGAGGCGGTGGACCGCTTCCTCACCCAGCGGGAGATGATCGAGATCGGGGAACGGATCGTCATCGTTTCGGGTTCGCCGATGGGCGTCCCCGGCAAGACGAACACGCTGCGGGTGCACCGCATCAAGGCGAAGGGCGAGGATTCCTGATCCTTCAGACGGGCGGCGGGCTGGTCCTGGGACCAGCCCGTTTCTCGTCCGGGGCGGGAGCGGCGTGAGATCTATGCTGGCTGGTGGGGACCGCGACAGCGCGGGGCATCGGTGCCCGGGAGGGGAGTCGAACCCCTACGGTCTTTCGACCAGACGGGTTTGAGCCGTCCGCGTATACCATTCCGCCACCCGGGCCTGAACCGTGGAACATCATGCCACATTCGGCGTGCTGCCGTCATCTGGTTTGATTGTCCTCGGATACGCTATATCTTGAACGAACGTGTCGCAAAGATGCTGATGATTACAAGGAATTGTTGTGACCAAGAAGACTGAACCCAAAGAGCCGCAGAAGCCCCGCGTGCTGGTCGCCGAGGACGAGGCGCTCATCCGGCTGGACCTAGTCGAGTTGCTGACCGACGAGGGATACGAGGTGGTCGGGCAGGCCAGCGATGGCGAGGCCGCCGTCAAGCTGGCCCGCGAACTGAAACCCGATCTCGTGGTGATGGACGTGAAGATGCCCAAGATGGACGGCATCACCGCTGCCGAGACCATCGCGGAGGAGCGGATCGCACCGATCGTCATGCTGACCGCGTTCAGCCAGCGCGACCTGGTCGAGCGCGCCCGCGACGCCGGGGCGTTGGCCTATGTCGTCAAGCCCTTTGATGCCTCCGACGTGGTACCGGCCATTGAGATCGCCATGGGACGCTTCGCGGAGATCCGCGCGATCGAGGCTGAGGTCGCAGACCTGGAGGACAAGCTGGCTTCCCGCAAGGCCGTGGACCAGGCCAAGGCGATGCTGCAGGAAGGCCTGGGGCTGAGCGAGGCCGAGGCGTTTAGGTGGATTCAGAAGACGGCGATGGATCTTCGCAAGTCCATGCGAGAGGTGGCCGAGGGGGTCATTGCACACCGGAAGAAGCCCAAGAAGGCGGAGAAGGCAGACAAATAGTCGTGCTCAGGGGCGCTTGACGAGCCGGCAGGTCAGGCGCCCAATCGCGACGGGTTCCCCCGAGTCGTCGGTGAGTTCGGCCTGGAACACCACGGTCCGGTTCCCGGCCCGCAGGGGGGTCGCGACCCCGTGCACTCGCCCAGCATGAACCGGGCGCAGGTGGGTGACATTGAGATCGACGCCGACACCGATCAGATCGGGGTGTCCCAGGCAGGCAGCCCCGAGGGAACCCAGCGTCTCGATGAGGACGCCCGAGGCGCCGCCGTGCCAGGCCAGGAAGGGCTGGGTGTTGCCAGCGACGGGCATCGATCCGGCGACCCGTTCGGGGCTGACCTCGCTCAGGGTGAGCCCCATCTTCTCGTCGAGTGCGCTGACCAGTTCAGCCGCCCACTCTGGTAGTCGTGCGCCGCTCTCATTTTGCATGGCCCCACTGTAGAGTCTTGTCGGTGAGTTCACGCCTGCTGTTGATTGATGGACATTCGGTCGCCTACCGCGCCTTCTTCGCGTTGCCGGTGGACAACTTCGCCACCGCCACCGGGCAGCACACCAACGCGGTGTACGGCTTCACCTCGATGCTGATCAACATGCTGCGCGACGAGAACCCGACTCATGTCGCGGTCGCCTTCGACGTGTCGCGGCACTCCTTCCGCACCGACGACTACCCCGACTACAAGGCGAATCGCTCCGCATCCCCGGAGGAGTTCAAGGGCCAGGTGTCACTGATCAAAGAGGTACTGGACGCCCTCAATATCGTGCACATCGAGCGGGAGGGGTTCGAGGCCGACGACATCATCGCCTCCCTCACCACGCAGCTGGCCAGCGGAGACACCGCGGTGCTGATCTGTACCGGGGACCGGGATTCCATGCAGCTGGTCACGGAACAGGTCACGGTGCTGTATCCCCGTAAGGGGGTCTCGGACCTGGCCCGGATGACCCCAGCCGCGGTGGAGGAGAAATACCTGGTGCCTCCAGGACGCTACCCCGAACTGGCCGCTCTGGTCGGGGAGACCAGCGACAACCTTCCCGGAGTCCCCGGGGTGGGGCCCAAGACAGCCGCGAAGTGGATCGGCACCTACGACGGCCTCGACAACATCATCGCCCGGGCCGAGCAGATCCCGGGCAAGGCGGGGGCCTCATTGCGGGAGCACCTAGACGATGTCATCCGTAACCGGCGGCTCAACGC
>JAUMYR010000198.1 GCA_030528545.1 Propionibacteriaceae bacterium
CATCAGGCGGGCTCTGGTCGAGGGGGAGTGGCGCACCAGGCATGCCTTCTTCGCGGAGAATCAGAGAGTGCGCGCCGAGGCCGCCGAGCTTGAGGACCGGACGCGCAGGCGGGACTTGCTGGTCGATGACCAGGTGATCTACGACTTCTACGCCGACCGGATTCCCGAGGAGGTGCATTCCAGCGCGACCTTCGACAAGTGGTGGCGCACCGCTGCGAAGGATTCGTTGACCCTTCGCCTAGACGATCTCGTAAGTGGCGACGTCGATGCCAGTGCCTTCCCCGACGTGTGGCAAGTGGCGGGCACCGAACTTGCGGTGGCCTACACTTTCGATCCCGGATCAGGGCACGACGGTGTCAACGTCACCATCCCCATGGCTTTGCTCAACCAGGTCAGCGCGGCTCCCTTCAGCTGGCAGGTGCCGGGGCTGCGCGCGGAACTGGCCGTGGAACTCATCAGGACACTGCCGAAGGCGATACGCACCAGCTTCGTGCCAGCTCCCGAGCACGCGGCGAGGGCATTGGCCTGGTTGCGGACCCAGCCGCGCGACTCCGATGAGCCATTCGCCGCGGCGCTGGGGCGGGCGCTGCTGGCGACCACCGGCGAGCGGGTGCCGTTGGAGGCCTGGCAGCCGGAGCGGGTCCCGGCGCATCTTCGGGTCACTTTCACTGTGGTGGATCGGGGCGAGGTGGTGGAACGGGGAAAGGACTACGCCGAACTGCGCCAACGGCTCACTCCCAAACTCAATCAGGCCCTTACCAGAGCCACCGCGAGGCGGCCCGTCTCGGGCGCACGGGACTGGGTTTTCGGTACCATCCAGGATTCCTTCACCGGTGGGGAGGATGGCGCCAGCGTCATCGGATATCCAGCGATCGTCGACGAGGGGACGAGCGTGGGATTGCAGATCCTGGACACTCCGGAGCGTCGCGAGGCCGAACACGCCAAGGGAGTCCGGCGGTTGCTGACACTGGTCAACCCTGATCCGACGCGCTGGGTGGTGGCTCACATGGCCAACGCGGACAAGCTCGCGCTCGGACATTCCTCCTATCCCAGCGTGCCTGAGCTGTTGGCCGATGCTCGTCTCAAAGCGGTCGACCGGCTGGCCAGGAGGGTGGGGATCGGCGTCCGCGACGAGCGGCGGTTCCGTGCCCTGGCCGAGGAGGTCCGGGAGCGGACCGCCGAGGAGATGGCGCGCGTGGTGCAGACCGCCGCGCGGGCTCTAGCCGCCCAGTCGCGAGTTCGGGCGAGGCTGGCCAGCTGGTCCCCGCAACTGCCAATCCGTCGCGATGTGGAGGAGCAACTCGGGAACCTTACTTTCAAAAACTTCATCTCAGCGACCGCCGATCCCTGGTTCGACCGGATTCCGGTCTACGTGGAGGCCATCGAGGCCAGGCTGGAATCGGCTTGTGCCAATCCGGCGCGCGACGAGCAGTTGCAAAGACACGTCGATGACATCGAGGCCGATTACGCGGCACTCGTCGCTAACGAACCCCCTGGCCCGTTGCGTCCGGAGGTGGAAGAGATCGCCTTCCTCATTGAGGAATTCCGGGTCTCGCTCTTCGCCCAGAGGCTCAGGACAGCTGTTCCGGTCTCGGCTAAACGGCTTCAGCAGTCGATCCGTTCGGTCCGGGGACCGAACCGATCCTGGCCGGACTGAATGGCGGACGCTAAACCGCGCCGGATTCTCTCCCAAATCGGGGGCTTAGCCGATAAAAACGGTTGTCGTGCCGGTGACCCGTCCGAGTAATGCTGTTTTCGCGGGATCGCGGAGCAGGGGCAGGTTCTGATAGCCTGCGCACATTGGACTTCCGCGGGATGCGCTTCCTACAAGGCCTGGAGCTTGAGGGGGCCACGATTCGCTATATAGCGTGGGCGGTCAAGGGATAGAGGGGATCAGGGAGGGGACTGGCATATGATCCATTCGTTGGGTTTTGAACAACGTAATAGCATTGGGTGGCGCCAGCGCAGCCTCATCATAACTCTGATTGGTGTCCTGAGCTTAGGGTCGGCCTGGTTCGGGCTCGGAGCAGCTCACGCCGGGCCGAACGCGGCGATCGTGGTTTCTCCCGCTAAGACGATCTCCAAAGGTACAATTTCCAGACCCGAGCCCGGGCAGCAGATCTTTGTCAACGATGGGGCTGTCTTGGACCTTCGCTGGGATGCCACGGCTGCGGATCCCAAGCCCGGCGATTCGTTCTCGGTGCGGATCCCGGAGGCCTTCCGGGTCCGGGAGAATCGCACGATCCCGATGCTCGACCAGAAGAGGGCCGAGCGAGGCAGCTGTGTCCTGACCCAGCGCGAGGTCACGTGCACCTTCAACGACTCGATCGTGGGCAAGGACGAGTTGCGCGGCGCGCTCACCATGGAGATGGTCGCGGGAAAGGCCGCCACCGAGGACGACCTGGTGTTCGATCTGAATGGCGCCGCGACCAAGATCGGCACCGATAACAAGGGCGGAGTCAAGACCCGCCCTGGCATGCCGCTACCGCAGGATCAGTGGGACAAGTCGATTACCCCGCTAACCGAGAACTCGAAACAGCTGAACTGGCAGGTGAAGTTCATGGGGGCGACGGTGTCGAAGACTCCGGGCGAGCCGTTCGAGTGGTCCTTCACCGACAAGATCGGTCCTGGTCAGGAACTCTTAGGGGGCCTGCAGCTGTTTCTGACTCACCGTACCGGTGACGACGGGCTGCCAGTCCCGGCACGCCAGCAACTGGACACATCGGCTCCCGGTGCGACCAATGGTTACGAGATCACCTTCACCCAAGACGGCGGCACTAATCTCACCGTAACCGTCAAGGGACGCTTCGAGGCGAGAGCCCAATACCAGGTGTCCTACTCCACTAGGCCGACGACCCCCTCTGGCACGATCAAGAAGGGCTTCCGGTACGAGAATGAGGCTTTCCTCGGTGAGCGTCGCGCCTATGCGGTCCGGGATTACTCGGAAACCTCCAGCGCGACCATTGAGCTGAAGGACGGCTTCGGTTCCTTCTCGGTGCTCAAGAAGGTTGCGGGCGAGGCGGCCGCCGGGCTCCCCGAGAACCAGCGCTTCACGGTGAAGGTGGGCTGGGAGCTCCCCGGCAGTAAGACCCTGGCGGATTATCCGCAGTGGGATGCTCCACCCGCGAACCCGGCTTCCTTCGAGGTTCTTGCTGGCACGCCCACTGGATTCGGCTATAGCTTCCCGGCCGGTACCGTCATAACGCTGCGGGAGGACCTGGGGGCCATGAATCCCGCCACGCCTGGGATCGCCTGGGAACCGGCGGCATTCGTCAAGAAGAAGGGAGTTGTCGAGGTCGAGGCTGATGGTTCGGCGGTGTTCACGGTGCCGAACAAGAACATCATCCCGGTGGAAGTGACCAACACCGGCCGGTTCCAGCGGGGCACTTTCTCGGTGCGCAAGACGGCATCGGGAGCCCCGGCAGCTGATGGCAGGGAGTTCTCCTTCCGTTATGACTGCGACGACGCCACCAGCGGCGAGGTCAAGGCCACGGCGGGCGGCGATGCGGTGACCGCGCCGACCACCCACCGGATCGGCGTGTCCTGCACGGTTAGCGAAGTGCCCCCGGCGGGCCTGGATGGCTATTCCATGGAACTGCCGCAGCCCCAGACCGTCACGGTCGCCGAGGGCAACCCAGTGGCGATCGTCTTCCACAACGCCTATGTCGCCAAGACCGGCAAGTTCTCCATTGCCAAGACCATCGACGGCGGTCCTTTCACCAAGGACAACTTCGCCTTCAACTACACCTGTGACGGGGAGAGCGGTTCGCTGCAAGTCCCCGGTGATGGCACCATCGTGGAGAGCAAAGAGTTCCCAGTCGGAACCCAGTGCGAGATTA
>JAUMYR010000199.1 GCA_030528545.1 Propionibacteriaceae bacterium
GCGTGGGCCGTGAGCACGCCCCACAGCCCGGGCCAGCAGACCGGCGCCCGTCCGGGCAGGCGAAGGCTCAGCCGCAGTTCGCCGACGCCGTCGTGGCGGGCCTCGGGCTGGCGTCCCCGCAGCTCTCCAGGGGCACAGCCGAACTCGGCACGCATCGCATCGCTGAACCGGCGGGCGTTGCCAAACCCGGCGGTGAAGGCCACCTCTGTGAACGAAAGGTCCGTGGCGGCGATCAGGGTGCGGGCGGCCTGGATGCGCCGGGCTCGCGCGAGCCGATGTGCGCTCATCCCGGTCTCGGTGGCTAGGCACCGGTGCAGTTGCCGTTCGCTGACGCCGAGGAGACGGGCCAGCTCGGCGGTGCTGGCCTCATCCAGGAAACCTTCGCCGATGAGCCTCACCGCGCGGGACGCCACGGTATCGGGATCTGGGCCGAGGCGGCAGCATCCGATGTCTGGGCGGCACCGCCCGCAGGCCCGGAACCCCGCGGCGAGGGCCGCGGTAGCCGTGGGGAAGAAGGAGCAGTTCTCGCGGCGTGGGATGGGTGCGGGACAGGATGGCAAGCAGAAGATTCCCGTCGAGGCGACCCCGATATAGAACTGACCATCAAACCGGGCCTCGCGTCCCGAGCACACCCGGTAGCAGGCATCGGCGTCCAGGTGGCTCATGGTTCAATTCTTTCCGGTCGAGGCGGTCCTCGCAGGCGCTATCTGGATGTCGCCTCGGATCTCGGCCACCCGGCCGTGCGCCAACCGGGGAAGTCCCGCTCCGGCGCTGATGGCGGCCTCGGGCCTAGACGCGGCAGGTTGTGGTTCGCGTAGGGTGGGGGCATGCGGC
Source organism: Propionibacteriaceae bacterium (assembly GCA_030528545.1). The sequence goes on from JAUMYR010000199.1 coordinate 835, forward strand.
TGATTCTGGTGCGACACGGTGAGACCGACTCCAACGTAGCGAAGGCGCTGGATACCGGTTTCCCGGGCTCTCCGCTCAACGAGAGGGGTGTGGCCCAGGCGCATGCGCTGGTCGATGCCCTCGCCGCGGAACCGATCGACGCGCTGTTCAGCTCGGATCTTCCCCGGGCCCGGCAGACCGTCGCTCCGCTCGCGGCCGCCCGAGGCTTAGCCCCTGTGGCCTTGCCAGGTTTTCGGGAGATCTTCGCGGGCGAAGAGAACATGAGCCTGAACTGGCAGCCCTATATCGACATGATGTTCGCGTGGGTGGACGATCCCTCCTTCGCCTTGCCAGGGGCGGAGTCCTTTACGGCTTTTCAATCCCGCTGGCAGGATGCCATCGAGGAGGTCGAGCGCAGCGGCGCACGGTGCCCCCTCGTGGTTAGCCACGGCGCGGCCTTGCGGATCTGGGTGCCGTGGGCCGCGGCCAACATCACCGCCGAGGACGCCTCGGCCTGGCCCCTGCCGAATACGACGGTCATCGTCTTAGAGGGATCGAGCAAGCAGGGCTGGCGCCTGACCAGCTGGGGTGGTTCTGGATTCGTGGATATCGCCTGAGGACTAACTCGCGGTCAGGCCGGTTCGCGATCAGGGGCAGAGACTTTGCTCTGAGCTGGCAATGTGCTTCCGCTCACCGGTGCCGTGGAGCCTATAAACGGGTGGGTGGCCCACAACTTTGGTTGTGGGCCACCCGCTGGTGACGCGTTCAGCTTACACGTTTGATGAGCTCGTTCAGCAGTTCCACCGCCGAATCGGGAATGATGGTTCCCGGCGGGTAGATGGCGTCCGCACCGTGCTCGCGCAACTCGTCGAAGTCCTGGCTCGGGATGACGCCGCCGACGACGATCATGAGATCCTCGCGGCCGAGCTTATCCAGCTCCGAGCGCAGGGCCGGGACCAGTGTCAGGTGCCCGGCGGCCAGGGAGGACACCCCGACCACGTGGACGTCCGATTCGATCGCCTGGCGGGCGGTCTCCTCGGGCGTCTGGAACAGCGGACCGACGTCCACGTCGAAGCCGAGGTCGGCATAGGCGGTCGCGATGACCTTCTGGCCTCGGTCGTGGCCGTCCTGGCCCATCTTGGCGACGAGGATACGAGGACGGCGTCCGTCGAGTTCCTCGAACTTCGACACCAGGCCCTTGACCTCTTCGATGGTCTCGGACTTGCCGGTTTCCTTGTTGTAGACCCCGCTGATGGTGCGGATCTGGGCGGTGTAACGCCCGAAATCGCGCTCCAGCGCATCGGAGATCTCACCGAGGGAGGCCTTCGCCCGTGCCGCGTCGATCGACAGTTTGAGCAGGTTCCGGTCGGGGTCGGTCGGATCGGGGTTCGCCGCGGCCCAGGCGATCCGCTCCAGCGCCGCCTGCGTGGCCTCCTCGTCCCGTTCGGCCCGCAGCCGCTCCAGCTTGGCGATCTGCGTGGCGCGCACCGCCGCGTTGTCGACCTTCAGCACCTCGATCGAGTCCTCGTCCTCCAGGACGTACTTGTTGACGCCGATCACCGGCTGACGGCCCGAGTCAATGCGGGCCTGGGTGCGTGCCGCGGCTTCCTCAATGCGCATCTTGGGGATGCCCGCCTCGATCGCCTTAGCCATGCCACCGGCCTCTTCGACCTCCTGGATGTGCCCCCAGGCCTTGCGAGCCAGCTCGTAGGTGAGCTTCTCGACATAGGCCGAGCCAGCCCACGGGTCGACCGTGCGGCAGGTGCCCGACTCCTGCTGCAGGAACAGCTGGGTGTTGCGGGCGATCCGAGCCGAGAAGTCGGTCGGCAGTGCGATGGCCTCGTCCAGGGCGTTGGTGTGCAGGGACTGGGTGTGCCCCTGCGTGGCGCCCATGGCCTCGACGCACGTGCGGATCACGTTGTTGAACACGTCCTGAGCCGTCAGCGACCAGCCCGAGGTCTGCGAGTGGGTCCGCAGACTCATCGACTTCGGGTTCTTCGCGCCAGCGTCGCGTACCAGGCGAGCCCACAGCATGCGGGCCGCGCGCATCTTGGCGACCTCCATGAAGAAGTTCATGCCGATCGCCCAGAAGAAGCTCAGCCGGGGCGCGAACTTGTCCACGTCCAGGCCGACGCTCTGCCCGGCACGGATGTACTCAATGCCATCGGCGAGGGTGTAGGCCATCTCAATGTCGGCCGTCGCTCCCGCCTCTTGCATGTGATAGCCAGAGATCGAGATCGAGTTGAACTTCGGCATGTTCGCGCTGGTGAAGGCGAAGATGTCCGAGATGATCCGCATCGACGGGGCGGGCGGGTAGATGTAGGTGTTACGAACCATGAACTCCTTGAGGATGTCGTTCTGGATCGTCCCGGCGAGCTGCTCGGGCTTGACGCCCTGCTCTTCGGCCGCCACCACATACAGCGCCAGCACCGGCAGGACCGCGCCGTTCATCGTCATCGACACGCTCATCTGATCGAGCGGAATACCGTCGAACAGCTGGCGCATATCGAGGATCGAGTTGACGGCCACACCGGCCATGCCGACATCGCCAGCGACCCGCGGGTGATCGGAGTCGTAACCGCGGTGGGTGGCGAGGTCGAACGCGATCGACAGGCCCTTCTGGCCAGCGGCCAGGTTCCGGCGGTAGAAGGCGTTGGACTCCTCGGCCGTCGAGAACCCCGCATACTGGCGGATGGTCCAGGGCTGGTTGACATACATGGTGGCGTAGGGGCCACGCAGGAACGGCGGGATGCCTGGGTAGGTGTGCTTGAAATCAAGCCCCTCAAGGTCGGTCTCGCCAAACAGCGGCGGGACGGTGATCTGCTCCGGGGTCACCCAGTGATCCTGCGCACCGACGGCCTGCGAGAAGCGGGCCTGCGCGTCCGCGGGCGAGCCCTCACCCGCGAGCGGAATCTGTCCGAAACGGGGAATGGTCATTTCGTGACTCCCAACTCGTCGAGCGTGGATTCCAGCA
>JAUMYR010000200.1 GCA_030528545.1 Propionibacteriaceae bacterium
TCGGCACGGGATGCCAGGTCTCGGCATCTGCCAGCCGCCCCGTCCAGGACGCCCGCAGCAGCGCCGGGACGCTCACCGAAGACGCCACCCGGCGCGAGACCACATAACGCGGATCCCCGATCGGTTGTAACGCCTCGTCGAGGGCCTCGGCGTATCGGGTCGACTGTTCAGCATCTACCCCGGCGATGGCGCACCTGACCTCTTCCCCGACCAGCTCGGCGGTGAGGCGGGAGGAATCGGCGTCGATGAGACCCACCGCGCCCATCGCGTCGGCCACGGCGGCCGCGACGTTGAGTACCCCCGGCGGCTCCGCCAAACCGTGCAGCAATCTCCGGGCGGTGTAGAGGCCCACACCGAAAAAGATCAGCGCCGCCGCGCACAGCCCAGCCGCGAGCCAGGGATAGCCCATCACCGCGGCGAGTACCGCCAGCGGGGCGAGTACCGGTAGCGCGATCTCGCGGCGGCGGCGCGTCGGGAGGCGGGGCACCAATTCGAGCGGAGCTAGGCGTTTCGGTGTCGACGCCCGGCGCGCCCGCAGGACCGAACGAAGGCTCGCACCGGTGTCTCTGGTGCGCGCCCAGGCCTCGGCGATGTCACCGCGCCGCTGCGAGCGCACGATGGCGCGAGCGTTGAGCTCTGGGATCCGGCTGGAATCTGGAGGCTGATGAGCGCTCAGTGAATCGTCGAGATGGCCGATCCCATCGACCATGCTGCCCGCGGCGTCCGGCCCGATATAGCCGTGGTGTTTTCGGACGAGGTGTTCCCAGTCGTTGTCTCCCAGCATGCCGTCGGTCACACAGACCACCGACCAACAGATCGAGACCTTGTCTCTTTGACGAGGATTGATGCGCAGCGCACGCCCCCTCATCTGCACCAGTGCGGTCGCCGTCGTCGCCGTCGTCAGATCGACCAGGCAGTTGACGCTGCGGGCGTCCCATCCCTCGCCGAGCAGTCCTCGGGTGCCGATCAGCACCTGGGTGTCTCCGTCTTCCAGCATGCCGGTCACCACCGGGACCCACTGTCGAGGGCCCCAGCCGGTGAGCCGGAAGAGTCCACCGTCTTGCTCCACGCGGAGTCCGCGCACGCCGCGCTGCTGCTCAGCCCGGCGAGCGATCTGCTCCAGGGCGTCTGGGTCACCGGCGAGCGTGGACCCGGTGACCAGCAGGGGGTTCAGCCGCCGGATCCGCTGCTCCTCCAAGAACCCCTGGAGCACCAGCCGGGCCGAACCGGCGTCCTCATCCAGCACCTCCCCCAGGAAGCGCGGCAGGGCACTCGCCCGCTCGAAATCGCACAGCACTAGGGCCCGCAAATCCGTGCCCAGGGTGTCCGCTTCGAGGCCGACGATGTCCACCGCGGCCTGGGCTTTCGCTGCGCTGCGGGCCAGCACGCGGTCCACGGTGGGCACTCCCGCGACGATGCCACGACGGGTCCAGCGCAGCCCCAGGCTCGGCAGCAGATCCGCGACTTTCGCGATCAGCGCCTTGTCGCGCGGGTCCGTGCTGCTTACCAGGGGACGCAGCCAGTGGTTGAGAACCTCCACCCAGTCGGTCAGGTCGGGGAGGCGACGATGACGTTCCCGGATCACCGCGCAAGAGGGCAGCCCCACCATGCCCTGATGGTGCAGGCGCAGCACCGCGTCCGCTAGCTGGGGCCGCACCTGCACCACATCTGACCAGCCGGGACCAGTGAGACCATCCAGCGCGCTCAGCAGCGGCACGCTGGCCAGGTCGGGATCGCTCAGGTGGGTGATGAACTCCTGGACCCGCTGCTCGTGGCCGTCGAGCCACTCCCTCTCCTGCGGGGTCGGGCTGGTGACCCAAGCCAGCTCAGCGAAGGGCACCAGATCACCGGCGATCACCACCTCGGGGATGGTGGCGGCATAGGTCACTGGACCGAACAGTTCCGCCTCGAGTTCGGCCTCCGCCGCGGTCATAGAGGTCACCGGCGTCGCAGTCAGCCCGAGAACCAGAGCATCGGGTACCAATTCCAGGACCTCGGCGAGCAACCGGCCCCACACCCGCAACAAGTGATGGCACTCGTCCAGCACGATCATGAGGTTGTCGCTGTGAGCCAGCTCTTGGATCAGCGCGAGCCCGTTAGGGTGCAGCCGCGATATGACCGATTCCTCGGTCTCGGCCTCGGAATCGAAGACCGCCAGGGACTGGTAGGTGAGGCAGCGCAGCGACGGGTCGCAGGCCTGCCATTGGCCCTGAATCGCGGTGTTGGGACTGAACACCACGCCCTGGCGACCGCTGGCTCTCACCGCTTCGACCCCAACCAGGGTTTTGCCCGCTCCTGGAGGCAGCACGATCCAGCCGCGGCGGTCACCAAGGGTGAGGCGCTGGTGCCAAGCAGCCAGCGCCTCACGTTGGTGGTGTCGCAGTTTCATCAGCGGGCGGCGGTTCCCTCGATGTAGTCGTCGTCGGAGCCCTTCACCCAGCTCATCAGCTTGCGCAGTTCGCGTCCGGTGGCCTCGATCGGGTGGGCCTCGCCCTGGGCGCGCAGCCGTTTGAACTCGGGTGCCCCGGCGTCCTGGTCCTCGATGAAACGCTTCGCGAAAGCGCCGCTGCGGATATCGGCGAGCACCTCCTTCATGCTCTCCTTGACCCGGGCGTCGATGACCCGCGGGCCGGAGACGTAGTCGCCGAACTCGGCGGTGTCGCTGATCGACCAGCGCTGCTTGGCGATGCCGCCCTCGTACATGAGGTCGACGATGAGCTTCAGTTCGTGCAGGCACTCGAAGTAGGCGACCTCGGGCTGGTAGCCAGCCTCGACCAGGGTCTCGAACCCGGCCTGGATCAGCGCGGACGCACCGCCGCACAGCACCGCCTGCTCGCCGAACAGGTCGGTTTCGGTCTCCTCGGTGAAGGTGGTCCTGATGCCGCCCGCACGCAGCGCGCCGATCGCCTTGGCGTAGCTCAGAGCCAGCGGCCAGGCGTTGCCGGTCGCGTCCACCTCGACCGCGATGATCGCGGGGACGCCGCGTCCCTCGGAGTACTCGCGGCGCACCAGGTGGCCGGGGCCCTTCGGCGCGACCATGCAGACATCGACGCCCTCGGGTGCGGTGATGTAGCCGAAGCGGATGTTGAAGCCGTGGGCGAAGAACAGCGCGTCCCCGGGCACCAGGTGGGGGGCGATCTCCTCGGCGTAGAGCTTGCGCTGCACCTGATCCGGGGCGAGGATCATCACCAGGTCGGCCTCCTCGACGGCCTCGGCGACGCTGAGCACCCGCAGCCCTTCGGCCTCTGCCTTGGCTCGGGAAGGAGAACCCTCCCGCAGGCCGACGCGCACGTCCACGCCGGAGTCGCGCAGGCTCAGGGCGTGGGCGTGGCCCTGGGAGCCATACCCGATGACGGCGACGCTGCGACCCTGGATGATCGACAGGTCGGCGTCGGAGTCGTAGAACATTTCAGCCATTGGATTCCTTCTTCTTCGGTTTCTTTCAGCGGTTTCGGGGTTTGTCGGTAATGGCCTTGGCGCCGCGCCCGAGCGCGACCTGGCCCGATTGCACCAGTTCCTGGATACCGTAGGGCTCCAGCATCCGCACGAGCGCATCCAGCTTCTCACGGCTGCCGGTGGCCTCGATCGTGATCGTCTCGTGGCTGACGTCTACCGCCTTGCCGCGGAACAACTCGACGACATCGATGACCTGGCTGCGGTTGCTCAGGTCGGTGCGGACCTTGATCAAAATCAGTTCGCGGGCGACCAGGTTTTCATCCAGCTCAATGATCTTGAGCACCTCGACCAGTTTGTGCAGCTGCTTGACCAGTTGCT
>JAUMYR010000201.1 GCA_030528545.1 Propionibacteriaceae bacterium
TCGGCACGGGATGCCAGGTCTCGGCATCTGCCAGCCGCCCCGTCCAGGACGCCCGAAGCAGCGCCGGAACCGTCACCGAAGACACCACCCGGCGCGAGACCACATAACGGGGGTCCCCGATCGGTTGTAACGCCTCATCGAGGGCCTCAGCGTATCGGGTCGACTGTTCGGCATCTACCCCGGCGATGGCGCACCTGACCTCTTCCCCAACCAGCTCGGCGGTGAGGCGGGAGGAATCGGCGTCGATGAGGCCCACTGCGCCCATCGCGTCGGCCACGGCGGCCGCGACGTTGAGTACCCCCGGCGGCTCCACCAAACCGTGCAGCAATCTCCGGGCGGTGTAGAGGCCCACACCGAAAAAGATCAGCGCCGCCGCGCACAGCCCAGCCGCGAGCCAGGGATAGCCCATCACCGCGGCGAGTACCGCCAGCGGGGCGAGTACCGGTAGCGCGATCTCGCGGCGGCGGCGCGTCGGGAGGCGGGGCACCAATTCGAGCGGAGCTAGGCGTTTCGGTGTCGACGCCCGGCGCGCCCGCAGGACCGAACGAAGGCTCGCACCGGTGTCTCTGGTGCGCGCCCAGGCCTCGGCGATGTCACCGCGCCGCTGCGAGCGCACGATGGCGCGAGCGTTGAGCTCTGGGATCCGGCTGGAATCTGGAGGCTGATGAGCGCTCAGTGAATCGTCGAGATGGCCGATCCCATCGACCATGCTGCCCGCGGCGTCCGGCCCGATATAGCCGTGGTGTTTTCGGACGAGGTGTTCCCAGTCGTTGTCTCCCAGCATGCCGTCGGTCACACAGACCACCGACCAACAGATCGAGACCTTGTCTCTTTGACGAGGATTGATGCGCAGCGCACGCCCCCTCATCTGCACCAGTGCGGTCGCCGTCGTCGCCGTCGTCAGATCGACCAGGCAGTTGACGCTGCGGGCGTCCCATCCCTCGCCGAGCAGTCCTCGGGTGCCGATCAGCACCTGGGTGTCTCCGTCTTCCAGCATGCCGGTCACCACCGGGACCCACTGTCGAGGGCCCCAGCCGGTGAGCCGGAAGAGTCCACCGTCTTGCTCCACGCGGAGTCCGCGCACGCCGCGCTGCTGCTCAGCCCGGCGAGCGATCTGCTCCAGGGCGTCTGGGTCACCGGCGAGCGTGGACCCGGTGACCAGCAGGGGGTTCAGCCGCCGGATCCGCTGCTCCTCCAAGAACCCCTGGAGCACCAGCCGGGCCGAACCGGCGTCCTCATCCAGCACCTCCCCCAGGAAGCGCGGCAGGGCACTCGCCCGCTCGAAATCGCACAGCACTAGGGCCCGCAAATCCGTGCCCAGGGTGTCCGCTTCGAGGCCGACGATGTCCACCGCGGCCTGGGCTTTCGCTGCGCTGCGGGCCAGCACGCGGTCCACGGTGGGCACTCCCGCGACGATGCCACGACGGGTCCAGCGCAGCCCCAGGCTCGGCAGCAGATCCGCGACTTTCGCGATCAGCGCCTTGTCGCGCGGGTCCGTGCTGCTTACCAGGGGACGCAGCCAGTGGTTGAGAACCTCCACCCAGTCGGTCAGGTCGGGGAGGCGACGATGACGTTCCCGGATCACCGCGCAAGAGGGCAGCCCCACCATGCCCTGATGGTGCAGGCGCAGCACCGCGTCCGCTAGCTGGGGCCGCACCTGCACCACATCTGACCAGCCGGGACCAGTGAGACCATCCAGCGCGCTCAGCAGCGGCACGCTGGCCAGGTCGGGATCGCTCAGGTGGGTGATGAACTCCTGGACCCGCTGCTCGTGGCCGTCGAGCCACTCCCTCTCCTGCGGGGTCGGGCTGGTGACCCAAGCCAGCTCAGCGAAGGGCACCAGATCACCGGCGATCACCACCTCGGGGATGGTGGCGGCATAGGTCACTGGACCGAACAGTTCCGCCTCGAGTTCGGCCTCCGCCGCGGTCATAGAGGTCACCGGCGTCGCAGTCAGCCCGAGAACCAGAGCATCGGGTACCAATTCCAGGACCTCGGCGAGCAACCGGCCCCACACCCGCAACAAGTGATGGCACTCGTCCAGCACGATCATGAGGTTGTCGCTGTGAGCCAGCTCTTGGATCAGCGCGAGCCCGTTAGGGTGCAGCCGCGATATGACCGATTCCTCGGTCTCGGCCTCGGAATCGAAGACCGCCAGGGACTGGTAGGTGAGGCAGCGCAGCGACGGGTCGCAGGCCTGCCATTGGCCCTGAATCGCGGTGTTGGGACTGAACACCACGCCCTGGCGACCGCTGGCTCTCACCGCTTCGACCCCAACCAGGGTTTTGCCCGCTCCTGGAGGCAGCACGATCCAGCCGCGGCGGTCACCAAGGGTGAGGCGCTGGTGCCAAGCAGCCAGCGCCTCACGTTGGTGGTGTCGCAGTTTCATCAGCGGGCGGCGGTTCCCTCGATGTAGTCGTCGTCGGAGCCCTTCACCCAGCTCATCAGCTTGCGCAGTTCGCGTCCGGTGGCCTCGATCGGGTGGGCCTCGCCCTGGGCGCGCAGCCGTTTGAACTCGGGTGCCCCGGCGTCCTGGTCCTCGATGAAACGCTTCGCGAAAGCGCCGCTGCGGATATCGGCGAGCACCTCCTTCATGCTCTCCTTGACCCGGGCGTCGATGACCCGCGGGCCGGAGACGTAGTCGCCGAACTCGGCGGTGTCGCTGATCGACCAGCGCTGCTTGGCGATGCCGCCCTCGTACATGAGGTCGACGATGAGCTTCAGTTCGTGCAGGCACTCGAAGTAGGCGACCTCGGGCTGGTAGCCAGCCTCGACCAGGGTCTCGAACCCGGCCTGGATCAGCGCGGACGCACCGCCGCACAGCACCGCCTGCTCGCCGAACAGGTCGGTTTCGGTCTCCTCGGTGAAGGTGGTCCTGATGCCGCCCGCACGCAGCGCGCCGATCGCCTTGGCGTAGCTCAGAGCCAGCGGCCAGGCGTTGCCGGTCGCGTCCACCTCGACCGCGATGATCGCGGGGACGCCGCGTCCCTCGGAGTACTCGCGGCGCACCAGGTGGCCGGGGCCCTTCGGCGCGACCATGCAGACATCGACGCCCTCGGGTGCGGTGATGTAGCCGAAGCGGATGTTGAAGCCGTGGGCGAAGAACAGCGCGTCCCCGGGCACCAGGTGGGGGGCGATCTCCTCGGCGTAGAGCTTGCGCTGCACCTGATCCGGGGCGAGGATCATCACCAGGTCGGCCTCCTCGACGGCCTCGGCGACGCTGAGCACCCGCAGCCCTTCGGCCTCTGCCTTGGCTCGGGAAGGAGAACCCTCCCGCAGGCCGACGCGCACGTCCACGCCGGAGTCGCGCAGGCTCAGGGCGTGGGCGTGGCCCTGGGAGCCATACCCGATGACGGCGACGCTGCGACCCTGGATGATCGACAGGTCGGCGTCGGAGTCGTAGAACATTTCAGCCATTGGATTCCTTCTTCTTCGGTTTTTCAGCGGTTTCGGGGTTTGTCGGTGATGGCCTTGGAGCCGCGCCCGAGCGCGACCTGGCCCGATTGCACCAGTTCCTGGATCCCATAGGGCTCCAGCATCCGCACGAGCGCGTCCAGCTTCTCACGGCTGCCGGTGGCCTCGATCGTGATCGTTTCGTGGCTGACGTCCACCGCCTTGCCACGGAACAACTCGACGACGTCGATGACCTGGCTACGGTTGCTCAGGTCGGTGCGGACCTTGATCAGAATCAGCTCGCGGGCGACCAGGTTTTCATCAAGCTCAATGATCTTGAGCACCTCGACCAGTTTGTGCAGCTGCTTGACCAGTTGCT
>JAUMYR010000202.1 GCA_030528545.1 Propionibacteriaceae bacterium
CAGCATAGCCAGCACGAACTCGCTGTTGTCGAAGACGTTGGTGCCGGGTTCCCCGCCGGATTGGTCCATGTCCCCGTTAGGTTTGACGACGCGCCGCTGCCAGGGCTCACCGTGAGGTTTTCCCCACACCTCTGCGCTGGATCTAGTGATGACGATGCTCGACATGACACCGCCCGTGTGTGGGTGGATCACGTGTTCGCTGCCTTCGATGAAGAACTCTGGAGAGCTCACCTCGAGAACTCTCACCTCGGGAGGCACATGGTGGATGTCGCTACTCGCCGCGACCCAGCCCAATAGGCCCAAGGATGCCAGCCCCAGGAACCCAACGAAAGCGATCGAACCCCCAAAGACGAACATGTGGCGCCGGTTGGTACGCCGACCGGGCTGGGGACGATACGGGAACACCGGCTGCGGGCGCCGGGCGAACGGCGCTGGGGGCTGCGGCGCCATCCCGGGAGCCGAAAACGGTGGGGCCTGAAAAGCGGAGGGGGGTTGCATCCGGGTACGAAGATCGGCAAGCGCCTCGTCCAGCAAGCTGACCCGTTCCGCGCTGAGGATCTGTTCGCTGCGTTCAGCGAACTGGGAGTCGCTGATCCGGCCCTGGGCGTAGGCGTTGGCTAGTTCGTCGAGGCAGCGGTCAACCTGGTCTGGAGTGGGGCGGGCCTCTGACATATCCCCGAGTGTAGGGCGCGCTGCCCGCCCGGGGGTCCGACTACGGTCTCTCACCACCACGACCCAGGTTGCGGACCGCACACGCCAGCCAGCCCACCCGTCCGGATGGCCAGTGCGGTGACGGCTCTGCCGGTGGTCCTTCCGGGATCGCCAGCGACGATCGGGCTGGGACTGCGCCCACCTCGCAGCCCCAGCCCCGGCCACGGTTCCCGGGCTAGCTCATCTGAGCAGACGTCCTGGGCACCGGGCAGGGGGCCATCCCCGCTGAGCCTGCCGTCCCGACGGGCTCCTCACCTGACCAGGGTGAGCGTCGTCGCGAGGCTGGCATCCGAGGAACCCCCGACCCACAGGTCCAGCGAGGCCGGGTCCAGCGTCCACGAGCGGGTAGCCGCGCTCCAGTAGCGGAGTTCGTCCGGGCCAAGCGGGAAACTGACCGTGCGGGTCTCCCCGGCCGCCATGGTGAGCCTCCGGAAACCCTTGAGCTCTCTTACAGGACGGGTCGAAGTTCCGTAACGCTGGTGGATATACAACTGGACGACCTCGTCAGCCTGGAGCCGGGAGGTATTGGTCACCTCGACCGTGACTGTCGCGGTTTCTCCCAGACGGAGCCGGTCCCGGTCAACGCGAAGGTTGGAGTATCGGAAGGTCGCGTAGCTGAGCCCATGGCCGAATACGTACAGCGGGGTGCTCTCCTCGTTCCAGTACCGTTTATCCTGATTTTCGGGCTGGAATGTCCGGTAGTGGTTGTACACCATCGGCACCTGCCCGACATTTCGCGGCCACGTGAAGGGGAGCCGACCGGCGGGGGAGATATCGCCAACCAGAGCCCTCGCGACCGCGGCGCCGCCCCGGGTGCCGGGGTACCAGGCTTGGAGGATCGCTGGCACGTGGGCTTGTGCCCATTCCAGGTCACGGGGGCGTCCCGACATCACGATGAGGACGACCGGGATCCCTGTCGCCATAATCGCCTGAAGCTGTTCAAGCTGGCGTCCGGGTAGAGACAGGCTAGAGGCTGACGCCGCCTCGCCAACCTGATTCTGGCGCTGCCCCACCACGACGATCGCGACATCGCTGCGCGAGGCCAGGCTGACGGCTTCAGCGATAGCGGCATCATCGTCGTAGTCTTCTGGGGTATTCGCGGCGGAAGGGTCCATACGATCGAACATGGACGCGAACCGCCGAGGCGGCATACCGACCCCGTCGCGATACTCGACCTGAACCTTAGGGCCGAGCCTGAATACGAGCCCCTCCACGACAGTGACCGTTTCGGCCGTGTCGTGGTCGAAGACCCATGGGCCGAGGGTGTCCCGCTTGCTGGCGGCCAGTTGTCCGATGACGGCGACCGATCGGAGTGAGGCGGGGTCCAGCGGGAGGAGCCTTTGATTCTTCAGCAGGACGAGAGACCTCTCCGCGACGAGCGCCGCCTCTCGATGCTGGGGATCGCCCAGCGCTCTGTTTGCCGCGCTTTCGTCGGCCCACGGATTCTCAAACAGCCCTAACCGAAACTTGGCCGTCAGGACGCGGGCAACGGCACGGTCGATCGTCTCCTCGGTGATGGCCCCAGCCTCCAGCGCCTGGGGAAGATGCCCAAAGGCTGGGTCGGTCATGCACATCTCCATGTCTAGCCCGGCGTTGATGGCACGCGCGGCGGCATCAGCTAGGTCTTCGGCGAAGTGTTGGGTCTCCAGCGATCGGACGGCGTTCGCGTCCGAGACCACGAAGCCATCGAACCCGTAGGTTTCGCGCAACACGTCAGTGAGTAACCAGCGGTTACCCGAGGCCGGAACCCCATTGAGATCCATATACGCGCTCATGACCGTTTGGGCACCCGCATCCACCGCCGCCTTGAACGAGGAAGGTACAGGTTCCATAACTCGGCGTCCGAGATGTCGGCGTCGTCATAGTCGCGCCCGCCCAAGGCGGCGCCATAGCCAGCGAAGTGTTTGGGACAGGCCAGGACCCTCTCTGAGGTGAAGTCGCCTTGGAGACCGCGGACTTGTGCGGCGGCCACCGAGCTACCGAGGAACGGGTCCTCCCCGGTCCCTCGACGATGCGGCCCCAGCGGGGGTCACGAGCGATGTCCACCATGGGTGAGAAGGACCAGTGGATACCCACCGCGCTGGCCTCCCGAGCAGCCACACGCTGTGCCTCTTCGATCGTGTCTGGGTCCCACGTGGCGGCCTGTGCGACCGGGACAGGAAATGCCGTCCGGAATCCGTGGATGACGTCGAAGCCAAAGAGCAGCGGGATTGCCCACCGGTGGCCATCGAGAGCGAGCCTCTGGAGACGGTTAGCTGACTGGGCGTCCTTGACGAACAAGACGGAGCCGACCCCACCCCGCGCCAAGGCGGCTTCCACCTCCAAGGCTTGATGACCGAAGTCGCGCATGTCGGGTGGCATGGCATCATCGCCATCCAGACTCTGCTCCCCGGCCTCAAAGGACGCAAGGTAGAAGTTATTGAGTCAGCTGCCCAACCTTCTCGCTGAGGGACAGACGGCCCAGAAGGTCTTCAGCCCTCTCCTCGGGGGAGAGCACAGGGTCACGATAAGCGTATTCCTCAGTCATGTTCTTCCTCCAAACCTGCTATCGACGATCGACCAGGGTTAAAGCCGTCTGAGCGATGCCCTCAGGGCTCATTCCGCAATGGTCAAGAATCCACGCATCGGACCCCGTGGGTGCGAAGGTGTCTGGCAGACCCAACCGCACCAGCCGGGTGGGAGCCCGCTCCGTGAGCACCTCGGCCACGGCCCCATCGAGTCCGCCGAAGGCAAGACCCTCCTCAACAGTCACGATACCCCGAGTTTCGCGCGCCGCCGCGACCACGGCGTCGCCGTCGAGCGGTTTCACTGAATCCATCGACAGGACTCTAGCCGATATCCCCACCCGGAGCGCTAGGCTCGGTGAGGTGACATCTCGGGTGCTGGTAATCGTCGGGGGCAGCATCGCTGCCGTCAAAGCTCCTTCGCTGCTGCGCCGGTTGCGGGACCGGGGTTACCAGTTATCGGTGATCGCGACGCGAGCCGCCCTGCGGTTCGTCACGGAGCTGA
>JAUMYR010000018.1 GCA_030528545.1 Propionibacteriaceae bacterium
TCGGGAACTGCTCGGCGAAGAACGCTGGCTGGGCACCAAACTGGAAAAGCGCGGAAGACAGGGTGACGGTCACGCTGAGGATCACTAGGAGCAGACTGCCGCTCGCGCTGGCCGGGACGAAACTAGCCACTCCGATAAAGCAACCGGCATAGCCGATGAACAGCACCGGACGCCTGCCGATCCGGTCACTCACCCACCCGCCGAGCAGGGTGAACACCACCGACACTGCGTTCCCAACCATCGTGACGAGAAAGGCACTGCTGCGATCGAACCCGGCGAATTCGATCAGATAGGCCAGACCGTAGACGGCGATGACGTAGAAGACCGTGACCGGAGCGGCCCAGACCAGGACGAGGGTCAGCACGGTCCTCGGCTGGGATACCAGCACTCCCAGCCCGAGCCGACCGCTGCTCTTTGTGCGGGAAGCCGCGACGAAGATGGGGGTCTCTTGCAGCCTCAGCCTGATATAGATGCCCAGCGCGACGAGCAGCAGCCCACCCACGAAGGGGATCCGCCAGCCCCATTGAGCGAACTGTTCCGCGCTCAGGGAGGCAGACAGAAGGAGCAGCACCAGGTTGGCCAGCACCTGGCTGAAGGGGGAACCGACGTTCATCAGGGCCCCGCGAATCCCCCGAGAGTTTCCCTCAGCGTGCTCCAGGGTCATCAATTGGGCCCCGGTGACCTCGCCACCGAGGGAGAAACCCTGGACGAAACGCAATAGGACGAGGCAGAGAGCGACCTCGAAGCTCCCGTTCACCGGCAGTAGCCCGATGAGGGCCGACGCCAGTCCCATGGTGATGAAGGTCGCCAGCAAGATAGGGCGACGGCCGAACCGGTCCCCCAGGTGACCAAAGACAATCCCTCCCAGCGGCCGGGCGAGAAAACCCACGCCAAAAGTCGCGAACGAGGCCATCGCTGCGCCCGCGGGGCCAAGTTCTGAGAAGAATAGCTGCGGGAAAAGCGTGGCAGAGAGCGCGCCGTAGACGCCGAAGTCGAACCATTCCAAGGCGGACCCGAGGGCGCCGCTCACGACCGCCCGGTTCTGCATGCTCCAGCGGCGATTATCCAAGGTGTTGCGTCCCGCCTGGGACTGCTCCGAACTATCGATCACTCTTCCCTCTTCTTCACCAGAATCCTGACATCTCCTCCAGGGGAGCCCTTGAGGAACCTCTCCGGCCTCGGCCCACCGCACCAGCTAGCACCGAGCGAACAGCGGCCACTGGGAATCCCGGGCCGGATACGGCGCTGCCATGATGGGCCATCACGAGTCAGCCCCAGCCACTGACCACGGCACCGGCCTTAGGACGACGGTCGCACCCCACCCCTGATGGCCCGATAGCTATCACCCCATGCACGCTCATGACCACCATCCCAGCCTTGGCCGCGACGACCATCCGCGAGGAGCCGGACGCCGCCCGGCAGCGCGGCCAGGCAAGAAGCAGGAACGGCGCGCTTGCCGCCGGGCAGAACGGGAGCGATAACCGCGGCATCCGGCAGCCGAGGGCCACATCCGGGAAGATGCCAGAACGGAAAATTGACCATCAACAATACAAAGGTGCCTTCCTCGGCGGACCTGCTTCCGGGTCTTCACTGGGAGACGCCCTTCCAACGCTACTTACTTAGGCGTGCCTAACCTTATCTCATGCTTGGTGGGTCGTCCATAGGCTCTCTGACAAAACCGTTCGTTCCGGCAGCAGACCGGTAACCGCCAAACCTTCGACAGCCGAGCCAACGATCCTGTTGCCAGCGCCGTCCTGGCGCTTTTCTCCTGCCAGCTTCGCCTATTGTGGGCCGGGACCCAGCCGCGGGTTATGCCGGACTATCGCCCACGAGCCTTCTGTCCTTCTCCCCAGCATGGTTGCGGTGTGCTCAGCCGAGGCCAGCGGTGATCCGCTGAAGATCATCGGCTAGGTCCTCCAAGAAATCGCGGCCAGAACCCGTGGCAAAGAAATGCGCCCCGGGCAGCACCTTGAGCTCGAACCGGGAACTGGTGAATCGAGACCAGATCTCCAGCCGCTCCGGCACGATGGTCGGATCGTCGGCTCCGGCGAGCGCCAGGATGGGACAGGACAGAACCGTCGACGTGTGGCAGAAGGACTCGTGCAGCACGTAGTCACGCTGAACTCCCGCGAGCAGTAGTGCCATGATGTCGTCATCGGCCAGGATCTCAGGCGGAGTACCACCGACCATGGCTAGTTCCTCCCGGAGCGCGGCCAGGCCCATGGAGCTGTGATATTCCCCCTCGATAATCTCCCCCGGAGCCTGCCGTGCGGCGACCACCACCGCTCGCGGGGTGCGCTGATGGCGCTCCTGCAAATAGGCCGCTGTCTCGTAGGCCAGCGCGGCCCCCATGCTGTGGCCATAGAGCACCATTGGGGTCTCGCCGGCCAGTTCCAGGATCTCGCTGGCCAATTGCCGCGCTAGCCGAGAAAAGTCGCTAATCCACGGCTCACGCAACCTCGTGGCTTTTCCGGGAAGCTCTACCGGAACCGCATTGATCCGGGGGCTGGCTGAGACCCATCCACGATAGACCGATGCGCTGCCACCAGCATGGTGGAAGCAGAAAACCAGCTGCCCGCTGGACGATTCCGCGATGAACGGGAAAGTCCCGAACCGGTTCCTCATCGGCATCACTCAGCCTCCCTCGTGCGGCGTCGATCCGGGACTGCCAGAGCTGACCCGCCCTCTCCGGCGAGTTCCAGCAGCAGACTGACGGCTTCGTCGACTCCCGGGTCTGCCTTCAGCCGGGAGGTCCAGCTGCTCGCGGCCTCATCGTAGGCCCCGCTCACGAGTTCCTCGATGCGTGTCGCAAGCACATCGCGCGTGAGCTCGCCTCGCTGGGCATCAATGTATGCAGGACCAGCACCATTACGGCACACGGCTTGAGCATGGAAGTGCTGATCTCCCCCGAACGCGACCACTAGACAGGGCAGCCCAGCACGCAACGCGGCTCCGGTGGTGCCCAAGGAGCCGTGGCAAATGACCCCCCGGCACCGAGGCAGCACCCTGGCGAAGGGAACCCGCTCGAGGGTGAGAATCCCGCCCGTCTCACCGCGAGGTTGCTCGGGGTCGACGATGATCGCCCGCAGTTTTCTCTCGGTGAGGAGTTCTCTGAGCCAGACTCGGGCGGGAGGCAGGTGAGAAGACGACACGCTGCCAAAGCTGATCAGCAACGGCGGGCTCCCCCACCCGAGGAAATCCTCTACCTGTTCGTCGGGATTCTCTGCGCTGGGAGCCTGGCTCAGCCACTCCCCGGTCACGTGGACGTGTTCCCCCCATGCTGGATCCGGTGGGTTGAGGGATGGGCTGAACTGATAGAGAGTGTGGGCGCTCCCGCGGCCAGCCCGCCGCGGGAGCCCAAGACGCTGACGCCAGCCTCGCATCACCGGTGCCATCGCCCAGGTCATCAAGAGATTTGACACGCGGTGCATGACCGGGGCCCGCCAGGTGCCGTCGTTACGGCGAGGGTCGATCAGGCTATAGGACCGGCATGGTTCAGTCGGATACACCTGCACGCGCACGCTTGGCACATCCGCCGCCACCGCGAGGAGACGGGTCACCTCGGTGAATTGGTTGTAGGCGACGATGTCGACCCCATTCATGGCCTTTTCGAGAGCGGTGAAGATCCCCGGATCACCGAGCATTTCACGGACTCCCCGTACCGCGTCCATCACGCCCTTGGTATCACCCAGCAGGCGTCTCATGAGCTGCTCACAACTGCCCGGCAGGACAACATAGTCAATTCCCTCGGCCCGAACCCGGGAGGCGAACTCTTCGAATCCCGCGATGACCATGCCATGGCCACGCTCGGCAAGGCGGCGTCCCAGCACGACGAACGGCGTCACGTCTCCCTCGGAGCCCAGTACAGCGGCGAGTGCCTTCACTCCTTAGCGCTCTTCCTGGTCCCCGGTGTCCATCAGTTTGTCCTGGGGACCGATCTCGCGGATCACCCGGCACGGGTTACCGGCCGCGATGCACATTGGCGGCACGTCCTTGGTCACGACGCTTCCCGCACCGATGACGGCCCCGGCGCCGATGGTTACCCCGGCCATGACGACGCAGTGGCCTCCGATCCACACGTCGTCGCCAACTGTGATCGGCGCAGGCAGGCAGATCATGTTCTTCCTTTCCTCGGGGTCCAAGGCATGGTTACCCGCGAAGAAGGAACAGTTTGGCCCCACCATGACGTTATTGCCGAAGGTGACCTGTGCCATGTCCAGCACGGTGACTCCCCGGTTGAAGGTGACGTCATCACCGACGGTGATGTTGGTGCCGTTCTGGGCGTAGAACGGCAAGAAGATGGTCATCCGCTCACCCATCGACCCGAGCAGGTCGCGCATCGCCTCCCTCTTCTCCTCCCACTGCGTCGGCCTGAGCTGGTTCATCGTGTGACACTTCTCGGCGCAAGCCATCATGTCTTCGAACAGAGACAGGTCATCGATCACCCTGACTGGCTGGCCGTTGCGGATCTTCTCCAGGAGCTGTTCCCGTGTGTCCATGTCTTCTCCTTACTTGTGTGGTGGTTGGTAAAGCCGCCCGACATAGGCCTCATCGGGCGGGATGGGTGGCGATATGATCACGGCCTCCGCCGGGTCCGCCCCGGAACGCGGCCGATGAGCCGCTGGCCAGCTGGTCCGGCGGCGGAGATCCAGAGTCTGAGGGGGCGTCCCCGTTACGCGCGCACTGTTCATCGTCGGTTCCTACCGCTGAACGCCGCTGCCCCGGGGCCCCAGCACAAGCAGGCTGAGCGCGGTGAGCCCCCCGAACCAGAGGACGAAGACCAGGACCTGCCAGCCTTCCACCCGCCCCACGGCGATCGCGTTCACCAGCTGGGTGACCGCGGTGACCGGAGAAGCATCGACAAAGGGACGCAGCACCGCGGCATACATGTCGCGGGGCATCATGGCGGTGTTGAAGAACATGGCTGCCATCACCAGGGGGGCGAAGCTGAACGCCCCCTGCGGAGTCTCGACGAGATAGCCGAGCATGACCCCCACGCTTCCAGCTGCCACCGCGACCACCGCCAGCACCAGAAGGGTTCCCATGGCCGGAATCAGGCCGCCAAAGGAGGCCCCGTAGGCGAGGCCCATGGCCAGGGCCGCCAGCACCGAGACGAATGCCCGCGCTGACTCGGCGAGGACCCGCCCGGTGACCGCCGCCCCGCGGGGCACCGGCAACGTGGCCAGGCGCTGCGGCAACCCCTCCTGGCGCTCCTGCACGATCGCGCCGGCGCCGAGCAGACTCCCCGTGAAGGCCTGTGCCACGGCGATCATGATCGCCACGCCAGCCATGTCCATCGCGACGCCACTGAACTGTTCGACCATTCCGGAAAACATCACGGTGATGATCGCGATCATCACCACCGGCACGCCAACGGCAGAGGCGATCATCACCGGGGAGCGCGTCCAGCGCTTCAGCAAGCGTCCCGCGTGAATCCCAGAGGCCCTCATCCAGCTGATGTCCAGTGATTCTCCGCCACTCATGGCTGCCTCCTGAAGGCCCTAGAGACCCACACGGTGCCAAGCAGGAGTCCACCGGTTAGCCAGGCCAGTGCCTCCCATCCGGAAGCGCCAGGAGAGGAGCCCGCGAGCAACGCACGGTTGGTATCGATCATCGGGGAGAAAGGCATGTGGGCGATGACCGGCTCCAGCTGATCCGGCAGCATACTCAGCGGGATGAAGGCGGTCGATACCATGAGCAGTGGCAATTCCACTCCCTGGATGAGCCCTGCCAGCTGGACCGGGTGGGCCGAACGCAGCGCCAGCCCGCAAAAGAACAGCGATAGCACTTCCCCCATGCCCAAAGCGACGAGGAAGGCCAAGCCCAAGCCAGACCAGCTGGCCGGTTTTGCCCCGCACAGCAACCCCAGGCCAATCACCGCGGCGAGTGATGCGACTGACCGCAGCAAGTCGGCAATCATGCGTCCCCCCACCACAACCATGGCGTGGATCGGCATCGCGCGTTCTCGCGCCAGCAGCCCGGATTCGGCATCGACGGCCAAGGCCATAGCCGATCCCCCCGCGGTGAAAATGACGGCCTGGAACATGGCGGCGGCCATCAGGAACAGCGCATAGTCGAAACCGGAGTTGCTGGCGGCGTGACCGAACACGGCCCAGAAGGCGAGCATTGACATTCCAGGAATCACTAAAGCCGAGACGAGGGACGCCGAATTGCGCATCAGACGCAGCGCGTTGCGCCGAACGGCTCCCCCGAGCGCGACGAGATTGTTCGGCTGGGCTACCGTAGCGGACAGC
Organism: Propionibacteriaceae bacterium; assembly: GCA_030528545.1. The sequence goes on from JAUMYR010000018.1 coordinate 6,255, forward strand.
GGGAAGCGTTCCATCCGTCAGCCTTCCTGCGCAGCGGCGAAGGCCGTGCCGAGGAAGACCTCGTCCAGAGAGGGTGGGTTGAGCGAGGCTGAGGCCACCTCGATCCCGGAGGAGTCCAGCCATTCCGCAGCCCGGGACAAGTCCCGGACCCCGTCATGAGCGGTAAATAGCACCTCCAGGGATTCCACCCGGAAGTCAGCGCGGGCGCGGCCAAGAGCGAGCGGAAGGAGTTCTTTCGCGCACCGCGTGGCTGTTTCAGCATCACCGAAACCCAAGCGGCAGACCGGCGCGCCGAACTGACGGCGCAGCTCACCGGGGGTCCCCTGGGCGACTACCCGTCCTCCGCGCAGCAGCACGATGCCGTCGGACAGCCGTTCGGCTTCATCCAGATACTGCGTGGTGAGCAGCACCGATACCCCCTGGTCCCGCAGATCGTCGACGGCGTCCCACAGCTCCCGGCGCGACAGCGGGTCTAAACCTGTGGTCGGCTCGTCCAGGAACAGCAGGTCGGGTCTAACCGTCAGGGAGGCGGCGATATCTAAGCGGCGGCGCATCCCGCCGGAGTACGTCGCAACCCGCCGGTTTGCGGCCTCGACCAGGCGGAAGGCGCGCAACAACTCGTCTGCGCGAACCCGGGCCGCAGCCTTGCTCAGCCCTTGCAGGCTAGCGAAGAAGATCAGGTTTTCCCGGCCGGTTAGCTCACCGTCGACCGCCGCGAACTGACCGGTCAGAGAGATGTGCCGCCTCACCGTGGCCGGATCGGCCACGACATCCGTCCCGCATACAGTCAGTGTGCCCGAGGTAGGCAGCAAGAGAGTGGATGCGATATTCACCAAGGTCGTCTTGCCCGCGCCGTTGGCTCCGAGCAGCGACACCACCGAGCCTCTCGGCACCTCGAAGGAGAGCCCCCTGAGCGCTTCGGTGATCTTGGCTCCCCGCCCAAAAGTCTTATGCAGATCGCACACGCGCAGCGCCGCGTCAGTGTCGTGTCTCAGCTTCCGCGACTCGGCCATGAGCGCCTCTCTGTCAGGGTGTGACCCCAGCGATAAACCTGTATCGGCCACATCACCGATCGGCGCACAATTTAGCTTAGGTTTACCTAAGCCATCAAGCCTGGGGGGGGTGGGGCTGGAGACTTAGCCGCCAGCCTTGCCCGAGCCTGCCAACCGGTTGGCGCCCAGGACCTGGCGTTGCCCCCTCAAGCGGTTCCGTCCGGCGACCGGCTACCAGCGGACCTTCCCGGCTAAAGCCCGCGACCCTCAGCACCACAGGATGGGTCTGGGACGGTATTCCAGGACCGTGGAGCACCACTCCTGCGATTCATAGGTAAAGTAAGGCATACCTGATTAGTCTCAGCTATGGTTCGGATGGAAAGACCTGTGTTGGCTCCTCGCGTGTCGCAAGTGGACTCCCCGAGCGAGGTGAAGCCCAATCTGGGGTATGCCGCCGGGCTAGGCCCCTGGTCTCACCGCCGCCTCGGTACCCCTCGCGCGCTCAATCCGCGTGGTTTCGTTGCCTCCGGTTTTGGGTACCCGTTCGCCGTGAGGTTTGGCCCAGCCCGGACTGGGGATGGCAACCGTAGGACCACGTGATATGAACCGCGCTGCGCGGCAGCCTCTTCGGAGAAGAACGTCATAAGGAAACAGATGAGCGAACAACGAACCACCTTCTGGCAGATCGCGAAACCCGCGCATCGGGAACTTCTCATATCCGGGCTGCTCGCCGCGGTCGCGGCCGTACTATCGCTGGCACCAGTGATCCTGCTCACCGAGCTCGCCCGTGCCGTGTTTCCGGCCTTTTCCGGTGAGGGCATCAACACCGGGCTGGTGTGGGGCCTGATCGGCGGCCTCGCCGCCGCGACCGTGCTGCACAGCCTCACCGTGAAGAAAAGCTATCAGGTCAGCCACTGGGCCGACGGCACCCTCGCCGAAGACATTCGCCAGCGACAAATCACGAAGCTGTCCCAGCTTCCGCTGGCCTGGTTTACCCGAAACTCCTCGGGCAAAGTGAAGAAATTCGTGCAGGATGACGTGAACAAGATCCACATGCTCATCGCGCACGGCGCACCCGACTACACCTCAAGCGTGCTCGTGCCGATACTCAGCGTCGCATACCTGTTTATCGTCGACTGGCGGCTCGGATTCGTCGCGCTCATCCCGCTCACCCTCACGCTCGCGACAATCCCGTTCATGCTGCGGGACTTCTCGGCCAAGGCGGAACAGTTCACCCGCGGCCAGAAGGAACTCAACTCATCCATCGTCGAACTGGTTCGCGGCATCGGCGTTATCAAGGTCTTCCAGCCCAAAGGTCGGAACCAGGGCACCTTCATCGCCCGGTCCAGGGAGTTCGGAATGTTCTACCTGGACTGGGTACGCGCCACCGTCCATGCCTCCGCCCTCGCGCGGATCTTCACCTCACCCGTGTTCAGCCTCTTCGTCGTCGTCGCCACGGGCCCCTGGCTCGTCGCCTCGCACGGGGCCAGTCCGATCGCCGTGCTGGCCGCGTTGCTGCTGATCAACAACATCGCCAGCCCGCTCATGATGCTCGCCCAGATGAGCAGCATGTATAAGGAGGCCAACGAAGCGGCGGCCGAGCTGACCGATTTCCTCAACATTCCGGTGCTGCCCGAACCAGGCGGCGATGCGCGACCAGGCGACAACAGCATCCGCTTCGATGATCTGAGCTTCGCCTACGTCGAGGACACCACGGTACTCGATCGGGTATCCGCCCGGCTGGAACCCGGATCAGTCACCGCGCTCGTCGGCCCCTCGGGTGCGGGAAAATCTACGCTGGCCCAGCTCATCCCCCGGCTGCTCGATCCGACCAGCGGCGAGGTGCTCATCGGCGGGGTAGCCACCACCGAGCTGAGCGCCAAACAGCTCTATGGCCGCATCGGTTTTGTTTTCCAGGACTCCTACCTCATGCAGCTCAGCGTCCGCGACAATATCCGGCTAGCCAGCCCCGAGGCCACCGACGCCGACGTCATTCGCGCCGCCACCGCGGCCCAGATCCACGAGCGGATCACCGCTCTTCCGCGGGGCTACGATTCGGTGATCGGGGAGGACGCCCATTTGTCGGGCGGCGAGAAGCAGCGCATCGCCATCGCCCGCGCGATCCTGCGCGACGCGCCGATCCTGGTCCTCGATGAGGCCACCGCCTTCGCCGATCCGGACTCCGAAGCCGCGATCCAGCAGGCGATAACCACCCTGGTTGCTGGCCGCACCCTCGTGGTGATCGCGCATCGCCTGCACACCATCGCCGACGCCGATACCATCCTGGTACTCGACGACGGGCGCATCATCGAAGCCGGCTCCCACGATGCGCTCCTTGAAGCCCGAGGCAAGTACGCCGGCATGTGGGAACGCTACGACCGGTTCCGGCGCCACCATGTCAAGGAGGCTGTGGCATGATTCGCATCTTCTACGCGATCAGCGACTCCCGTAACCGTCGCCTGCTGACTATTCTGCTGGCGCTCATCGTGACCTCGTCGGCTGCTCTCGCCGCTGGGCTGGTATCCATCGCGCTCTTCTTTGACGCCCTCTTCTCCGATGGCCCCGGCCCCGCGGGAGCCTACGTGCTATGGACGCTCCTCGCCGTCGCGGTATATGCCGCCGCCGATTGGGCGACCGAAGTCATCGCACAGAACGTCAGCAGCGAGTACATCCAGCGCATTCACCGGCTACTCGCGGATCAGGCGGTGGAACTGCCGCTTGGCTTCTTCGAGGTCGACCGCTCCGGGCAATTAGGAGTCACCGCCACCACCGGGGCCTTCTTCGCGGCAAACGCACCCGGCACGATGCTGCGTCCCATCATGCACGGCGCCGTCTCAGCAGGGCTAGGCAGCGTCTTCCTCACCTTCATCGACTGGCGCATCGGCGTCCTCGCCATGTCGTTAGCGTCCATCGTCCTCATCAGCTACCGGCGGCTGATCGCCCGCTACAAAGCAACCGAGCGGGTGCGCGGCGAACAGGCAGAGCGCACCGCCGCTCAGGTGCTTGAGTTCGCACAGGTGCAGCCAGTGCTGCGGGCAGCCGGTCCCGGTTCCATCGGAGAACGCAGCGTGCGTCAGGCCATGCGCGAACAGTTGCTAACCCTGCGCCGCACCCAACGCACCGGGCAGGACGTCATGAGCCGTCTCGGCACGATCGTCAGCCTCGGCACCGTGGCCATCTACGCGGCAGCCACGGGATTGCTGGTGACCGGGCAGCTGAGGCCAGGCACCTTTCTCGGCATCGTTGTCCTAGTGTTCAGCCTCTCCCGGCTCGCTGCGGCCGCGCTCCCCTTCGGCGAGGGCCTACAGGCGGCCCACAACACCCTGGATGAGGTGCAGAAGATACTCCAGGCAAAGACCCTGCCCGAACCGTCCGTGCCGGCCGAACCCAGAGGGTATGGCGTCGAGTTCGATGAGGTGAGCTTCGGATACCAGCCTGGCTCCCCGGTCGTGCGGAACGTGAGTTTCCGGGTAGCGCCGGGCACCACGACGGCCCTCGTCGGACCGAGCGGATCGGGTAAGAGCACCCTGCTCAAGCTCGCCGCCCGCTTCTACGATGTGGACCAGGGCACCGTGCGCATTGGCGGAACCGATGTGCGCGCGCTCGGAACCCGCCGCGTGCTCGACTCGCTGGCGATGGTCTTCCAGGACGTGTACCTCTTCGAGGACACCCTGTACGAAAACATCCGGCTCGGCCGGGTCGATGCCACCCACGAAGAGATCCTGCGAGCCGCCGAGGCCGCCGGGGTCACCGAGATCGCCGAGCGGCTTCCCGAAGGGTTCGACACGATCATCAGCGAGGGCGGACAGAACCTCTCCGGCGGGCAGCGGCAGCGCGTCTCCATCGCCCGTGCCCTCCTGAAAGACGCCCCCGTGGTGCTGCTCGACGAAGCTACCAGCTCTCTCGATGTCGATAACGAACACCTCATCCTGGACGGGCTGAAAGCGCTCTCCGGGGATCGCACCACCATCGTGATCGCCCACCGCCTGCACACCATCATCGACGCCGACCAGATCGTCGTCCTCAATGCCCAGGGGGAGGCCGAGGCTATCGGAACCCACGAGGAGTTGCTGGCTTCAAGCGAGCGCTATCGGCGGTTCTGGGGAGAGAAAAGCATGGCCAGCAACTGGCGGCTGCCGAAACCTACCACCGCCTGACGAGGTCTGGCTGTCCGCCGGTTACAGCCGGAGGGGTCATCAGAGGGTTCCCATCAGGAAACCCATCACATCGCGCAGCACACCCGCTTCACAGCGGGAGGCCAGTTCGACCTTCCCATCACTGATGTGCAGGAGGAAGTCACAGCATTGGGCGAGCAGTTCGACGTCATGGGTCACCACGAAGACCGTGCGCCCCTGACTCGTCAGCTTCTCCAATTCCTGGGCCACCTGCCGCATGTGCCGGTAGTCCAGCCCACTCGTCGGCTCGTCGAAAACGATCACCTCACGACCGCTCACCAGGGCCCCCGCGATGGCCACCCGCTGCCGTTCGCCACCGGAAAGCGACATCGGATGCCGCTCCCGCTTCTCCAGCAGGTTCAAGGCGGAGAGCACCTCGGTGATCTCGGACTCCCTGCCCCGCTGGGATCTCTCAGCCCCCATCACGAGGTCGCTGTCGATGCTCTCGCCAAAAAGCTGGTGATTGACATCCTGCATTACCAGATAGGAGTGCTTCAGGCGTTCTCTCGGTTTCCGGTAAGCCCGTTCCTGGTAATGCAGGATCCCCTTCACCTTGGGTTCCAGCCCGGTGAGAGACCGGACGAAGGTCGATTTTCCGGCCCCATTCTTGCCCACCACTCCGATGATCTGCCCCCGGGGCAGCTCAAGGCGCTCGATACTCAGCGCTGGCCGGGGCATCCCGGGGTAGCGGAAGCTGAAGGACTCCAAAACGAGTTCTCCGGCATTCGGGCCGCGTCCTCCTTTCGTCTCGGGGACGGGACGGGTCGATCTCAGACCCATGCCATGCAATTCGGCGTCTTCGAGGGCGCGGAACTCCTCGCCGGTGAACTCCGCGGCGACCCGGCCCGCCCTCAGATAGACCACGCGGTCGACCAGTCCCGCGAGGTAGTAGAGGCGGTGCTCGGCGATGAGGATGGTCTTGCCCTGCTCCTTCCACCGTGAGACGATCCGCCTCAGCTCTTCGACGGCACCCACATCGAGATTGGACGATGGCTCGTCGAGCAGGAGCACCTGCGGTTCCATCGCGGCGACGGCAGCGCAGGCCACCTTTTGCTTCTCTCCTCCGGAGAGCGCGAGCAGACTCCTCGACCCGAGACCCTCCATCCCGAAATCGCGTTCGACATCCGCTATTCGCCGGATGATCTCGGCCGGCGGAACACCCAGGTTCTCGCAGCCAAACGCCAGCTCGCTCCTGACATCAAGGGTGAAGAATTGTGACTTCGGGTTTTGGAAGACCGACCCGACTGTCTCGGCGATATCGTAGGCGTCCCGATAGGTGATCACCTCACCCCCGAGCACGACCTCACCGGAAACCTGTGCCTGGAAGAAGTAGCGCGCCACTCCATTGACCAGGCGCAGCAGGCTGGTCTTGCCACACCCTGACTCCCCGCACAGCAGCACGACCTCGCCGGGCTCCACCCGCAGATCGACGCCGTCGAGCACCGGCGCGGCGTCCTCACCCTCGTAGGTCATCGTCACATTGCGCAGCTCGATCATGCGCCACCGCCCACGACCACCATGCCGAGTGCCACCACAAGCAGCAGAATCGCGATGCCATCGGCGGTCCGGAACCCAATGGTGCAGATGCTGGTCCTTTCCCGGCCCGAGCCTAGACCGCGGGTGACCGCTGACATCGATAATTCGTTACCGATGCCGACCACGGAGACCAGTAACGGCACGAGCCGGTATTCCAGCATCCTGACGGGCTGGCGAATCCCCCCGATTCCGCGCATCCGCATGGCGGTCCTGATACTGCGATATTCCTCTTCCACCGTCGGGACGAAGCGGAAGATGATCGCCGCCGGGATGGTCAGCGCCTCCGGGCAGCGCAGCCGCTGCATCGCGGCGATGAACTCGGTGGCGGTCGTCGTGCGCAGCGCATACAAACCGCACGTCATCCCGGGCAGAATGAGCGAGAGCCCTCCAAACCAGCTGAGGCTCAGAGCGAGGAAGGCGTTGTCTCCAGGCAATAGCTGCCACAGCGCTAGGGGAAGCCCGGCCAGTACCGCATAGGTCACCAGGTACCGCACCGCCGTGGCATACCTGAGTGAGAGCGCGAAGAGGACGAAAGGCGCGGCGACCAGCATCCACCGCCCGGCCTCGACGAGCGCGGAACCATCCCCAGACGTGGACAGAAGGACCCCAGAGACGACCACGACAATGAGTAGCTTTGTCCGGGGATCCAGAGACAGCCCACCGGCCCGACCCCCTGATCCAGGGAAGACCTCACTCATTACACGATTTTCGCACGCCGGAAATGCTTGTTGAAGATCCGCAGCCCCAAGAACCCGCCGATGAGACCGGACACGAAGGTCGCGGCGATAATGATCGCGTAGAGATAGCCTTGCTGCCCGATATCGGCCATGCCCTGGGCCATCGCAGCACCATACTTGCGTGCGATCTCACTACCCTCGATGAAGTTCCTGGTGGCGAAAAACAGCGGGATGTAGGTCGCTGTGGCCGCCAGCGATGTGACCGCATAGGCCAGCACGCTATTCCTGGCGCTCTGGTATTTCCCAGACCACAGGAGGGCCTCCGCGATCAGCGACAGCACCAGCCCGATGATTAGGTTGTAGGGGCCCAGCCCCAGGAGGATGCTGACCAGCCCCGAGATGAGCGCCATGATGAAAAGCATGCCTGGCTTCTTCACCTTGGAGTAGAACAGCATGGTCGGAATGCCGAGCACCAGGCCCTGCATCGAGCTAATCATCACATACGTCACCGGGGTCACCCCTAGCATCGCGACGATCAGGCCGACAAAACTGTTGATGACGAAGAAGACTCCGATCGTCATGAAATCCTTGATATTCAGCCGCTGGCGACCTGAATCCTGGCCGTTGACCTTCACTTGGTTGTCCATAATTCCTCTCCCGAATAGTCTTTATGAGCTATTTACTTACCAATTCCTGCCCGGCCTGCGATGGCACGAACACCCTTCTCCGCAGGCGCTTGCCTAGATCTCTCCCTCGTCCACGTCAGCTCCAACGCTGGCCTCGATATGGTCGCTGAGCTGACGAACCGTTGGGCAGCTGAAGATCTCCCGGATGGAGACCTCCACCGACATCTCGCGGCGGATCGAGTTAGCGAGGTGAACCGCGGCGAGGGAATCACCACCGAGCCGGAAGAAGTCGTCATCGATGCCGATATCCTCCAGTTCCAGGAGCGCCGACCACATCGCGATGAGCCGCTCATCCCGGCCGCTCCGCGGGCCAGCCGCCGCGGGCCGCACCTCCTGGACATCCGCGTCGAGGCTGTCCCGGTCGATCTTGCCGTTCCAGGTGCGCGGCAGTTCGGCGAGTGTCACGACCCTCCGGGGCCGCATGTATTCCGGAAGTGATGCCGCCAGGTGTTCACTCACCCGCGACCCGGCGAGATCATCGTCTGTGACCAGGTACAGGCTGATGCCCCGGGCGGTCGTGGCGACACAGTCACGCACGCCCGGCACCGCCCGGGCAACGGACTCGATCTCGCCCAGTTCGATCCGGTACCCGTTGACCTTGACCTGACCGTCCCGCCGCCCCAGGAAGATGATGTTCCCGTCGCGCCCGTACATCGCCTGGTCACCGGTCCGGTAGAGCCGCTCACCGGTCCTGGGATGCTGGATGAACGACTTCTCGGTCTTGTCAGGGTCGTTCCAATATCCCAGCGCCAGCCCACGCCCAGCGATGTACAAGTCTCCCGGCACGAGGTCGGGGCGGTGCTCCAGAGCCGCGTCCAGGACGTACATTCTCTGATTCGTCAGCGGCTTGCCGTAGGGAATGCTCCCACGGTTGGCGTCGCCCGGGTGGATCTCGTACCAGTTGGACCAGATGGACGCCTCGGTGGCCCCGCCCAGCCCATAGGCCTGGCAGTCCCGGAAGGTCTTCGCGATACGCAGTGCCACATCGACCGGAATCCAGTCACCGCTCAACAGCGTGGCCCGGATCGTCTCATCCACGAGCCCCCGATCCGCCAGATGGCTGACATACATCGTGAAGAGGGAAGGAACCGAGTTCCACACGGTGACCTGGTGAGCACGCACGAGTTCCCACCAGTGAGCGGGATCCCGCTGCCCTTCCGGGGATGGCAAGACGATAGCCCCACCAGCCGCGAACATCCCGAAGATGTCGTAGACCGACAGGTCGAAATTCAGCTGGGACAGCGCCAGCACCCGGTCGCTGGGCCCAACCGCGAGCCTAGAGTTGACGTCCAGCACCGTGTTGACTGCGGCCCGGTGCGTGATCGCGACCCCCTTGGGCGTTCCCGTGGTGCCTGAGGTGTAGATGATGTACGCCAGCCCATCCGCCTCGGGTCCCCCGCAGGCTCCAGGTTCCGGGCTGGGCCCGGGTTCCGTTGCCGGGGGGCGAGGGTCCTCCAGCGGTGTTCCTGCCTCGTGACGCTCAGATCCAACCCCGGCACCGGAGTCAGCGCCATGCAAGTCCGCGACCGTGATGACGGCGCGCCCTTGCCCGATCTCCCCGCTCGCCTGATTGGCACTATCGGTGATGACGATGCGGGCTCCCGCGTCCGCGAGAATCCTGCCGTTGCGTGCGGGTGGGTGAGAGGCGCTTAGCGGAAGATAGGCACACCCCGCCTTGAGGACGCCCAGGACCGCGCTGATCTGGTGAGCCGACTTCGGCATGAGGATCGCCACGAGGGAACCGGGCTCTGGCGCCGCCGCGGCGATGAGCCGCGCCCAGCGGCCGGATTCCTCATCCAGGTCCGCATAGGACAACGCCCTTGCGGGATCGATGACCGCGATGCGCTCACCATGGGTCCGGCGGCTCTCGGCGAACAGGTCGAGCAGCGTCGTGTCCTTGTTCCAGCCTCCCGGGGCGCGCTCGTCCCGGCTGTCGGTGTCGTTGAGTTCAGCGATCCCGCCGGTGTTGAACTCCGGGCACACCGTCACCGTCTCCTCCGCCCAGCTGGACGAGGTCGTGGCCAGGGTCTCCACCGCCTGGGTCAGCGAGCTGAACATCTCGGCCACCATCCGGTCGGGGAAGATCGCCTCGATGGCATCCAGGTTGAGCACGAGTCCCCCGCGGTCCTCATAGACCTGAAGGTCCATCCACACCTGGGGAGTCTGGGACAAGCCGTAGTCGATGACGCCCAGATAGGGGCTTCCTGCCTCGGCATGCTCGATCACGCCCAAGCCGCAGGTGAAGACGACAGGCATCGTGATCTGCGACTTTCGCTGCCGGTTGAGCATCCGCTCCACCGTGACCCCGGAGACGTGGCTGTGGGCGAGGTTGCGCCACATCCGCTGTTGCAGCGTACGTGCACGTTCCCGGAAGGAACTGCCGCAGTGGGCGTCCACGCTCAGTATCGACAGGCTGGTGAAATCACCGACGATGGAATCGACCTCTGGGGCGAACCGGATGCGGTCGAACTGGGTCAGGTTGATGCTGAACCCAGGGGACTCGCTGTAGCGGGCCAGCACTTCGGCGTATACCTCGGCCAGGAATGCCGCCTCGGTCAGCCCCTCCTGCCGGATCCGTTCCTTGGCAGCCTGCCAGACAGGGGTCTCGACGACAGCCCGGTACCTGACGAACTCCGAGGATTCGGCGCCATCCAGCGGCGAGACCGGCAGCTGGGGCGCAGGATGAATCCGCTCTAGGGACTCCTCCCAGTACTCCAGGTCCCGGCGATAGGTCTCGCTGTTCCGCAAGCGAGTCACGGCCTCGACGTAGTCCTTGAAGGAATAGGGGGGTTCCGCCGCTCGGGAGCGCTGAGCACCGCTGTCGTACCGTTCCTTCCACTCCCGGAAGACGTGGAACATGCCCCAGCCGTCGACGAAGATGTTGTCGAAGCTCAGGAAGAGCCGTCCGGTCCCGTCGGCGAGACTCGCATACCGCACATCGAAACACGGCCAGTGTCGTGGGTCGAACCGCTGGTGAGACATGCTCTGCCTGACCTCGGCGAGGAGTTCGTCACCCCCCGGCCCCTCCCCCGAGATGTGGGCAATCTCGTAGCGCGGCACCTCGGGCAGGAACCGCTGGGAGAGGGCGTCATCGCAGACGACAGCCCGGAGCATGGGGTGACGCACGATGACGGCGTTGAAGGACTCCTCTAGCCGCGCCGGGTCGAGCGGCGGAGTGGCCATCTCGAAGTAGCAGTGACTCGACACGTCGCCGAGTTCCACCGCTCCAGATCTGCCGATCAGGTAGGACTGCTGCACCTCGGTGAGGGGGAAAGGCTCGTACTGGTCCTCGCCATGCACCATCGGGGGTAGGTCGTCCTTGCGCCGGGCCTCGGCAACGAGCCCGTCGATCCGGGCGGCCATGTCGGCGAGCACCGGGGAGTCGAAGACGGCGTCCAGTCCGAAATCGACCTCGAAACACTCCTCGATCTCGCGCCTCAGCCTGGTCGCTATCAGCGAATCGCCGCCCAGCCGGAAGTAGTCGCTGTCGACGTTCGCCTCCGCGCCCAGCAGCGCATTCCAGATCCCGATGAGCCGCTGCTCGGTGCGGGTGAGGGCACCCGCCCGGGGATTCGGGTCTTCTTCCGGGGTCTCGGGCGGCACGAGCCCGGCGAGGGCTTTCCGGTCCACCTTGCCGTTGGCGGTCAGGGGGAAGCCAGCGACCTGGACGATCCGCTTCGGCAGCATGTACTCGGGCAGTCTCTCCGAGAGCGTCTTGATGGCCTCGTCATAGTCCGGTCCCTGAAGCTGCCGGGCCTCATCCCCGCTGGTCCTGGCGGCGACGCAGAGCATGAGGGAGCTGGTCAGGTCCGCACGCGAGACCAGGGTGTAACCCGAGCGCTCCAGTGCCTGCCGCCAGGCCTGCGCCGTGAGCAGCATCTCCCCGGTGTCCTGGCGAGCGTCCCGGTAGGCGGCCCTGAGGAAGGCCGCGCTCACCTCTGCCAGCGGCGAGGTGGCGGTGGGCTCGACGAGTATCAGCAGACCCTGTGGCGAGAGAAGGCGGTGGATCTCACCGAGGGTCGCATCGATATCGGCTGCCTGGTGGAGCGTCTGGTTGCAGATCACCAGGTCGACCCGCTCATCGGGGTGAGCGTTCCCCGGGGCGGCGGCTGCCTCTGTTGCTGGGTTGAGCAGCATCCGTTCGAAGCACTCGGGTGCCGATTCCTCCAGCCGGTCGAGATAGTAGTGCGAATAGTCCGCCACGATATAGGCGCTGGCACCGCTCAGACGACGGTATTCTCCGGACTCACGGGGGCGCCTGGCACCGAGTTCCAGCACTCGCGGCTCATGGCCCAGGACCCGTCCGAGTTCGCCGAGGAGGTCCCCTATCGCCGCGTGCGCGAGGCGTCCCAGGGGCCGGTTGGCCAGGAACTCTTCGACGGGCACGAAGTCTGGAGACTGGACGAACTCGGCCACCGGCACCGGCCGGTCGCACTCGACGAAAGCCCTACCGAAGGGGCCCACGAAATGGTCGAGTTCGCTCCTCTCGGCCTTTGTCGGGGGCAGCGTTTGGTCCTCGCCCTGGCGACGGAGCCACCTCCCCCAGTTCTGAACCAGGACGCTCAGCACCCCGCCGGTGGCGGCTGCCTCTGAACGGCCTGCGAGCTGTCGGGTCCAGCGGCGCATGACCTCAAGGGCGTATCCGCGCTGCACCGACTCATCCCGCGCGATCGCCGCACGTGTTTCCTCATCCGCGAGTCTGGGGGCCAGGAGCGCGGCAGCGTCGACTCTCGGGGCTCCGGCCTCGTCATCGCCGGCGGTTGCCTCCTTATCGAGCTGGACGAACGCCACCAGGGACTTCGAGGCATGGTTCTGCCAGGCGATGCACACGGCCCGTTTGACCGCGGGCAACGCCTCGCATGCCGCTTCGATCTCACCCAGCTCGATGCGGTGCCCGCGCACCTTGACCTGGTTATCGGACCTTCCGAGGAACTCGATGGTGTCGTCGTGCCAGAACCGCCCCAGGTCTCCGGTCCGGTACCAGCGGCTGCCCTCCTCAGCGACGAACTTCTCTCCCGTCAGCCGCGGATCGTCGACATAGTGCTCCGCGACCCCGAGCCCGCCGATCCATAGCTCTCCGGCAACATAGTCCGGGCAGTCCCTTCCGGCGGCGTCGACTACGCGATACGCCTGGCCTTCGAGCGCACGGCCGTAGGGGATCGAAACCCAATCCTCGGGAACGTCGCCGACATCGAGGGCGTTCGACCAGATGGAGGCCTCGGTCGCTCCCCCCATGGCGAGCAGGCGGCACCCGGGCACCAGGTTCCGCAGCCGCGCGGGCAGGCTCACGTCGATCCAGTCGCCGGACAGCAGGACGTGACGGAGGCTGGCCAGCGGGCGCGGGTCCTCCCCGGCGCAGGCCAGCAGCATCTCGAAGAGGGTGGGCACCGAGTTCCACACGGTGATCCCCCGCGACTCTACGGCGCCCAGCCAGACGGTGGCGTCGCGGCGGGCCTCCTCAGCGATGGTGACCAGCTCGCCTCCGGCCGCAAGGACCCCGAAGGCGTCGTAGACGGAGAGGTCGAAGTCGAAGGAGGATACGCCGAGCACCACGTCCTGGGGACCGAGGCCGATGCGTTGGTTCACCGCCGCGATGGTGTTCCAGGCGGCCCCGTGGCTGATCTCGACCCCCTTCGGAGTGCCCGTGGTCCCCGATGTGTAGATGACATAGGCCGAATCCCCGGCGCACACCCCGGGCAGTTCCGCGTCCTGCTCGGTGCTGCGGGCCTCCTCGAAGGCCATGACCGTGACCCCGGCGTCCGGCCAGTGCCGAGGAGAATGCCCCGAGGTGAGAAGGAACCGGATTCTGGGGGAGGAGAGAATGGCCAAGACCCGATCCTGCGGCTGCTGTGGGCTGATCGGGACGTAGGCCATTCCCGCGATCATCACCCCGAGCGCCGCGACGATCTGTTCTGGACCCCTCGGCAGCATCACGGCGGCCAGCTGGCCCTTGCTCGCACCGGCTAGGACCAGGGACCGGGCGACCGCCTGGGCCTGACCGGCCACCTCCTGGTAGGTCATCGTGCGGCCGTCGCAGGTGCTCAGCGCCGGAGAGTCCGGGAACTCCCTGGCCGCGGCGAGGACGCCATCGATGAGCGTAGCGGCGGGAAGCTGCCATCCGGACACGGCTGCGCGTTCCCGGCGGCGCCGGGTCACCCCCCGGCTCTCGACCGGGCCATCGTGTTCCAGGCCGGATGCGACTGCCCGTTCGATCTCCCGGACGAGGCAGTCAAACATCTCGTCCAGGAGCCCCTCGGGAAAGATTTGCTCGACGGCGTCCCAGATGATGATGAAACCATCAATGGTGTTGAAAACCTGAAGGTCCACCCAGACCTGGGGTGTCTGCGAAATCATGTAGCCGATCTCGCCGAAGGCTTCGATGAATTCTTCGTCCACCAGCGGATTACCGAGGTTGCAGGAGAACACCACGGGGGCGAGCACCTGTTCTCCACGCTGCGTGCGCAGGTCCCGCAATACCCTGACCGCGGAATACTTTGAATGCGAGACATCCTCATAGAACGCGTCCTGGATGGCGCGCAGGTCCTCCGCGAAGCTGCGCCGGTGCGTCTGGTCGATCTCGGTGAGGGTGAGGGTGGTGAAGTCAGCCACGACGTTCTCGATCGCCGGGTCTGAGTCCCGGTTGAACAAGGGGATGCTCATCAGGAACCGTTTGTTGTCGCTCCACTGGCCGATCGTGCGCGCGTAGGCGGTCAGCAACACCATCGCAGGGGTCGTGCCGTGTTCCTCGCAGGCGGCGCGCAACGCCTGCCAGGTCTCCTGCCCGAAGGTATGAGCGCGCCGGACGAAGCGGGGGTCCTTGACCTTCTCGGCGCCCTGCCGCAGGGGCAGCTGCGGGCCGCCCGCCAGGCCGTTCAGCCGGGATCGCCAGTACTCCTGGTCGCGTTCGGCCTCCACACGCTCCTCGCGGGCCTTCACCTCCAGGTAGGTCGCGAAGCTCCAGCCGGGGTCGACCCGGGGAGGTTCTCCCGTCAGATAGTGGTGGGCGAGATCGCGCAGGATGATCTGGAAGCTCTGCACGTCACAGACCAGCAGGTCGATGTCGAAGTGCAACAGCGCCCGGTCGGGCCCCAAGAGGCTCACCTGTAGGCAACACACCTGGCCCGCGCCGATGTCCAGCAGCCGGTGGGAGGTCGCCTCGCGCAGTCTGGACACCGCGTCCTGCCGCTCTGACTCACCCAGCCCGGTCAGGTCATGGACCGTCACGGCGGCGGCCCTCGGCTCGGGTAGCACATACTGTTGACCATCGCTGGTGTAGCAGGCCCTCAGCATAGGGTGTGCCCGCAGGATCGCTCCCCAGCTGTCCTCCAGCCGGACCAGGTCCAGCGGCCCGGTCTCGACCTCGACGTAACCGTGACAGCCCACGCCGCCCAGATAGTGTTCCCGGCCCCGCCCAACCCAGTAGGCGTACTGGACATCGGTCAGGTCGAAGGGGTGCCCATCACGGGTCGCACCGGTGAGGCCATCGCCTCCCGGCAGCGCTTTCCCGGAGCGATTCCCGTCCGCGGCGGGGGCGGCAGGGGCCGCGCCGAATAGCATCTGAGCCCAGTCCTCGACGGTGGGACGGCGCATGAACGAACCGAAAGATACCCGGTAACCCTGTTTGATCCACCCGGCGAGAAGCCGCATGGTCGGTAAGGATTCCAGCCCCAGTTTGAGAAGGTTATCCGTCGCCGACAGCTCATTCTCCCCGCCGAGCAGAGCGGAGAGCGCGCTCAGGAGCTGTTCTTGAATCTCGTCTTTGGTGAGCACGTACTGTCCTTCCTCAATCTGTTCGGCCGTTGGGCCGCGCCGAGAGCATCGCGCGAAGCGCTTTCTTGTCGGCCTTCCCGATATTGGTGAGAGGGATCGCGCCGACCACGACCACCTGATCGGGCACCTTGTAACGCGCGATCCCCTGCTCTACGAAGTTCTCCAGGATCGCCCGGCGGTCGAGGGCGGTGCCGGTGACGATGGCAGCCACGGTCCGCTCCCCCAGTTCGGGGTCCGGCATGCCGAATACCGCTGCGTCCTGAACCCCGTCGAGATTCCTCAGGAGTTGCTCGATCTCCTGAGGGGAAACGTTCTCTCCCAGCCTGTTGATCTGTTCCACGACCCGACCGCAGACAACGAGATTGCCTTCTTCGTCAAGGTAGCCCCGATCCCCGGTCCGGAAGAACCCGTCCCCGGTGAAATAACTATCCACTGGCCGGTTACCCCGGTATCCGAGAAACGTATAGGGCCCTTTCTCGATGATCTCCCCGGCGACGCCCGGCGGGAGGTCCCGTCCCTGCGGATCGACGATGCGCAAGACATCCCCGGGCGAGATCGGTTTGCCCTGGGTCCGCAGAGCCACCGCTGGCGGGTCCCCCAGCGCGGTGAACGTGGTGATCCCTTCGCCCAGCCCATACCCCTGCTGGATCATCGCCCCGGTCCTGGCCATGAGCGACTGGCCCAGGGCCTCGTCGAGCTTGGCGGCGCCGATGAGGATCTGGCGCAGGGAGGACAGATCGGCGGGATACCACTCCAGCGCCTCGTTCCACACTTCGGCGATCGCCGGGACGATGGCGGTCACCGTCACCCGGCTGGTCTCCACGGCGGTGAACGCCTCGTCGAAAGCGGCGCTGTGACACATGACCACCGTCCCGCCCCGTAACAGGGTCCCAAGGACGCCGGGGTTGGCCAGCGGAAAGTCGTGTGAGGTGGACAGCACCGCCATATACACGCTGTCTGGGCCGATGCCGCACCGCTGCGCGGCGGCCTTCGCGTTATAGGCGTATGCCTCATGCACTCGCGGAATGATCTTGGGCTCACTGGTGGTCCCACCGGACAGTAGGTTCAGCGCCACGTCGCGATGATGCGGCGTGACGTTGCCCGGAACGTCGTAACCTCGGTCTTGAGCCTCCCAGGGATCGGGGAGCCGGTAACACGGGACGGTTCCGGCACGCTCGGGGCCGGAGTCTGCGTAGATCCACCGCACGCCCAGCTCCGCGAGGTCTAGGCCCTCCACCATCTCGACACAGTCGAATCCGAGCTGGTCACGGCTACCGATGTAGGCGACCGGACGCAGTTCCCTAGCCAGGGAGATCACCTCGCGCTGGCGGTGAGCGGGCAGCAGCAGCGTCGGAACCGCGCCGATGGTCATGAGCGCGAACAGCGTCACCACATAGGCAGCGCTGTTAGGCAGCTGGAGCAGCACCTGGTCCCCCCTGCCGAGTCCCCGGCTGAGGAACTCCCGCGCTCCGCCGGCGATAGCCAGGTCCAGTTGTCCATAGGTCAGCTCGGCGTCTCCGGCCACGATAGCCCGCTTGTCGCGGTAGCGCTGGCATACCTCGCAAAGTTCCTCGCAGAGGGTCTTGCGCTCCAGGTAACCGCTCGCCTCATACCCGGCGAGGATCTGTTCTGTGTCCAGTCGGCATGCATTCATGCGAACCTCACCGAGATAGTCCCGTCGCCGGAGCCCACCTTGAGCCGGTCCTCGACACCGGCCTGCTGACAGACACCGGCCGCAGCCTGGCTTCCGGCGAAGAACACCTCCGCTATCTGGGTGATCCCGTTGGGATGGGCCGAGTCGCGGTGGATATCCACGCCGAACGGAGTAACGAACATCGGCACGCCCCAATCGTCCGGAACCAGGCAGGTGCAAGACAGGCGTCGCCCGTGCAGGTCCCTCCGGGAGATCGGGGACACGAGAGTTTTCAGGCCATGCCGCTGATAGATGCGTTTCAGGTCCGCGAATTGCTCCCTCTGTGCCTCCAGCACGATCCTGCTATACCCCTGCCGCCGGGAAGCGACAGAATCGGACACGGCGACCATCCGGCCCTGGCCGATGAGTTTGAGATAGCCGCGAACGAACCCGGGCATGGAAACCCTGGAGATGATCTCCAGATACGGCCCGGCAGAGAAATAGATTACGGCGTTGCGCGGGTTCCTGGCTCGCCCATACTCAACATCGAAGCCTTCTGCCCGGAATTCGGCCACGGCTTGGTCCAGATCGTCAGCCTTATAGATGACGTGTCCGACTCTAATCATGATCGCCCATTGCCTCTACTCGAAGTACCGCAGCACCGAGCGGTAGTTCTCCTCGGTCAAACAGGTCGCGTGACAACCGCTGACGGTTCCGGTCTGGAGTTCTCCAAGGACCGTGCCGGGCCAGTCGACATCACCGCCGAGGGAGGGGTAGAAGCCCTGAACACCGAGTTCTGGCTGCAAGACGAGGACCTTCCCGAAGTAGACATCCGGCACGTAACCGATCGTTCCGCGCAGGGAATGCCTGAACACGTCGTACAGGATCTCCAGCATGGCCCGGGCGCTGTCGGAGTTGGCGTCGAATCCCTCGATCGTCTCGTAGAACCTTCGCCTGCGCTGCCGCGGTGATAGCCGGGACTGTTCGCTGAAGAAAGAGCCGACCGGGGCGTACTTTCCGCCGAGAGCGCAGAGTTCATCGTCGGAGATATCCCTGTTGACGCCCTGCAGAATGTCGCTGAGCCCGTCGTGCAACAGATCGAACCCGAAGGAAACCCCTGCGGCGGGCAAATCCGATTCGACGACGCACGCATAGGCGAACTCGCACAGCAGTTCGTTGGCGATCCGGTGCGGACACAGGTGGGTGCTCACCGCCACGACCCGGCTGACCTCCTGGCCCAGTTCCGCTAACACCTTGGCGGTCTCAATGGCGAAGAATCCCCCGATGCAGTACCCCACCAGCTCGTAACTATCCATGTTCAGGTCCAGCAGGTCCTGGGCATAGCGGCGCGCCCGCTCGGCGATGAGCTCATCGATGGGACTGGCCAGGTATTCGTCCGCGTCGCCGGAGGTGAACCCCACGTGAGCGATGTGTGGGTCCTTCTCCATCAGCGCCGGGACGAGGAGATCGTAGTCCTTGATGCGTCCGGTCCCGGCATGGAACATGACGCGGCAGGTCGTGCTGTTCTCGGGGATTCCGTAGACATGCAGACGCTGCGCCACGGCTGGAGTCGCGGGCGCTTTGGTGGCCGTGTTCCCGGGCGCGGCAATGCCCCCGGCCGCCTTCGCGATGCCCGCGACCGTGGGGTGCTTCAGCATCTCGCGCATGATGAAGTCCCAGCTCTGATCCTTGAGCCCAGCGACCTCCTGGCGCATCCTGGTCACGGCTTGCGCCATGAGCAGCGAGTCCCCTCCGGCGGCGTAGAAGTCCTCGTCGCGGCCGAGCTGGTCAACCTCAAGCACGTCCCGCCAGACCGCGGCGATCTCTTCCTCCATCCCGCCGTGTGGCTGGGAGAGCGTCCGCCCAGCGGAAGCGTGGCCTCCGGTATAGGACCGGGTGAGGGCCTTCCGGTCCACCTTCCCGTTCGGGCTCAGCGGCACCGCATCCAGCACACTGATGGAGGCGGGCACCATGTAGCCCGGAAGGTTCTCCCTGAGGAAATCCATCAGCTGGTCTTCGTCGAGGCCGCTCGCTCCAGCCTCACCGACGACAAGCAGCCGCTGGCCGCATTCCCGGAGCGGGTGTCCCTCCGGGGGAAACTCGGCGATCCGGCTCAGACCCGCCCTGGAGAAGACCCCGTCCCATTCCTTGTCCTCGATGAACACCCTGTGAGTGCCAGCGCGCAGGTCGGTGAAGTCAACCAGGCTCATCTTGATGGAGATCGAGATGAGGGCGGCATAGAGTTCAGTAACCGGTTCGATCATCACGATCACTCCGCCGGTGCGGCGCAACTGGTTCAGCCGGGCAAAGGTCTCGTCGATATTCACCGCGTTGTGCAAGACATTCGCGCAGATGATCACGTCGTAGGCGCCCAGCTCCACGTCCTGTTCACCACATTCAGTGTTGAGGTCGAAGAGCCCATAGGTCATGAAACCGTGTTCCCGGTAGGCCTCTCTCGCGTTGCGCAGGAAGAAGGTCGAGATATCGGTGAATCTGTATTCGGCGACCGTAGCGGGCAGCCTCGGCACGATGTGTTCGGTGGTGGCACCCACACCCGCGCCTACCTCAATGATGCGCAGCGGACGGTCTCCCCGCTTCTCGACGATGCCCGCCACCGCCTCGGACACTGCCGCGTTGATGGCGTCGCTGATCCTGTTTTCCCCGTAGATCGCGCGGGCATTTCCGGTCTCCCCGCCCGGGAAGAACAGGTCCACGGGGTTTACCTCCCCGCGGAGCTGGCTGAGCAGCGTGCTCGCCGCGTGCCGCTGGTAACCGAACAGGGTGGCGCTGTTGTGTACCTTTTCCTCCAGCGCGGCGAACTGGTCCCACCGTTCGTCCATGCGGAAATAGTCGAGGCTCTCCTGGGTGATACTGAACCCTTCCGGCCCGCGGAGCAGGACGCCTTCGGCTACGAGGATGTCGAGCCAGCGTGCCACCAGCCTCTGGTACTCGGAGTCGGGGTTCATCTTGGCCGCGATCTCCCCCGCCCGATGGTAGATATCCGGCTGTAGGAAGACCCCCGCCCCGGTGAAAGCCGCCAGCAGTGCTGCCAGGGAAGCTTCGTTGCCAGCCTTCATCCACGCCGCGTAAGTCGTGGCACCTGGCCCGGTGTGCGTGTCGCCAGACTCCCACCTCTGGGCCAATGCGGTGGCCAGCACTTCCATGCCGTTCTGGCGCTCCGGCGCCAGAACGGGCGCGGTAGCGGCGTCCTCCCCGGCCGGGGTCACGAAGGCCCGGAGCTTCTTGCGGCCGTCCGCGTCCTCCATGACGACGACCGCCCGCCCGACGTTCTCGCACGATTCCAGGATCGACTCGATCTCACCGGTCTCGACCCGGTATCCATTGATCTTGACCTGGTTGTCTACTCGTCCGTGGAACTCAATGATCCCGTCGTGACGGTAGCTACCCAGGTCCCCAGTGTCGTAGACCCGGCAATTCTGCTTGGGTGAGAAGAAGAACTTCTGCCTGGTGGTTTCCGGGTCGTCGAAGTATTCCGTCGCGAGGCTATCACCGGCGATATGGATCTTGCCTTTGACCCCGTCTGGGCATTCGTTCAGGAACTCGTCCAGGACGTACATTCGCTGATTGGACAGTGCCTTGCCATAGGGGATGTTCTCCTCGCCCACGTGATCGGTCATGGGGTGATAGATCGACCAGATTCCCGCCTCCGTCGCCCCGCCCAGGCTGATCAGGGTGGCGCTGGGGAAGTGCGGAACGGCTTGTGCCGGAAGCGTGCGCGGGATGAGGTCCCCCGACAGGAGAATGACCTGGAGGACGGGATCGGCAGATAGTCCAGCGGCCTCGCGTTCCCGCAGGAGCATCTGGAAAAGTGCCGGTACCGAGTTCCAGGTATCGACGCGGCTGGCGCGCATCAGTTCGACCCATTTGCTCGGGTCCCGGGCCTCGGACTCGGCCGGCAGGACGAGAGTTCCCCCGCTGGCGAAAGTCCCGAAGATGTCATAGACCGATAGGTCGAAAGACAGCTTCGACAAGCCGAGCACCGTCCTCGCGGTGGAATTGCCGAACCGCTGGTTGATGTCGGTGATGGTGTTCATGGCGGCGGCGTGGGTCATGACTACGCCCTTGGGCGTCCCGGTGCTGCCGGAGGTGAAGATGATGTAGGCCGGGTCGTCCACCGGGGTGGGTGCTGGGACGCAGCCGTCCCACGGGCGGAGGCTTAGCCCATCGACGTTGATGACCTCGGGTTCACCGTCGGCCGCGGAGTACGCCCCGTCCGCGATGATCGCCCGGGGACGGCAGATCGCGGCCATCCGATGCTGGCGGGCGGGCGGCTGGTCGTGGTCGATCGGCACATAGACCGCTCCCCTGGACACGACCGCGAGAGCGGCTGCCACCTGCCAGACCCCTTTGCCCAAGACGATGGCCACTCTGTCTCCCTGTCCGAGGTGCGACAGCCTGGCGTCCAGAGTCTGAACGTAGCCAGCGAGTTCCCGGTAGGTATGGCTCTCGCCTGAGCAGACCATGGCGGTGTGGTCTGGCCGGTGCTGAACCTGTTCCCAGAAACCTGCCTGCAACGGCACCGTGGCCAGTTCGGCCTCCGTCTGGTGTATCTGGGCCCGCACCGCCCGCGTCCGCTCCCCCAGCCTCACGATGTCGTCGTGCTGCCACACAGCGGCGTCGGCGCACAGCCGCTCGAGGGCGTCGGTGAAACTCTCCCACATCGCTTCGAGAACCGGGGACGGGACGGTGCCCTCCCGCACGTCCCAGTTGACGTTGCACGTCTGTGCGTCCTCGAAGGCCTGGCAGTCGATCCAGACCTGCGGGGTGCGGCTCACCCCGTACACCAGCTCGAAGTCCTGGCCGCCGTCGCGCCGGAGTCCAGCCCCCAGCGCCCCGGTGAAGACGATGGGGACGATGGCGCTCTCGCCCTTCGCCCGGCCGAGTTCGCGCAGGACCGCTACACCGGAGAAGATCGAGTGGGATAGCTCCTCGAAGAGACGCTGCTGGGTATTCCTGACCCTCTCGACGAATGGGCCAGGATGCGGGTGGCAGGCGTGGACGCTCACCTCGGTGAAGTCTCCCAGGACGCGGTCAACATCTGGGGCATCGTGGCCGCGGTTGATGGAGGTGACGTTCACGCAGAACTCAGGTGAGGAGGACCAGCGCCGGATGACGTCGGTATAGGCGGTCAGCAGCACATTCGACGGGGTCACACCGTGTTCTGCCGCCCGCTGCACCAGGGCGGCCCACGAGTGCGCCGGGCATTTCCAGGTTCGCCTCGTGAACCGGACCGGCCCATCGGCCTCTGCCTGGGGCATCCGTTCCAGGGGAAGGGACGGTTTGTCGTGCATCGAGTCGAGCGCGCCGAGCCAGTACTCCCTGGCGCTGTCGTATTCGCTTCGCCCTGCCGGGGTGTCGCGCCAGGCGGCCCGGGAGACGACGATATCCCGGAAAGTCACCTCGGGCAGGGGCGCGAGTGGCCTGCCCTCGTATAGCGACAGCAGTTCCTCGACCATGACCCTAACGCTGACGAAATCAGCGATAATCATGTCCACTGAGAATTGCAGGATGCTGCAGTCATCGAATTGGAGAATGCGGAACTCGTGGAGCGGCCAGGCTCCCAGGGGATAGCTCTTTTCCTCTAGTTCACGGCGGTATCGCAGATAAACCTCGTCAGGGGATTCGGGGTCGTGCCCGCGAAGATCTATCTCGTGCAGCACCGGACCGTTCTCGGCGGGGACGATTCGCAACGAATCCGGAGGAATCACGACTGCTGAGAGCATGTCGTGCCGCTGGATCAGGCCGTGCCACGCGGCCTCCAGCCGTTCCCGGTCCAGCCGGGGCATCCGAAGTTCGGCATAGCTGTGGCAGCCGGTCCCGCCGAGTTCGTAGCCCGAGTGCTGACCGGTGGCGTAGGCCCTCTGGATATCGGTCATCGGGAAGGGCTCGTAACGGGAATCGGCATCGTGGCGGATCGCATTCGCTTCCCGCAGATGAGCCAGGATCTCGTCCTTGTGGCTCCGTAGCGCCGCGAGGTCTTCCTTGGTCAGCACCCCCTTGGGGGAGCGGTAGCCCAGCCTGTCCCCATTGACCCACAGGGCCACGCCCCGGAGTTTGAACTCCTCGATCAATACCGCGACATTCACGGGAGACCTCCTGACATTCTTGAAATCGTGAGTGGGATGGCTTTCGGCACGGTCATCGGCGCGCCCCCTGAGCAGCGCGTTCCCTAAGCTGGCTCAGGGAAACGCTGTTGGGGGCCAGTTCGGAGCCCAGGACATGAGACGGCCCGATGAGTTGCCCCGCGTGTGCCCACACCGAGCACAGAGCGAGTGTGTACTCGGCGTCGCGGGGGCTGGGCGCCTGCTGGCCTATCTCGTGGTGGACCAGAGCGAGAAACTCAGCGATCGCCGACGGCCAGATGTGTTCCACCTGGGTGCGCCGGGTTACGCCAGTCTCGACGGAGAAAGCCTCGTGGAGACTGGCCGAGGTCAGCCGCTCGTCGGCACCAACCTCAAGCACGCCCTGGGAGTCACGGGGGCTAGCCAGGTTCGGGTGCCACACGATCTGTCCGTCGGTCTCGGTCAGCACGAGGTTTCCGGCGGCGGTGAAGACGGTGAGCCGGTGGCTGACGTGCACGAAGTCGTCCGGGCTGGATGGGTTCATCTTGTTGACCACCCGCAAGGTGATCGGGGTGCCCCTGAACGACCCCGAGACGGTCGTGAACACACCGGAATCGCTGTCCTCCCGGCCAAGATGCCACGGGGTGAATCCCCCGGTGATCCGGCCGAGCATATCGAGCATTGAGAAAAGAAAGTGGACGCTGCATTCCGCCTGGATATAAATGATGCCGTATTCCGCGCGCAGCACCTCAACCAGCTTCAAATATTCCTTGATGGTCGAGCTGTGCCGGTAAAAGGCATTCACAAAGAATCTACGGCCACTCCTCGCAGCCGCCCGGTAGCACTCCACCACATCGTTGTGGTGAATGGGATGCTCTAGCGTGACATGTTTACCCGCGGCCAGGAAACGCTGCGCCAGCTGTGATCCACTGCCGCCCACGATCCCGGACCGGACGACCACGCAGGCCATATCCGCTTCTGGCAGGTCCTCGATCCTGGTGCAGAGCGGCACCCCTTGCTCACTGGCGAACTCGTAGGACTGCTCGCTGCCGCGAGAAAGCATGGCGACCAGTTCGTAGTGAGCGGGAAGCCGCCGGATTCCAGCGGCGTAGATACGGCCGAAAGTCGTGCCGCACACGACTACCCGAAGCTTGTCCATCAGATACTTTCTTGCTTGCTGGTCGGATGTTGGCTGCCGGAAACGTGTCCGGTCAGCGGGCACACCTGTGGTTTTGGGTCAGGCGATCACTCAGATGAATCCAGACTCGACGTCCTCCGGTTCAGCACAACTGTCGCCCACCTCCACCGGGCCTAGGCGGTGCACTCGGACACCCGCCCTGCGTAGCGCCTCCAGAACTGGTTCGAGTTCCAGGAACTCATAGCCCCAGTGGACTCCCGGCGGGCACCCGGACTCAAGCGCCCGAAGCACGGCTTGGGCGAGAACGACCCCTGTCAACTCGCTGCTGTTCTCGGCATGCAACGTGATCCCCGAGCGCTGCGGCGCGCCTCCCCGACGCCCACGGGCACTCACCTGCAAGGTGAACCAGAGTTCTTTACCGGCGTCCAGCTTCGCCTTGGCACTGTCGATCTGCGCGAACAGTCCCATAAGCTCATCCGGGCCAACCGCCTCGCTATGAGTCATCGCCTTCAGTAGCAGGTGGAGCGAATCCCGATCGGGGATCACCAAAAGTCCGGTCAGCTGCGGGATGCCGCAGTCATTCGCCACCCTGCGGAGTTCGTCTGTGACGAAAGGGGTCCGGAGGCTCTCCTCATCATCGGGGAAGGAATCCGTATCCTGAGCCTCCCAGTCCTGTTCGGCATAGGGGCACGCCAATCCTCCTACCAGCATCTGGTTGGGATAGCCGTAACCGTCGCGCGTGCTCAAGATGACATCGGCGAAACCGGATACCCCACCCTGTTCCCGGCCCCCACAGCAGACAGTTACCGAGGAACACTCCTCGAACTCGGCGGCGAGCCATTTCGCGAAGAGCCCGCTCAAGCCGGGGGTACAGCCCACGTTGATAATGTTGGGGCCCTCCCCCGCGCCGTTGCCGAAGGCGTTACCCCCAAAAGGGTCGATATAGATCAGGCTCGGCGGCAAGGCCTTGGCGACACCGTCCCTGATGATGTAAGAGGGGCCCGCACAGTTCACTACCGCGTCGCATCCGCGCGCGAATTCGCGCACGCTGTCTTCCTGGTGGGCGTCGACCAACGCCGAATCCTCGTCGGGAGATCGCTTGGTCCGGTTGCCACACACGACCTCGCATCCCGCGTCGCGCAAGGCCTGAACCAATGTCTGCCCGACTGCCCCATGAGAGCCGATAACTCCGACTCGGCGACCTAGAGTCCCGTGCGACAACGCGGCTCCTTTGACATCGAGGCCTGGGCTACAGGCACACCAGCAGTGGCGGACTCGGGTCCTTGATCCGCCCCCTCACAGAAGCGAAAGCCCCCTGCAAGGTAGGTTTAGCTAACCTAACTTGCGTGTTAATGTCAATGGGGCCGACCCGAACCGTGGGATTGCTAACAGGCCCACCTGCCGCCAGACGACGACCGGTCCCTTCCATCGGTAGAAACCCTGAAGACGCCCACTCGCGGGTCCCAAGCCCGCTGTTCGGTCTGCGATATACCAGGGCCAAGCTGCCTCCCACGGTCCCCACTAGAGCGGTATCGGAGCCGCCGTCGAGGGCCCAGTCACGGGTCCGCTGGCAGGCCGGCGCGCTGAGCCCCGATCAGTCGACGCCCACCGTGAGCCCCGAGCTATCCGCGGTGGCCACCCGCTGGCCGAGCCGTTCCTGCCGGAACTTCAGACCCGGTCGAACTCGAACAGCACCGCGGTTCCGGGCTGCAGGTGCGGGGCCCGCAGCCCGACCGTTTCCAGTGCGCGTCCGCTCAGCACTGGCGAGTCCAGCCCTCGCCAGCCCACCCAGTGGGTGGGCGGGATCAGCTGGTGGTCGATCATCGTGACCCGG
>JAUMYR010000203.1 GCA_030528545.1 Propionibacteriaceae bacterium
GGAGGGTGACGAGAAGGTCGGCGTGCAGATCGTGCGCCGTTCGCTCGTCGAACCGTTGCGCTGGATCGCCGAGAACGGCGGCGAGCAGGGTTACGTCATCACCAGCAAGGTGTCCGAGCTGGAGCCCGGTTTCGGTTACAACGTCAAGACCGGTGTCTACGAGAACCTGATCGAGGCCGGTGTCATCGATCCGGTCAAGGTCACCCGTTCCGCGCTGGCCAACGCGGCGTCCATCGCGTCGCTGCTGCTCACCACCGAGACCCTGGTGGTGGACAAGCCAGAGGACGAAGACGACAAGTAAGTCACGCACCGGTGTGGGGCGTCCCTGGAAGGGGGCGTCCCACACTCATTTGTTCTGGTGTGGCCTAAGGCCCAGCCTGGGGGCGCGTCATTAACCCACCGGCCGTAGGGCAGCTAGGGGAGCGCGGCGGCGAGGGAGTTCAGCACCCGGGGGCTGAGAGGTCCGTTCGGCTGGGCTGAGTCCTGACGGGAGGGAGAACACAGCACCCAGCCTGGAGCGGGGTGACCCACGGCGGCTCACGTCGTTCTCGCTCCGGGACCCAAGACCAACGGTGGTGGCGCCCGCGACGGACGCCACCACCGTGTCGTGTGATCTGATCGGGTCAGGCGATACTCGCCAGCCTCCGGCTCATGGCCGTGCTGAACTGCTCAGCCTCCAGGCCGGCGATGAGGTGCCAGACACCAGGGGACACCTCGACCGCGGCGGGCAGGCCGGCCCGGTGCAGTGCGTCTTGATCGACCTTGGCGGAATCGGCCACCTCGACCCGGACGCGGGTCTCGGCGACGGCGTCCACCTTCGTGACGTTCTCTTCGCCGCCCAGCGCGGTGAGCCAC
The DNA here is from genome assembly GCA_030528545.1 of Propionibacteriaceae bacterium. The sequence goes on from JAUMYR010000203.1 coordinate 856, forward strand.
TGCTTGGCCTGGTTGGCTTCCACATCGCCGACGACGATGACGCGCGGCTCATCGCTGACCTCGGGCTCCCCGGCGCGCCTGGCGGCCGCCTTCTGCTCGGGAGTGCGGTAGTCGAGGAAGATCACCAGCAGCATCGCGGTGAAGAACGCGGCAGCGATCGCGATCCCATACAGCGGGATGTTGTTGAACGCCGGGATGGTCAGCAGCGAGGTGAACACGAACGCGCTGGTCTTGAGGCCGCCGCCGATACCGATGATGACACCGCCGACGAGGCAGCCGATGAGCATACGTGGGTAGATCTTCTTGAACCGCAGGTGAATACCATAGAGGGATGGCTCGGAGATACCACCCAGCAGGCCAGCGGCCAGGGCGCCGGTCGCGGTCTGACGCATCTGGACATCCCGGTCGCGCCAGGCGAGGAACAACACACCGGCGGTCGCGCCGAAGCACGCGAAGTTCCACGCGCCCATCGGGCCCTGGATGTAGTCGAAGCCGTTCTGGCTGATGTTGAGCAGCATGATCGCGTTGATCGGCCAGTGCAGGCCCAGCGGGACCATGAACGGGTAGGCCAACGGAATGACGATTGCGAAGATGAACGGCGACAGGTTGTTGATCGCCTGCAGCAGGGATGCCAGGCCCGCACCGACGTATACGCCGATGGGACCGATCAGGAAGGCGGTGAGCGGCAGCATGATGAGCATGGCCAGGAAGGGCACGAAGATCAGCTGCAGGTTGGCTGGGATCAGCTTCTTCAGCAGCTTGTACAGCGGGCCGAGCACCGCGGCCATGAGCAGCGGCGGGAACACCTGCGAGGAGTAGTTGAACACCGTCAGCGGCACGCCGAAAATGTCGATGAGGGTGACCTCGCTACCCGCCACGGTCGCCTTGTAGGACTCCTCAATGCCTCCGAGCGCCGCGAACCCTGGAAGCATCACCAGGCCCATGATCGCGAACCCGACCCACGGATCGGCGTCCAGCTTCTTGGACGCGTTGTAGGCCACCATGAGGGGCAGGAAGACGAACACCGACTGCCACAGCAGGTTCATGAACTGCCAGGACGGCGGCAGCACCACGCGGGGGTCAGCCCAGTTGCCGATAACCCCGAGCGTGCTCATCAGCGACATGAACGTGATGAAGAGCGAGGCTCCGAGCAGGGCTCCGAGGATGGGGCGGAACGAATCCGACAAGAATTCGAAGAACGAGTCCACCCAGGCGAACTTGCCTCGCACGCCACCTGCGCGGGCGGCCGCCTTCAGTTCCTCGTCGCTCATCCGCCCCGCGTTGGCCATCTCGGGCAGAGCGTTGATCTCATTGAACACGGTCTGGACCGCGCCGCCGATGATGATCTGATAACGGTTGCCGGCTTGTGGCACCGCACCCATCACGCCCTTGATCGACTCGACCGTGGCGCTATCGACTCCCGAGGAATCAATGAGCTGGAACCGCAGGCGCGTCGCGCAGTGCGACAACCCCTGGATATTGGCAGGGCCGCCGACGGCCTTGACGATTTCTTGTGCTGTTGACATGGATGGTCCTCTCAGTCCTCGTCGAGCGGCACGAGGTCGCGCACGTCTGCTGCTGTGTCTTTACGAAGGGCGCTGGCGGCCAGGTCCTTGCACTGCTCCAGCGAATACGACCGCACCTGGGCCTTGACCGACGGGATCGCCGGGATCGAGCACGACAACTCGTCGACGCCCAGGCCGACCAGCAACGGGATGGCCTGTGGGTCGGAGGCGACGCCGCCGCAGATACCGATCCAGCGGTCGTACTTGTGGGCCGCCTCGGCCGCACGTCCGATCAGGGCGAGGACGGCGGGGTTGAGCGCGTCCACCTGCGGGGCCAGCATGGGGTGGCCGCGGTCCATCGCCAGGGTGTACTGGGTCAGATCGTTGGTGCCGACGCTGAAGAAGTCGACCTCGCGGGCGAACTGGTCGGCCATGACGGCGACGCTGGGCACCTCGACCATGACGCCGAGCGGAACCTGAGAGACACCCATCTTGGCCCGTTCGGCCTCGAAGATCTCCTTCGCGCGCAGGTAGTCCGACAAGGTCGCGATCATCGGGAACATGACGTGGATCTGTGCCCCGGCGTCCACGGCCCGCAGGATCGCTCGGGTTTGCGTGCGCAGGATTTCGGGACGGTCCAGGCCGACCCGCACACCGCGCAGGCCAAGGAAGGGGTTCTCCTCGGGAGCAATCGGGAGGTAGGCCAGCGGCTTGTCACCACCGACGTCCAGGGTGCGGATGACCAGTGGACGGCCCGGCATCTCACGGGCGATATCGGTGTAGATCTGGGCCTGCTCCTCCTCGCTCGGCGCGGTGTTGCGGCCGAGGAACAAGAACTCCGAACGCAGCAGGCCGACCCCCTCGGCGCCCTTGGTGGCGGCGTCCCGGGCATCGGACAGGCCGCCGATATTGGCGACCACGTCGACTTCGTGGCCGTCGGTGGTGCGGGCAGGTTCGTGGGCCTGGGCCTGCTCTTGCTGTTTGCGTTCGGCGATGCGCACCTGGCGGGCGCGGATATCGGCGACTTCGTCTTCGGTGACGCCCATGCGCAGCGTTCCGCGGGTGCCATCGAGGATGACCCGGGTGCCCTCGGCGATGTTCAGGGCGCGAGCTTCGATACCAGCGACGGCTGGGATGTCGAGTGAGCGGGCGAGGATCGCCACGTGACTGGAGGCGCCACCGTTGGTGGTCGCGAAACCGGCGACCTTGTTGCGGTCGAGCTGGGCGGTGTCTGAGGGGGTGAGGTCCTCGGCGATCAGGATGGTGCCCTCGGCGAGTTCCTGCTGCTCGGAACGCTGTC